>JANNOR010000149.1:0-81254 GCA_031399265.1 Cyanobacteria bacterium SOY_34_metabat_3 | reverse complement strand
TTATTTCGGTTTTTTTTTTTTTATTTTTATTTTAATTTTCCCCCCCCATTTTTTGGGGGGTTGGGGGGGCCCCGGGACTCCGATAAAAACAAGAAAGACGGTTGGTTTGACGTTAATTTGTCACGAGGAAAGGCATCCTTGCGGAGCGATCGAGCGGTGTACTTCATAAACTTGCAATCTGCTATATTACCCGATCGGCAATTCGATCGCAAATTCCGTCCCATCACCCAACACAGAACAGCAAATCAAACTACCGCCGTGTATTTCTTCCACTATCCGGCGACTAATTGACAAACCCAACCCCGTCCCTTGGCCAACTAATTTTGTAGTGAACAAGTGATCAAAAATATGCGCTTTTACTTCCTCGCAAATTCCCTTACCGTTATCTTTGATTTTGACCACAACACTTTGTCTGTCTTTAGTTAATTCTGTGGTAATAGTAATCGTATTAGGAGCCGCTTCAATTTCAGCAAAACTGCGTCCGTAATTGCACTCATTCACAGCATCGATCGCATTTGAGAGAACATTCATAAACACCTGATTTAGTTGTCCCAAATAGCATTTTACCGGGGGAATCTTTCCATATTCTTTTAGAACTTGAATTTCGGGACGAGTTTCTTGAGCTTTCAAGCGGTGCTGCAAAATCATCAGGGTGCTGTCAATGCCGTCGCAGATGTTAGCTGAGACTTTTGCAGCCGTATCGGCCCGAGAAAAGGTGCGGAGGGAAGTGCTGATGTTGCGCAGGCGATCGCATCCAATTTCCATAGATGATAACATCTTTGCCGTATCTTTCAAAACATATTCTAAATCAATCTCTTCTGCGTGGAATTCAATATTTTTTCCCGGATTTGGGCACGTTTTCTGATAAAGCCGCAAGTGGTCAATAATGTCTTTTAACGCCAAATTCAACTCCTTGGTATTACCATAAATAAAACCGACAGGATTGTTGATTTCGTGAGCGACACCAGCGACTAAATTACCCAAAGCCGACATTTTTTCGTTCTGGATCAACTGAAGCTGCGATTGCTTGACTTGCGCCAAAGCAGTGGTTAGTTCCGCCGTGCGATCGACTACCCGCTGTTCTAGTTCTTTATTCAGATTTCGCAGTTTCACGTGAGTATTGACACGGGCCAAAACCTCCGTTTCTTCAAAAGGTTTAGTGATATAATCAACAGCACCTAGCTGAAATCCTTTAACCTTGTCTGCCGTATCCGACAAAGCCGTCATAAAAATTACAGGAATGTCCTTTGTAGCGGCGTCTGCTTTGAGGCGGCGGCAGGTTTCAAAGCCGTTAATTCCCGGCATCATCACATCGAGCAAAATTAAACTCGGCAGCGTATACTGAACTTGCTTGAGAGCTCGATCGCCATCAATGGCGATCGCCACCTCATAACCCGCATCCGTCAGCGCCTCCGAGATCACATCCAGATTAGCCGGCGTATCGTCTACCACTAAAATTAACTCAGCTTCTGACATAAGTTTTTACCCGTTATTTTATATACTGTTTGAGCAAATCCTCGATTCTGTCAGCTTGAAAGCCCTTGGCTAATTGCAAAATTTGCTGTATAAATTGAGTATAACCTTTGTCAAGTTGTTCGATTCGCTTAGCTTCTTCAGTAAGTTTTTTTAAGCGGCCCTGCTGCGCTAAATTCAGCAACAAATCTAAATCTTCGCGTGCTGGAATCACCATCTCTGAAGTCGGGATGACTGAATTAGATACAGTTTTCGGCGCTAGTCCCACAGAGATTTTTGCTAGTGATTTCTGGTCATATTTCCATTTAATTTGCAAATGCTTTTCCAAAATTGAAAATAACTCATCAAGCTGCACCGGCTTAGGCAGAAAATCATCGGCGCCAGCCTCCAAACTCTTTTGTCTATCCATCTCGTAAACAGAAGCCGACGAAACAATTGATGGCACATCCTTCAAAGTTTCTGAACTCCGCAACAGCCGCATCATTTCAAAACCATCCATCACAGGCATCAACAAATCAGAGAGGATCAAATCCGGCTTAATTTGAGCAGCTTTAGCTAAGCCATCCTCGCCATTTTCAGCTTCGACTACCGCAAAACCAAGCGGTTCTAGGAGGCTAGAAATCACTGAACGGTTCTGCCAGTTGTCATCGACGACGAGAATTGTTTTCGGAGTGCCATGATAGCCAACAATCTGCTTTCCAACGGCAGCAACGGCTGCATTTACCCAGTCAGCAGCCAAGGGAACACCGACGGTAAAAGCGAAGGTACTGCCAGCCCCCAAATGACTGGTTACTTCTATTTTACTGCCCATTAAATTAACAATTTTGGTACTAATTGCCAATCCGAGTCCGGTTCCTTCTGCTTGGCGGTTGGTATCTCCTACTTGTTCAAAAGGTACAAAGATTTTTGACAGCGAATCTGGACTCATTCCAACGCCTGTATCTTCGATTTGGAAGCGAATCAATCGATTTTGGATTGCAGATTGGGAATCCGGCGATGACTCGCCGTTTATTACCTCTACTTTGAAAGTGACGCTGCCTTTGTCTGTAAACTTGACGGCATTTCCTAGTAAATTAATTAATACTTGGCGCAAGCGTTTTTCATCGGCTTCTATGCCTTCGGGAAGTTCAGCGTCTGGGAGATAAATCAAGTCAATTTGTTTTTGTTCGGTGCGAATGTGGACAATTTCAACAATGCTTTGCAAGAAAGAGGGGAAATGAAAAGCTTTCGGGTGCAAATCTAATTTGCCTGCTTCGATTTTTGAAAGGTCGAGAATGTCATTTATCAGCGTCAGCAAATGGGAACCGCACTGGTGAATAATGCTAAGGCCATTGCGCTCTTTTTCTCCCCAAGATTGGGAACGGTTCATGATTTGAGCGTAGCCTAAAATGCCGTTGAGGGGAGTGCGGAGTTCGTGGCTCATATTGGCGAGAAAGTCGCTTTTTGATTGGTTGGCATTGTCAGCCAATTGTTTAGCTTCTTGCAGTTGAGATGTGCGTTCTTCTACTCGCTGTTCTAACTCGTTATTAAGTTTTTTGAGCTTGGCTGCTGACTGTTTGTTTTCGTTGATTACCGCCGATAAAACAAAGGTGGTAACTGCTACAACACCGATGAAAGATTGCAGTAGAAACAGCGATTCGTTGAGTGAAGGCCTCACAAATGAACCCAAACCGCGAGATGTTCCAAAAATTGCGATCGCCGAAATAATCACTACCAGCAAAGTCGATTGCCGCGATCCAAATCGAAATGCCGACCAAATCAGCAGCGGAATCATCATGTACTCAATGGGATATTTTTGCCAAAAGGCGATGTTGCTGATGACAACCAGTAACAATAGCAACAGTCCAAATTCGGCAATCTGGGGAGGCCGAAGTTTTTCGGACTGCTTTGGTTTTTGAGCCCAGGCGAGGATTGCTGGTGTCACAATCATCGTACCAGCAATGATTGAGGTAAACCAACTTCGCCAAACTTCAGAGTAAGTTGTCCAAGGAGTAATTCCTCGTACGCAGAGTACAGTAGTGGCGAGAGTAGTACCGATAATAGGGCTGGGTATTGACAGCACGAAAAATCTTAAAACATCCTGGGAGCGTTCTAGTAGATGCCGGTATTTTACGAAGCGATTAATTAGAAAGCTTGCTACTAGCAGATCGACGGTATTCCCAAAAGTTGTTAAACTACTTGTCACCAAGTCTTGGGGAAAAAACACTGTAAATTTTATGATGAAATCGCTAATAAGTAGAATAGGTAAAATCCGCCAACCCAGCAGAAGGAAAGCCGCCAAAAAAAAACCTGCTGATGGCCAAATTGCTACTGTCCCGTTTTCTGATGATATTAATAGATATATTTTGCAAAGACCGAAGTGAATCGCAGGAATTATCAATGATGCTATCAGTATCTTTCGATCTGGCAGGAAGGGGAATTTTCCCTTTACTATCTTTTTTTGTTTTAGCTGTCTTAGTAATTTTTGCATTAAAGTCAAAATTTAAACAATGTGCTACTAGGCTACTCCAGATTTAGGCTGGTTTGCGGTGATGCCGATCGCACTTCTGGTAAACTTCAAATATGCCATTTTTCTCTCATTACTGACTAGCCATTTGTCTATGACTCTCCAACTAAGCGAAAAAGCCAAAGAATTAATCCCGAAAGCCCGAATTGTCAGCTTAGCCACCTGGAAAAGTTCGCACACTCCCGCAGAAATTCAACTGTTTCAAGCTGCTGACGACGCAGGCCGCTATCTCGCTGATGAAGATTTGCAACAACTTCACTCATCGGAACCAATATCGGTTAATACTGCCAAGTTTCTGCGCGACAATGCGGCCGATATCGTATCCGAAGCCCGGGAACAAGTGTTAGCTGAATATCCGAATATTTCTCAACTGGGCGGCGAACTTTATCCCCCAGCCCGGGCTGAAGCTTGTTGGCGAGATTTCTGGCATTTTCTGCGCTGTATTACCTATGGAATTGCCGGAAATACTGCCGAATTTACCAGCGATGAAGGGCTACATAACATGAATTTGCTCTATCAAGAATTGGGTGTTCCTTTGCAGGCAATGGTTCTGGGTTTAGAAGGTATCAAGGCTGCTAGTTTGACGCGGTGCGATGCGGGCGATCGGGCAAAATTAGCTCCTTATTTCGACCATTTGATTGCGAAAATGAGCCAGTTTAGTTAAATTTGGTGTGCAGTTAGTAGGGTGCGCAATGCGCACCCTACAATTAATCGGAGACAAAACGCAATTTGCAACCCTAATTTTCCCGCGCGTAAAATCCTAAATGATTGGAAATCGGACGTTCCTGCATCGGAATTTTATTCTGAATGGGAGCATTCAATAGTTTCGCTCCAGACGGGGATGCGACGGCCAAAGTTACTGATCCGCCGCCGTCCAAATTCAGGACTGTATCGGCTCCCAACTCCATCGAAATATCAGTTATTTCACTCAAGTTCAGCCCTTCACTATACATCCTCTGCTTGCCATCTACCAGAATTAACCACAACTTTTCGCCTGTTTTGTCGATCGCCGCGACTGCACGGGGATAAGGTTTATCCTGTTTGCTTTCTTCCTGACTTTGTGCTACCATTTTGCCGTTTTTTACCAGCAAAGTATCTCCCGCAACTCCGTAGGCTGTCCCCGCAGGACAAGTGCCGTTTTCGATGACTTGAGCGCGGTTTTTGGCATCGAAACAAAGGGCGGGAAAGCTTGCATCTGGTGGGGAATAAGCTTGGTTTTTGGTAATGGCGTGTCCGACATTGTTTACTCGATCGCCGCTGCGGGGATAGTAATCCCAAGGTGCTTCCTCAATGCAGGTATAAAAGAAATTGGCGTTGACTGCTAATTGCAATTTAAATTCTTTGAGGAATTCAGTAGCGGTGCGGGCGTTGGTTTCTGTTAAATCGGCTGTTGGGACTCCGGGAGTGACAAAAATTCCGATTCCCGGTGCTTTGAGGTCGATGCTAACAATGTGAATAAGGTTGGGACGCGGATTTGAGCGAAATTCTCTGCGGTAGGCTATTCCTTGAAAGAGCGATCGGGCTTCGTTTGTTTGGGCCGGACGCAAAAAGTAGGGAATGTTGTAGAGTAGTATTGGTGCGAGCAATATTCCGAAACCGAGAATCTGCGAAATTTTTTTGATGTTGGGGCGATCGGTTAGTTTCATTTTGTGTGTTGGGGATTTTTTTTTAACGAACCGCAAAGACGGGAAGGAAGAGAAGGAAAAGAAGAGGGTTTATTTACATTTTTTGAAGTATGAGTGATTCGGATTGTCACAATTTTAGCAATCAAGTTTTGCGAAGTCGATCGTTCTTTAGAAATGTTCAGTGATCGGGTGCAAATTTTATGGTACATAAATTGGGATTTCTGGGGGATAGATTGCTGTGGTTGAGCGCTGGGGCGATCGCGATTTGTTTGGTTGTCGGCGATGTTCTGACTCGACTGATTTTGGGGGCGCAAGGACAGGTTCCGGGGTCTCGCAGTTGGCCTTTTGTGCTTTTGCTGTACGGGGTTTTGAGCGCTGCTGGCCTGGCTGGGGCGATCGCCTGCAAGTACCCGAAAACTTCTAAATTGGGTAGATTTGCAGGGACAATTTCTGCTATTCTATCGGGGGCTTTGTTGGGCTTTTTCTATGCTGGTAGTGCAACTAATAATAATTCTCAGGCTGCTCTTGCTGGAATGGCGATCGGCGGGGTGTTAATGTTTTTTGTGAGTTCCCGGATTCGCGGCCAATTTGCTCAGGTGGCGATCGTAGCGGCCCGAAGTGTTGCGACTTATGCAGCGGCTTTTTTGTTTTCTGCAACGGCTAGCGCTTTTCTGAGCACTCACCAACTGTTTTGGGGTGCGTGTTTCGCTTTGCTGTCACTGCTGTATCTTTGGTTTTCGTTTGTGTCTTTTTCTGCTATTGTTCGAGAAATCATTGGAAATGCTGAGGGTACTTCGTTGTGACGGGAAAATCTGGCTGAGGCTAAGTTCGACATGAATTGCATCAATCTAAAATTTAAAATATAAAATCCCATGAGTAACTTTCAAACAGCAGTTAATCCAGCCGAAAGCGATGCTTTGCTGCAAACTGTGAGGGAGCAAAGAGCTCTCGAAACTTTCAATCCCAACGATAGCGAGCTTCTCAAAAAGATGGTCGAATGTATGGGAGATTCGCGGGGAATGATGAGGCTGAATTTTGCCGAAACTCTCGGCTCAATTGGTAAACCTGCAACTCCTTTTTTGCTGGAAGCTCTAGCACGCCACCCCAACCCAGTCGTGCGCAGAGCAAGTGCTAAAACTCTGACTCTGATTTGCGATCCGATCGCCCTTCCGACTCTCCTAGAAGCTTTTTTGCACGATGAGGATACCGTTGTCAACGGTTCTTCTGCGGCGGCGCTGGCCAAGTTGGGCGAGCCATCAGTGCCGCACCTGCTGTTCGTTTTAGCCTCGCCGAAATATTCAGAAAGTACCAAAGGACACGCGGCTTGGGCTTTGGCTTTTATTGGCTCGAAGGCAAAAGAGTGTTTGTACCGGGAAATCGCTTCGGCTTCGGTTGAGGTGCGGGCTGCTGTCGTGGGGGCGATCGGCAAAATTGCTCAAGAAGAACCTGAAGAAGCTGCTTTCAATTTGTTAGTTAATGCTCTCACAGACACAGCGGAAACCGTCCGTATCGAAGCAGCATCGGCTTTAGCAAATGCTGCTTACAATCCCGCAATTCCTAACTTGATCGAGTTGCTGCACCATGCGAGTTGGGAAAGCCGAAAAGCGGCGGCTCTGGCCTTGATGAAAATTGGCGTTAGCGAAAATCCGCCGGAGTTTTCTGTTGTTTTGGAACCGCTGGTAACTGCTTTGAATCGGGAGTCGGAAGCGCCGGTGCGGCAGGTGATGCAGTTGGCAATTTCTCAGATTGAGAAAAAGTCGGGGGAGGATGACTGGGATTAAAGGGATATTGCGGGGGATCGGGGCGATATCCCGTAGATATTTCGCAAAAAGCCGGCGGTTGGAAACCGCGCCTACACAGACAAAACCCACCTCCGTGGGTTGAAGACAAAGCCGGCGGTTGGAAACCGCGCCTACACAGACAAAACCCACCTCCGTGGGTTGAAGACAAAGCCTGCGGTTGGAAACCGCGCCTACACAGACAAAACCCACCTCCGTGGGTTGAAGACAAAGCCTGCGGTTGGAAACCGCGCCTACACAGACAAAACCCACCTCCGTGGGTTAAAGAATTTTTACCCGCGCTGAATACGAGAAAGACAAATGGAAAAATGATGCTTACTTTTGATAAAGCAACTTATAGCAACTTGTTGGCAGAAATCGCTCCAAAGGCGATCGAATCGGAGGAGGAATACGATCGCCTTCTGGCAGTGGCTGAGCGGCTAACGTTCGCGAAAAACAGCACTCCCGAGGAGAGAGTTTTGTATAAGTTGTTAGTCACGCTGATTGAAGTTTATGAGACGGAAAATTATCCGATCGACAAACCCGAGCCTCATGAGATTTTGCAACACATCATGGAATCCAGTGGCATCCGTCAAGCTGACTTAATAGGTATCATCGGATCAAGTGGTGTGGTATCTGAGGTTGTGAATGGCAAAAGAGCGATTAGCAAGGCACAAGCTAAGGCACTAGGCGATTATTTTAAAATCTCACCTAGCTTGTTCATTTAATTTGGGAATTGGGCATGGGGGATTGGGCATTGGGCATTGGGCATTGGTTATTAGAAAAACTACTAACAAGTAACAAGTAACCACTAACTATTAACTATTAACTATTACCGATGCCCCATGCCCCATGCCCCATGCCCCATGCCGGAAATCCTCCCAATGCCAGATGCCCCATGCCCTATGCCCCGTGTGGGCGAATGTTACAGATTATTACTTTGTTTCTAATAAATGAGACTGGGAAGCCCGTTGTCTTTTATGTTCTAAATCGACTTGTTAAATAACAAGATTTTTACCTTTTATTCAGAAGGAGAGCTCAATGCTAGACGCATTTTCCAGAGCCGTAATTACGGCAGACGCCAAAACCGGTACTATTGGCGGCACTGAACTCGCTGCATTAAGAAATTTTATTGCTGAAGGCAACAAGCGCTTGGATGCAGTAAACGCGATCGCCAGCAACGCAAGCTGCGCCGTTTCTGATGCCATCTCCGGCATGATCTGCGAAAACCAAGGCTTGATTCAAGCTGGTGGTAATTGCTACCCGAACCGTCGCATGGCTGCTTGCTTGCGCGATGGCGAAATCATCCTGCGCTACGTTACCTACGCTTTGCTCGCTGGTGATGCTTCCGTTTTGGACGATCGTTGCTTGAACGGCTTGAAAGAAACCTACATCGCTCTGGGCGTGCCTTCTGGCTCCGCAGTGCGTGCAGTTCAAATCATGAAAGCGATCGCTGTCGCTCACATCACCAACACTAACACTGAAGCTTATGGAGGCAACCGCTTCCGCAAAATGGATGTAATTGCAGGCGATTGCTCCTCTTTGGCTTCTGAAGCTGCTAGCTACTTCGATCGCGTTGCTTCTGCTCTGAGCTAATTAAAGCAGGCCAACAGTTACTGGCTTCAAGAGCCGGTTGAATTGAAACAAACTGTCAAAAATCTATTTCTGGAGATATCAGAACATGAAATCAGTAATCACCACAGTAGTTACGGCTGCTGATGCGGCGGGGCGTTTCCCCTCCACCTCTGACTTGGAGTCCGTTCAAGGAAGCATTCAACGCGCTGCTGCTCGTCTAGAAGCTGCTGAAAAGCTGGCTGCTGGAATCGACGCAGTTGCTAAAGAAGGCTACGATGCTTGCATCAAAAAATATCCTTACTTGAACAACGCTGGCGAAGCCAACGAAACTCAAGTCAAGAAAGACAAATGTATGCGCGACATCAAGCACTACCTGCGCTTGATCAACTACTGCTTGGTAGTTGGCGGCACCGGCCCTCTGGATGAATGGGGTATTGCCGGTCAACGCGAAGTTTACCGCGCCTTGAACTTGCCTACAGCTCCTTACGTTGCTGCTTTGGTGTATACTCGCGATCGCGCTTGCGCTCCTCGCGATATGTCTCCTCAAGCCTTGGTAGAGTTCCGCGCTCTTCTCGACTACACGATCAACTCTCTTTCCTAGTAGGAAGATTGACCGCGTAATTTACGGCCTTGTTGGACGCAAGTTCGATCGGTTGTGGGGGGACTCTTGGGACGCTGCAAAAGCCTAAATCGGGTTTAGTGTCGCGCTAAGAGTCCCTTAACTTTAAAAGTTATTAGTCAGCAGTCATTAGTTATTAGTTATTGGTTATGTATTATTAGTTATTAGTTATTAGTAGGGTGCGCACTGCGCACCTTACATTATTTATGAGTAGGGTGTGCACTGCGCACCTTGCGCCTAGTAAGTAGAGATGAAAAAAACTAAAAAATATTAATATCAGGTTCGGTTGAATAGTTATAATACTGGACGATAGTCCTATGCCAGTACAGGATTTATCAAGAATTACCCGAACCTGATATAATCCGTGTATCCGTGTTTTCTGTGTCGTACTGTTGGTTCTTGGTAATTGGTAAGTGGATAAACGTTTTTTCAAGCTATTTAATCTGACCGAAGAACAGGCGATCGCCATTTTGGAAACGCCGGCGGACAAACTCGACGACCCTTACGATCGCTATATTGCCGCCTCTCATCTAGTAAACTTTTCTACATCCAAATCGATCGCCGCTCTGATCGCAGCCGTGGAAAATACCGACGATCACTTAGACAACCGCTCAGTTCGCCGGAAAGCAGCCGAAACTTTGGGGCGCTTAGAAGCAACACCTGCACTCGCTTCCCTCCATTCTTGCTTGCACGATGACGACTGTTATATAGTGGAAAATGCAGTCTGGGCGATCGGCGAAATCGGCACGCAAAATCCCGATACTTTAGAAGATATTGCCAAATTGCTCGACAAACCAGCTCAAAGCTATCGGGTAATTATTCAGGCTTTGGCGAAGTTGAATTACACAGCAGCACTCGATCGCATTCGCAAGTTTGCAGACTCAGAAGACGGGATGATTCAAGGTGGAGCCCTCACCACAATCTGCCGCTTTTCCGGGGATTACTCGCAGATGCCGCAGGTGGTGGAATTGCTGCAAAGCTCTAATGTTAATGCCCGCCGCAGCAGCATTCAAGACTTAATTGATGCTAAATACTATCAGGCAATTCCTCAGATATCTCGCTGTCCCGTGTCTTTGGTGTTTCGGCTGCGGGCCGTGCGGATGTTGGCGAGTGCGGGGATTCCGGCGGGCGAAATTGCTTTTGCCGAAATTGAACCGGTGCTCGATCGCATCATTGGCGATCGGCCCGAAGACCTCGATTTAGTCCACGAATACGACCAACTCCCCAGCCTCGAATTTGCAATTAAGGAACTCTACGAAACAGATTTTGGGCGCTGCTATCTGGCAACTAAAACCCTGCTAGAATCATACAAAAACGAAGCACCGGATGCCTTGCTGGCAACTTTTGCCGAATCTGCATACAACGATTACGGCGCGCACTATCACGTCATGAAACTGCTCGGCTGGCTCAAGTACGCCCCTGCTTTCGATTTACTCGTAGAAGCGCTGCACAATCGAGAACCGCAGTTCCAAAAATCCCGTGCCGGCGCAGCCATCGCCCTCGGCGAAATAGGCGACAAGCGCGCTGTTGCAGAACTTAAAACTTGTCTGGAAACTCATATTTGGGATTTGAAATATGCTAGTTTGATGGCATTGGAAAAATTAGGAGATAACAGCGGCTGCGAGATTTTGGCGGCCGATGACGATTTGCTGATTCGGGCAAAAGCAGCGAGTTTAGGATAAGAGAGTATAATCGTGTATTGACAGCGAATAACAAATAGCAAATAACAAATAACAAATAACTAAAATGCCGAAAGAAGAACTATTCCAACAGCTAAAGCATCCGAATCCCCATATGCGGAAGCGGGCTATGAACGAATTAGCAGAAACTCGCGACGAAACTACTATTCCCCGCTTGATGGGAATTTTGGATGACGAAGATGTCGTTTATCGCCGATCGGCAGTGCAAGTTTTGGGGATAATCGGTGCTGACGCTGTACCGCTGCTGGTAGATTCTCTGCTAAACAGCCAGAGTGCCACGGTTCAGGCGAGTTGTGCAAAGGCATTAACGGCGATCGCTGTTAACTATCCCGATCTAACTTTTCCAGAACTCGGAATGCAAGGGCTGCAAAAAGCGCTGCAAGATCCGAATCCGGTGGTTTATATTTCCTCGGTGATGGCGCTGGGACAAATTGGCGCACCGGCTTTAGATATCTTGATTGAGGCGATCGAACATACTGACAATATTGCCTTAGCTGTGGCGATAACTGGTTCGTTAGCGACGATTGGAGGTACAAAAGCTTGTGAAGTTTTGTCAGCGGCGGCGGCTAATCCCGATGCAGATCCTTACATTCGCGAATCTGCTGAAAGTGCTTTGTCTCGGTTGAAACAGGTGAGTGATTGGAATTCCGGCGGTTAGTTGGAGCGAGCGCACGATCGTGTTTTGTTATCATAGTCAAATTCAAGTGCGTTAGCGAAGCTTGCAGCTATTGGATCGACCTTTCCATTCACTTGATATAAGTAACCGGATACTCGGGATTTTCAGGATTGGGAATTAATCGCTGATTTTTACAGTCAACCAAAAAATCCAACTTTTCCAAAACAACCTGACCAATCAATACTTCATCACCAGTTACTAAAGCATCCTCAATCGTCTTGCGCCCCTCACATTCAATAATCAGAGGGCCTGTTACTCCCACTGCTTCTTGGCGTCCGTCAGCATATTTAACCAACTGCTGGCTCAAAATTCGTAAACCTAGCTGCTGTACTATTGTTGAAGGAATTACTAGGTTAACCGCACCTGTATCTACCAAACCTTCTATTTCACACTCGCGCAACAGCCGAGGTGCAAGCATCCCCCGACGCACTAACTCGTCATCTACTGCATTGGTCAGCTTAACCTGAGTGCGAACTGCCCCCATTGCCTTAACTCCATCTAGTTCTCGTTTATTTAATTCTTGCATATCAAATTACCTTTAAATCTTTTCCTATTCACATTATAGGGATTCTGCTAACTAATCCGCGATCGCCCTTAATTTACACTCAAAAATAGAAAAGCAATCGCCCCTGAATTTTCTCAGAAAACTCAGGGGCGATCGGTATAATTAAAATGTTTATCTCATACCAGAGATTTTTTTTACAAGCTGTTATTTTTTCCTAAACAGCTTGTTTAACGGAGAGGGAGGGATTCGAACCCTCGTTAAGTTGCCCTAAACACACTTTCCAGGCGTGCGCCTTCAACCGCTCGGCCACCTCTCCAGGGCTAAATTAATTCATTTAGCCACAGCTAAACTATATTAGCAGAACAAATCTGATTTGGGAAGGGGGTAACGGCATAAATTTGCTGTTTAATATGGGTAGGGTGTCTTGCTCGGGGGGATGAATTCTCCTCCCGGTGTCGCAAACCCATTCATATAAAGGATTTGACTTCCCAAAGCCCAATCTAAAATCTAAAATCTAAAATCTAAAATTCCATGACTCGTTCTTACACAATTAAAATTCATAACAGACAAACGGGATCGCACCACACAGTCCGAGTACCCGAAGACCGCTACATCCTGCAAAGCGCCGAAAACCAAGGAGTAGAGTTACCCTTTTCCTGCCGCAACGGCGCTTGTACCGCCTGTGCGGTGCGCGTCAAGTCGGGGGAACTGCACCAGCCTGAAGCAATGGGACTTTCTGTGGAACTGCAAAAAGACGGTTATGCGCTGCTGTGCGTCAGCTATCCCCGTTCCAACATGGAAGTAGAGACACAAGACGAAGACGAAGTGTACGAACAGCAATTCGGCCGCTACTTCGCTAAGGGTAAAGTTAGATTCAGTTTGCCGTTGGATGAAGAATGAGACAATTTCATCAATTATCAACTACCAATTATTCATGCTTTATCGGTTATTCGCGATCGGCCTTTGTCTGTTGCTAGCTAGCTGCCAAAAACCCGAAATGCCCCAAGGTACGATCGCCAAAGTAGAAAGGGCCATCAGCGGACAAACCATCGAAGTTATCAGTACAGCAGACAATATCGCCTTATTAGAACAAATCAGGCTGATTGGTATTGATGCGCCGGATTTAAAACAGCAACCTTGGGGAGAAGCAGCCAAACAAAGACTAGAACAGTTAATTGGAGGAAAACAAGTATTGTTAGAATCAGACATCCAAGAGAAAGACCAGTTCGATCGCAAACTAGCCTACCTGTGGCAAGATAAAATCCTGCTCAACGAACTGCTAGTCAAAGAAGGTTATGTTTTAGCCTCAGTGCGATCGCGCAACACCAAATATCAACAGCGGCTGATCGACGCTCAAGAATGGGCGAGACTCATGGGTAAAGGGCTGTGGAATCCAGAACGAGCTTTGCGCCAAACTCCCGCAGAATTTCGCCAGCAAAATCAGAAATAGTCATTAGGGAATTGGGCATTGGGCATTGGGCATTGGGCATTGGGCATTGGGCATTGGGCATTGGGCATTGGGCATTGGGCATTGTTGACGGCGTTGAGTGATGACAACTAACAACTGACAACTAACAACTGACAACTAACAACTAACAACTGACAACTAACAACTAACAACTGACAACTGACAAATGACAGACAATCAACTGCAAAACTACTTAGAAATAGCCACCGAAGCAGCCCTAGCCGCCGGTTCCGTGCTGCAATCTTTCTGCGGAAAACTAGAAAACATTCAAGAAAAAGGCCGATCGGGCGATTTAGTCACAGAAGCCGACAAAGCCTCAGAAGCCGTCATCTTAGAAATTCTCGGCCGCCACGTACCCGAGCACGCGATCCTCGCCGAAGAATCTGGCAAATTAGGGAATGCTAGCAGCAAATACCTGTGGGCGATCGACCCTTTGGACGGCACAACCAATTACGCTCATCAATATCCTTTCTGGGCCGTGTCGATCGGACTTTTAATCGACGGCGTACCACAAATCGGCGTAATTTACGACCCTTTACATAACGAATTGTTTCGGGCTGGTAAAGGATTGGGCGCAACTTGTAACCGGAAGTCGATCGCAGTTTCGCAAATCTCAGAATTGAGAACCAGTTTGTTAGTGACCGGCTTTGCGTACGATCGGCGCGAAACAACCGACAATAATTATGCGGAATTCTGTCACCTCACGCACCTCACTCAAGGCGTGCGGCGCAGCGGTTCGGCATCCCTAGACCTGGCACACCTGGCGATGGGGCGATCGGACGGATACTGGGAACGGGGACTAGCCCCTTGGGACGTAGCAGCGGGCGCAGTCATCGTCTCCGAAGCTGGAGGTCAAGTTACCGCTTATGATGGCAGTGCCTTTGCGATCGACTCAGGTCGCGTTTTGGCGACAAACGGCAGAATACACAGCGAACTCAGCGGCGCACTGCTAGCAGTTCCTCCCTTATCTTCCTGGATGTAGCGCGCCCTCGGCGAGGGCTCAGGGATAGTACGGGGGTCATAACCCCTTGAGTCAGGCTACATTAAAGAATAGTGAAAAGCCAGGAAAGCGAGAGTAAAAGTTATGTCTTTTGAAATGACAAAAGGGCTGTTCAAGTACGACTTTACAGATCAGCACGCAATTTTGGGAATTCCCTTAGACGCCGAGTTTAGCGACATCCGCAAGCGCTACATGAGAATCGCCCGCCGCTTGCATTCGGATACTTGCTCTTTTGAAGACCAAGCCGATAAAGATTGGGCCAACCAATTTTTGTCAAAAGTGGTCAATCCGGCCTACAACAAATTCTCCAAGGACAACGATCGCAAAGAATACAACCTGCTGTTAGCCGCCATCGCCAAGCGCGTCGCTAAAGAACAGGCAAAAATGCACATCGAAAGCGAAGCAGCCAAACAATTAGCTACCGCTAAAGATTTGGAAGAAGCGTACAAAACAGCAGTTAACAAACTCGCTCTCAAGCAGTACGAATCAGTTGCAGAAACCCAAGATGCGATCGCTCAAATTAGCGAACTTAATATGGTTTACCTGCTGCGAAAAGAGCGCCTTAGCGGTGTTGTTGGGGTAGTTAGTCCACCCCCAACAGCCACCACCCCAACCAACACAGCCACAAAAGTAACAGCAAACCCAGACGCCGTAACTTCAGTGCTGCCAAAAGTTCAACCCAAAGACTCGCTGGCCGATCAATCTTGCCGCCGAGCTCAAGGATTCATGGACAGCAAAAATTACGCTAAAGCTAGTTTGGAATTGAAAGAAGCCCTGAAGCGGGAACCGAAACACAGCCAGGCTCACGCTATGTTAGCCATGTGTTACTTCCAACAAAATCAAGCCACAATGGCCAAACTTCAGGTGCAAAAAGCTTTGGCGTCAAATCCAGAAGAACCGACGGCTTTGGAGGTTAAGAAAAAGCTGGAACAGTCAGCAGCTTCTGAGGCCAAAAACAAAAAAAATGACGACAAACTGGGCGCATTTCTTGGGAGTTTGTTTGGCGGCAAAAAGAAATAATGAGTAGTTTAGTGAGGACGATTGAATTATGAGTTTTGAATAAAAAAAACATTCAAAACTCATAATTCATAACAGGTCAGTTTCCCAAGGACAACTAATAACTAATATCAAATCCGGTAGCATCGGACTTATATGCACGGGGGCGGGTTTATTATATTGTCTATTATGGGCAATTATTTTTGGTGAACCCGCCCCTACAAAATTTAAGATCGTACAGTACCGATGCAAACGGAATTTATATGAATTGTAGGGAAACGGCACTGCCGTGTCCTGATTTCGGGTAATGTATTAATTTCGATGCAACCGGAATTGATATAACAAGCGATAGCCCGACAGGGATAGACGCGGATACACGGATTAATGTTTTTTACTTTCTCCTACTGACAACAGTCAACAGTCAACTAACTTATGGTTCACCAACCCCCATCGGGTGCAAGAGATTTATTGCCCCTTGATGTTGCTCAAAAAATTTCGATCGAACGGCGCTTGCAGCAGGTGTTTCATCGCTGGGGCTATCACCGGATTATTACTTCTACCCTAGAAAGGCTGGAGACTTTGATGGCTGGAGGTGCGATCGACCGATCGACCTTAATTCAACTCCAAGACGCTGAGGATGGAGAACTTGGCTTGCGCCCAGAATTGACAGCATCCATCGCCCGCGCCGCTGCGATGCGGATGTCTGGGACAAATTGGCAGCCCCAGCGCCTCTACTACAACGCCAACGTCTTCCGCAAAGGCCCAGATACTGGCACCGGTGGGCAGCAGGAGTTCTATCAAGCTGGGGTAGAACTCCTCGGCGCGGGCGGGACGGTTGCGGATGCCGAAGTGCTGCTGCTGCTGTCTGAGTGCTTGCAGAGCTTAGAAATTGATGACTGGCATTTGGTTCTGGGAGAAGCGGGCTTGACGGCAACATTGCTAGAACCGTTTCCGCCAAACGTGCGCCAAAAAGTTCGCGGGGCGATCGCCAATCTCGATCGTATCGCCTTAGAAACTTTGCCACTGTCAAAGGAATTGCGATCAAGAGCACTGCTGTTATTTGACTTGCGGGGCCGCCCAGAAGATGTGTTGCCGATCGTAGCCAAACTAGATTTAGATTTGCCACAGCAAGCCGCGTTAAACAATCTCAAATGTGCGATCGAATTGCTGCATCAATGTCAATCAAAAATCCCCAATCTCAAATCCCACATCCACCTCGATTTGAGTTTAATTCAAACATTTGACTACTACACTGGGATTGTGTTTGAAGTTGTCAGCAGCAGCAAGACGGGACAGCGAGTTTTAGGACAAGGCGGACGCTACGACAAACTCTTAGGACTGTTCGACCCCGAAGGGCAAAATTCCCCCGGCATCGGGTTTTCTCTCAATATTGAAGATTTGCACCAAGTTTTGCTGACAGAGGGTCAATTGCCCACGGAGACACCAGCTAGCGAATGGTTGGTTGTACCTGAAACCCCTGAAGCTAGTGCCGCCGCTTTCGATTATGCCCGCAAACTCCGAGAATCTACTGACCTCATCCGGGTAGAAATAGATTTGGAGAATCGCGAGACTGCGGAGACGGCCCGGGAATACGCGCGCGATCGACGAATTGCTCAAATCGCTTGGGTAAATGCCGCAGGATTACCGACAATTGAAACAGTAAATTAGGGTAATCGGGAATTGGTAATTGGTAATTGGTAATTGGTAATTTATGATATTATGTATCCTGCCGATCGAGAGAAGGTGTTGCCAATTGCTAATTGCTAATTCCCGATCTAATTTTTTTTGAGAGAACACTATGGCACACACTATTGTTACGAATATTTGCGAAGGGATTGCTGATTGCGTCGGCGCTTGTCCGGTGGCTTGCATTGAACCTGGCCCTGGCAAAAATATCAAGGGTACAGATTGGTTTTGGATTGATTTTGATACCTGCATTGACTGCGGGATTTGTTTGCAGGTGTGTCCTGTCGAAGGTGCGATCGTCGCCGATGAACGTCCCGAATTGCAGCAAACTCCCGCTTGATAGCATTAATTAAATTCATTGGTAAGGTGCGCAGTGCGCACCATACATTTTTTTTGTGAACCGCAGAGGGCGCAGAGGGCGCAGAGAAAGAGCGAAAAAATCTAACGTTTAGATATCTAAGTGCAGGTAATTAATTAGGTTACTTTTGTGAGTTATTTCTCTTCCATTCTTTTGTCTTCCTACCCTACCCTTCGGGAACCCCTGCGGGGAACAGGAACGGCTTCGCCGAACCTGTCCTTCGCGTCTTCGCGGTTCGTAAAAAAAAAGCCTGTGAAGCGTAGCTATCCCGCTCTTAATCGCACTTTACCAAAAAATCTACAATAAAATTCTATGCAGTCGATCGCACTTTCCGACTCTCACATTTTATCCATCCGCACCTACGCCGAAAACACATACCCCGAAGAATGCTGCGGTTTGCTGCTTGGTCGAGTTACCAACGGTGTTAAAACTTTAGTAGAAATCTGGCCGACTGACAATGCTTGGAGTGCTGAAGCTGAAGAGAATTGGCCCGAACAAACAGGCTTGACAGAAAGACGTAGATATGCTATTGAGCCAGAAGATATGTTGCGGGCGATGAAATATGGGCGCGATCGCAATTTAGAGATTATCGGCATCTATCATTCTCACCCGGATTGTCCCGCAGTGCCCTCGGAGTGCGATCGAACCCTAGCCTGGCCCGAATACTCTTACATCATAGTATCCGTCCGACAAGGCAGTTCAGAAGACCTCCGCAGTTGGAGTCTTGACGCAGACGGGAACTTTCAACCAGAGGAAATTCTCGCACAGGAACCGACTCAGATTAAGAAATAATTACTAAACATAACAAACACGCAAAAATGCGAAAGATTCAGATAGGATGTAATTCAAAATCTGCGCTACACACAATATCATGCTAAATCCTAATCTGGACGAGATCCAGCTCAACAAACAAGAATACGAACGCTACTCTCGCCACCTGATCCTGCCAGAAGTTGGATTGGAAGGCCAGAAGCGTCTCAAAGCTGCCAGCGTGCTCTGCATCGGTACGGGAGGACTCGGTTCGCCGCTGTTGCTTTATTTAGCAGCCGCCGGTGTTGGTCGCATTGGGATTGTAGACGACGATGTTGTAGATCATTCCAATTTGCAGAGGCAGGTAATTCACGGCACTTCTTGGGTTGGGAAACCGAAGATTGAATCTGCTAAAAATCGGATTTTAGAAATTAATCCTTTTTGTCAAGTTGACCTGTATGAAACTCGTATTAGTTCCAAAAATGCGATCGAAATAGCAACACCCTACGACATCGTAATCGACGGTACAGACAACTTCCCGACTCGTTATTTGATGAACGATGTTTGCGTGCTTTTAAACAAGCCGAACGTCTACGGTTCCATCTTCCGATTTGAAGGACAAGCCACAGTTTTCAACTACGAAGGCGGCCCGAATTACCGCGATTTGTACCCCGAACCCCCGCCTCCTGGGATGGTTCCTTCCTGTGCGGAAGGCGGCGTTTTAGGCGTGTTGTGCGGAGTTGTCGGTTCTATCCAAGCAACGGAAGCTATCAAGATTATTTTAGGTCAAGGCACTACTTTGAGCGGTAGATTGTTGCTTTATAATGCCTTAGATATGACATTCCGACAGTTGAAACTGCGCCCGAATCCAGTGCGCCCGGTAATTGAAAAGTTAATCGATTACGAACAATTCTGCGGCATTCCTCAAGCCAGAGCACAGGAAGCGCAAGAACAACAGCAAATTCCTGAGATGACTGTCACGGAACTTAAAAAGTTAATCGACAGCGGCGCGAAGGATTTTGTATTGTTGGATGTTCGCAATCCCAACGAGTATCAAATTGCTCAAATTCCGGGGTCAGTTTTAGTTTCTTTGCCGGATATCGAACACGGCCAAGGTGTTCAACAAGTCAAGGAATTGTTGAACGGGCACCGCTTGATTGCACACTGCAAAATGGGCGGGCGTTCTGCCAAAGCCTTGGGCATTTTGAAGGAAGCTGGAATTGAGGGGATTAATCTTAAGGGCGGGATTACTGCTTGGAGTCAAGAAGTAGATTCGTCAGTACCTCAATATTAAGTCACTCGGCGATTGAAATCGCGGCTACACAGACAAAACCCACCTCCGTGGGTTGAAGATGTCCCGGCGATTGAAATCGCGGCTACACAGACAAAACCCACCTCCGTGGGTTGAAGAAGGCCGGACATCTCAAATTATGTCATTTTCTTCAGTCGGCGTCCGGCGGACATTGTTTGTGTAGACGCGGTTTCAACCGCCGTCTTATCTTACCTAGTAAATTCTTGGAATTTGCGCCCAACATCACCAAACCCCAAACCCCAAATCCCGCACCGATACTAATCAACAATACCAACGCAAAAGAATTAATTCCCACCTTCAGGAAAGGCAAAGTAACCATCTGATTTGGCGGATCTTGTTTGATTAAATAAGGAGAACTCCCAGCCACTACCCCGGCTACTCCCAAACCAAAACCCACAGCTTGAATCGTGACTTCTAGTTTGGCATCCCGATAAGCTTCTTCGATCGCCACAATAGCCCGAATTGCCTCCGTCGCTTGTGCTAGCAAGCCCGAACCGTGTTTGAAATAGCCTAAATCTGCCTGAATCTGCCTTTGAAACTGCGGGCAGTTTTGCGTCCCGAATGCTGCGAGGAAACTTAAATCGGTATCCCTATCATTATACTTTTTACTGGATGTGATGTCAAGACTTATTTGATTTAATTTATTTTGGTAATTTTGGGCGTTAATGGCGATCGTATTTTCGCGCATTTGTAAATCACTCAACAAACGGGCATACTTGACAGCCCGTGGCGGCATCTCAACCATCTGAGTAGCCAGATATTCCAATTCCTCCTCATTTAAACCCGCACCTTTCGATTGTCTTTTCTCAGCTTTATCCCGCTGCAAATACTTAAAAGTCTTGTCAATATCCAATTCAATTTGCTTGTACTCCTCGCGAATCACCGCGTAAAGCTTGCGGCTGTCATGAAAAGTCCGCAGAATCTTATTGCGGTACAAAAACAACTCCATAAAATCGCTGTAGCGCGTCTCATCCCAGATATCATCTGTCACCGTACTGTTAAAAAACCAGATAATCACGTGACAGTAACTATCCGGCTGATTGAGATCGCCATACTCCAAAATCGGACTGCCGAATAACTCGCCTTGACGACAGAAATCCGGGAGATTATTGCCAGAAATCAATTTTTCCAGACACTCTTTACCTAAAGATTTGAGAAACTGTGGATTTTCCCGCGCCGCCAGATTTTGTTCGACACTCAGCCAAGCCGTAAGCAGCAGAGTTTGCCCGAAATAACTCTGGACAAAATCTGGCAGTAAGCAATTATCGGGATTAAATTGCTGGAAGATGCTAACATCGACAGCAGGAGTTTTAACGTCGTTAACTTTTTCGGGAATCCGAATTTGCAAACCCAAAGCATAGCTGTCATCAATTCGCTTCGGTTGGGCAAAACCCTTGAGAGGAATTGGCTGATTGTCAACCGAAATCTCCTTGTCAAAGGGCAGAGAATTGCGGTTGTTAACTTTTGATTTATCAATCAGGTTGACACAACCGCCGACAGGTTCATCTTTTTTGTGCAGATAGCTATCATTGAATTTGGTACTGACTGCTAATTTAGTTTGCAAAATCTCATCGCACTTCTGCCACAAGCTGGTAAATTCCACAGCGGAATTCGACTCTGACTCTAGGGCGTCGCAGAGGTGAAAGGCAAACAAATAGACGTTGGGGGCATAGATTTTGTTACTTGGAGTCATTCGATGTATCTGATTGATTATCTGCTGCGCTTTCTTGAAGTTTTTTATAACTCTCTTCAATGCTAGTACGCAGAGTTTGAGTGATATTGGTTAGCGGCCGTGTTGTACTTGAGGTGGGTTCGCCCGGATCGTCGATTTCTTTCCGCGTACAATCTCTTAATATTTTCCCCAATTCATGTTCTATACACCAATCTTTGATTGTTTCGGCAATGGAAGATTCATTGTCTGCTAAGTTTAGTATGTCTGTGTTTAATTTGGGTAAATCTTGCCATGCTGTCGGCTGAAAAATATTTGGTTGTTTCTTCAGCAGGTAGATAAAACTTACTATATCTTTGTGAGTAGTCATAGAACAATTCTCCGTTAATAAAGGTTTGTCGGGACTCAAGAAACCGGGTTTTTTCGGGGATTTCAGGCTATTAACGAGTATTTTGGTAAAAACCCGGTTTCTGCCCCAATGCTGAGCTCAGGAGGGCCGGGACTCAAGAAACCGGGTTTTTTCGGGGATTTAGGGTTATTAACCAGTATTTTGGTAAAAACCCGGTTTCTGCCCCAATGCTGAGCCCTAGTATCCAGTAGCACAAAATGCAGCCCAATATTCGGGGTCTTTAAATGGTGGTCGATCCTTTGATGAATAGCTTAACCACTCTTGGGCTGTTTTCATCGATTTTTCATCTAATTTTAACAATCCTATCCAAACTAGAAAATCTTTCAGACTCACAGCGCGCATCCAGTTTTGCGCCGCATTCAAAGCAATTGCTACTGAATCTGCATTCGGTAATTCTTGATAAAATTTAATCATCAAAATTGCGGTGGCAAAATCATCGACAGCCCACAGGCTGCTGACAACATTCATGCTACCCGCATACAAGAAACCGCTGGGTAAACCAATGTATTCATCTGTCATTGCGGTTGATGTGGTTAACCCGGTTTCGCAGGCTGAAAGTGTGACGAGACTGCACTGCGGTAACTGCAATTCGCCAAAAATGTCGCGCAGGGTGAGGCATTTTTCGGGGATGGCTTTTCTGCCGCTGCGTAGAGTGATTGTGCGCTTAGTTTTTAGCCCATTGTTTTCTAATTCCTCCTCAGCAAAAGTATTTTCTTCTCTTAGCCCCCCCTTAGCAAGGGGGGGTTGGGGGGGGTTAATTTCTAATATTGGTTCGAGGGAATCGGCTAAGATTAGGGATGATTGTAGTGGATAGTCAAAGTCGAATACGCCGTGACAGGAGAAGTGCAGGTAGTTGGCATTTGCGAGGTTTTCTCCGCTGGCGTTGAGGGCGATTTTTGTGGCTGCTTTTCTGAGTAATATTTGATGCAAGTCGAATCGGGTTTTGATGGTTTCTACTTCCATATCGGCGTTGAATAAGTCTTCGGTGGGATTCTGGAGGGCGAAGAGTTGTTGATTTGGTGGGGGGGTTTTTCTGGTGGTGATGCGGTTTTTTACGAGTTGCAGTAGTTGCAAGCTGGGGCTGTATTTCACGCCGTCTGGGAAGCCGTCTAACAAATATTTCGGCCCGCCCTCTGATGTGAATTGAAGGGCGTGGAGGGGGAATAGGTGCAGGTAACGGTGGGGTATTAGGATTAGTTGGTGGCTGGTTTCGATTTTGGCGACTATTTCGTTGAGGCGCAGGATTTGTGAGAGTTTTTCGAGTTTTTGGGATAGGGTTGTTTGCCAGATTTGGTTGGTTTTTTTGTCGCGGTATTGGTCGAGATAGTTGTTTTTCCAGGTTTCTAATTCGGCTATTTCGGTTGTGGTGTAGGTGATTAATTCTATGTTGTCGCGGGTGATGATGAAGGCTGATCCCCCCCAGCTATTATCGGAGTTAGAATTACCAATATACCATTCTACGATCGCGGTTTCGGTTTCTAATGTTTTCTGGAATTCGGCGATGTCTATGGGTTGGATTTTTTGAGTTAGGGTGAATTCTGGTTCTCGTTGTTTTATGTGTTCCAGCAGTTGGGCTAGTTGTTGTAATTTTTTTTCTAAGTTGTCTTTTTGTTGTCGGAAAGATTCTGGTCGGAGGCTGCGAGTTTGGGTAGTGCGTTGTCCGCCGAAATTTCCGGTTTCGCTGCTGTTTTCGGGGGAGAAAGAAGAGGTTTTAGATTCTAGGGATTGTTGCAGAGAAGCAATTTGACGGCGTAAGTCTTGAAGTTGCTGTTTCTCTATATCACTGGATGTTTTGGGGTGGATTTCGATGTTGGTGAAGATTTCGACTAAGTAACGCGATTTGCTACGATCGACAGTTTGTAAAGCCCGATCGTATTGTTGGGAATTTATGCAGGATTGCATCATATTTTCATAAACATCTAAATTTTCTTCTAATATTTTTCGCTTGCGATTCTCATATACTTCTGCTTCACGCATTTCTTCGACAGCTTGGATAGCTTTTTCATACCAGTGGCTAGCTTTTTTCCATAAGCTTTCGGCAAATTCTAAATTTCCCAAAATTCGGTATATTTGCAGCAAATTTAATGGAATGATGGCGGGAGTCTCAACTTGTAAAGCTGCTGTAAAAGCAGCAATTGCTATTTCTAAATTACTTTGCCTACTTCCTGTGATTCGGTCTAAATAAGCGAGTCCTAAATTTTTTTGAGTCTGAGCCCAATTTTCGGGAAAATCCGTGAGGGTATAAACTTGTAAAGATGCTTCAAAAGCTGCGGTCGCTATTTCTAAATTTTCTTGTCTATTTCCCCTAATTCGATCTAAGTAAGCAAGTCCCAAATTATTTTGAATCATTGCCCAATTTTCGGGAAAATCTGTGAGAGTATAAACTTGTAAAGATGCTTTAAAAGCTGCGATCGCTATTTCTAAATTTTCTTGTCTATTTCCCCTAATTCGATCTAAGTAAGCAAGTCCCAAATTATTTTGAATCATTGCCCAATTTTCGGGAAAATCTGTGAGAATATAAACTTCTAAAGATGCTTCAAAAGCTGTAATCGCTTTTTCTATATTATTTTGCCTATCTCCACTTATCCGATGTAAGTAAGAAGATGCTCTAGCAAATTGAACCATTGCCCAATTTTCGCGAAAATCTTCGCGGGGGCCAAGTGATAAAGCAAAGTCATAAGCAACTTCCGCCCTTTCTATATTTTCGACCCTGTTTCCCCTGATTCTGTTACTGTAAGCAGTTGCTAAATTATTTTGAATCCTTGCCCAATTTTCGGGAAAATCTTCGCGGGTGTAAACTGATAAAGCATTATTATAATAGCTGATCGCATTTTCTAAATTATCTGCTTTTTCTCCTCTAATTCTGTTACTGTAAGCAGTTGCTAAATTTGCTTGAATCCTTGCCCAATTTTCGGCATTAGTCTCTCGTTCGCACAATTGCAGCGCCACGTTGTAACCTGCAATGGCAATTTCTATATTGCTGCTTTTGTTGCCGCACGGAAACTGTTGAATCAAGTTACTGAAGATAAGAATAATAATAGTAATTTCTGTAGCTTGACTGGACTCCACATTGACCAGATTTTCTGTTACCAACAGGTGCAATATGTCCGCAAAATTATAGTTGAGTTTATCTAGATTTTGCTCTAAAATAGAATAGACAACTTGGGGATTTCCATAAGCCGTCGCCTCCAATAGTTCTACGAAGAAATATAAATAAGCTTCACGGAATTTTTCGTTCATTTTTTATAACCCATGTTTGGAATATTTTACATTGTTAGTGGGGGGAATGCAAGGTTTTTTTTGGTAGTTTCTGGGGTTCAAGAAACCGGGTTTTTATGAATATTTAGGGTTTTTGGTGAGTATTTGGCAGAAAAACCCGGTTTCTGGGTGGGTTTCTGGGTTCTGGGATAGACTTCTGTTTACCGCCGAGGCTAGATCCCCCCTAGCCCCCCTTAAAGAAGGGGGGGACAAGATTCCGATCAAAGTCCCCCTTCTTAAGGGGGATTTAGGGGGATCTAGCCTCCGCTACAAACGAGAGATAAAAATAGTTTTAGTCTCCCACACAAACCCCTAATTACCCAACCCTTCAACTAACAGATTGCGAGCACTTTCCAACGCTTCCTGCAACTTACTTGCATCGCGTCCCCCAGCTTGGGCCAAATTCGGTCGCCCGCCGCCTTTTCCGCCGCAAATTTCGGCAATTTTGCCGATAAACTTGCCTGCTTGCAATCCTTTTTTGTTGACTTCTGGACTAAAAGCTGCCACCAAACTTACCTTGTCGGGTTCAGGAATTGATGCTAAAACCACCGCAGCATTTCCTAATTTTTGCTGCAATCTTTCGGCCGCAGTTTTCAGCGCTTCTGCATCCACATCTCCCAATTTAGCTACAATGATTTTGAACTCGCCAATGGACTCAGCTTTTGCTAGCAATTGGTCGGATTTTGCGATCGCCAATTCGGACTTTGCAGCAGCCAACTGTTTCTGAGTATCCTTCAACTCATTCTGCAAATTAGTAATCCGGTTCGGCAATTCTTCAGGTTTCGCCTTAAATCGATCGCCCAAATCGCGCACTACCTTATCCCGCACGTTCAAATAGTCCAACAGAGCTTGGCCCGAAACCGCTTCAATCCGGCGAGTACCAGCCGCAACCCCCGCCTCGGAAACAATCTTAAACAGCCCGATTTCTGCGGTATTGCTGACGTGAGTCCCACCGCACAATTCCATCGAAACCCCGGGAAAGTCGATAACCCGCACCACGTCGCCGTACTTCTCGTCAAACATCGCTGTAGCGCCTTTTTCTCGCGCCAGGGCGATCGGCATTTCGGCAATTTCCGCAGCGTGGGCCTCAGCAATCCAACTATTAACTCGATCCTCAATTTTCTGCAATTCTTCTGCTGTGACAGCGCGCGGAGAATTGAAATCAAATCGCAATCTTTCTGTCGATACCAGGGAACCAGCTTGGGAAATCGAATCATCCACAATTTGCCGCAAAGCTGCTTGTAATAAGTGAGTTGCTGTGTGGTTAGCCTGAATTCGGCGGCGGCCGCTATTGTCAATTTTCGCAGTCAAACTATCGCCAATTTTTAGGGTTCCCCGTTCCACAAAGCCGAAATGCACGAAGAAATCTGACTCTTTCTTCACATCATCAACTCTCACCAACAAACTATCACCATTTTCTCCGCTTTGCAAATAACCTTTATCCCCAATTTGTCCACCTGATTCTGCATAAAACGGCGTTTGGTTCAACACAACTTGTACCTCGGTTCCCGCTTCTGCTGATTCCACAGTTTGGCCGTCAACTAAGATAACTTTGATTTCAGCTAAACTTGACAATTCAGTATAGCCGACAAACTCTGTTTTCTGGATACTCTTAGCTAACTTATCCAAGGAACCCTGCACTGTCACATCAATGGTTTGATGAGCTTTTTTGGCGCGAGTTTGTTGTTCCTTCATCGCGACTTCAAAGCCGTCCAAGTCAACAGTAATTCCCTGTTCTTCCGCAATTTCTTGAGTTAGTTCTAAGGGGAAACCGTAGGTATCGTAAAGCGTGAAGGCATCTTGACCGCTAATTTGTTGGTTTGCTTGCTGTTTTGTCCGATCGACAATTTCCTCCAGCAGCTTCTCTCCGCGTTCCAAAGTCTTGAGAAACAGGTCTTCTTCCCTTGCCAATTCCGCCTTGATTTGAGCTTCCCGCGATCGCACGTTTGGATAAGCCGCTTCCGAAAGGTCGATCGCACTTTCAGACAACCGCACCGTAAATTCGCCCTGAATTCCAATCAGTCGCCCGTGACGCACCACCCGGCGAATCAATCGGCGCAAAATGTAACCCCGGCCCACATTCGACGCGCGAATTTCGTCCGCAATCATGTGCACCACAGCCCGAATATGGTCGCCAATTACTTTTAGCGAAACCTTGACTTTTTCATCACTATTGTGGTAATCAATTCCAGCAAGTTCTGCGGCCGATCGCACGATCGGAAAAATCAAATCTGTTTCGTAATTGTTGGGCACTTTCTGGAGGATTTGCGCCATCCGTTCCAGTCCCATTCCAGTATCAATATTTTGATTTTGCAGCGGTGTTAAATTCCCCTCTGCATCCTTATTGTACTGCATGAAAACCAGGTTATAAAATTCGATAAACCTGCTATCATCTTCGAGGTCAATATTGTCGCCTCTTTCTGGGTGAAAATCGTAGTAAATCTCGGAACACGGGCCGCAGGGACCTGTGGGGCCCGATTGCCAGAAATTGTCAGCTTCTCCCATGCGCTGAATTCGATCGCCCGGAATGCCAATTTCATCGCGCCAAATCGCAAAAGCTTCGTCATCTTCTCGGAAAACGCTAACCACCAAATTTTCCGCTGACAAACCGAAAACTTCGGTAGAAAGTTCCCAAGCCCAAGCAATCGCCTGTTTCTTGAAATAATCCCCAAAACTGAAATTCCCCAACATCTCAAAAAACGTGTGGTGGCGGGCGGTGCGGCCGACGTTTTCGATGTCGTTGGTGCGGATGCACTTTTGCGAAGTCGTGGCGCGCGGTGATTCGGCGGCGCGCTGTCCGAGAAATATCGGCTTAAATTGTAGCATTCCGGCGATCGTCAGCAACACTGTCGGATCTTCCGGCACCAAAGAAGCGCTCGGTAATATTTTATGTCCCCGCTGGGCATAAAATTGGAGAAACGTTTCGCGGATTTCGCTACCGGTCAGAAACTTAGGAGAAATAGACATGACAAAAAATGTTAAGTATGTAAAGATGTAGCAGCAATAGAACTTACATCTATTTGGATATTTATATCATTATACTTAGTAATGTAAAGACCTATCAAGTTTTGCAAATTGTGCTTTACTTCTGGGAAAGCTCCTGGTAATTTATTAATAGACACCCACAGAAAGAGCAAGGAGGTCGCTATATTTAGAAACAAAGTTCGAGGATATAGGCATGGTGTCTCCGGTCTAGATTCCAGGCGCAGCAGAAATTAACCGACCACAACTTGGAATAGTGGCAAAACTGCCGATCGCGCAGTCAAGCCAAACCGCAGTCGAATCAGACTTATTGTGCTTGCGGATTAAAAGTAAAGCTGCACAAGTTGTAAACCCTAGTAAGTAATTGTTCTCTACCGGAAACACATCTAGTTTGTTAGAAAAAACAAAGCTCTCATATTATTGGGCCTGGTCATTGTCGATCGGGCCCTACGCTTTTTTATGGGAAAGAGGGAGAGAGGGGAGAGGGAGTGAAGGGGAGAGGGGGACAGTTCGACTGTATAATCCCAAATTCGGCTTTAATACCCCCTATATTCTTGAGTCCGCGAAGGCGGACTTCGTTTCTGTAGTCGCGGTTTCAACCGCCGAGTTATATTTTCTCCTTCAAATCTTATACATAACTAGACGCTCCCGCCCGCTTTTTGCCGTAGCCCAGGCGCTGTGGCTTGAGGCGTGTCAAGATGCGATATCATAGAAGATGTCAACAAGACATTAAAACCTACCCCGCTGTATAGCAAAGTCTACGGTTCTATGAGCTTGCTGCAAGGCAAGGATAACAAACCGTCAATTTTGGTGACAGCACCCGGCCCGAAAATCTGAATCTCAGGATATAAAGGAGTCAAAACTCTAAAAAATCCCTTCCCCGACGCAGGGGTGAGAGTTTCAAACAATCAAGTTCCGCAGTCAAAAAAGCTAGTGCCGCCACAACTGTCTTAAATCGCAGTAAAACCCGCCGGCACGTCTTTAGGGCCTATTAAAAATGCCCGACAAGCGGTTTAACAAAAAATCTAGCACAGTTCTTAAACTCACAATATTCGGAGATTCCAGGTACAAACATGGCCGAAATAACTAAAGAAGAAATGCGCGAACGGCTGGGAAATATCGACCAGATCCGGGACATAATTTTCGGAGCGCAGCTTAGAGAATACGACAATCGCTTCGATAAAATAGATTCCGACTTGTCGATGATGCAGCAAGATATGCAAGCTCGCATCGAACAGGTGAAAAATGTTCTCTCAGCAGAAATGAAGGCGGCAGTTGATTCCTTAGAAAAAAAAGTTAAATCGCTCACCTTAAATACGCAAGAAGAAAGCGCCGACCTCCGCCAGCAAATCGATCGCGTCAACCGCAAATTCTCCAGCAGCATTGAAGCCCTCGACGAAGCCATAGACAATCAAACCAGTTCGATTCGCGACGAACTCTCCCAAAACAGAGAGCGGCTCTCCGAAGAAACTCGCACTTTAAAAACACAAGTTTTTGAAGAACTCGACAGGCGCTTTTCCATGCTCAGAGATGTTAAAGTTTCTAGAGACGACATGGCAGAAATCCTGTTTGAACTCGGCATGAGGCTAAAAGGAACAGAATTTGTTCCCGAACTTAAAGGCGTTGCTGATAATAAGTCAAATAACGAATTTCTGTTGCCGGAGCGCCACCATCACGGATAATAACGCATGGCTTTACCGAAAGAAAATCCAGCCGGTGAAAATCAGCAAGAGGGTTTTGTTTCTCAACCCGACGAGTCTGCTGCCGATGCAGCAACCCAGCTAGAACCGCTGCTGAATCTGTTACTCGAACTCAAAATTTTTGCGGGTTCAAACCAGCAAAATGCAGAGCCAGAAGCTGACAGCAGCAGCGGAGACGATCGAGCTGGGGCCCTCGGCGGGTTGATGGATTTGTTAGGTATTTCTGAGCAAGAGCAACAGGCAATTGCAGCGAGCGTGCCAGTTTCGGGCGATCGCGAACCGGAGTCTGTCACTCCCCTGGCTGTTGCAGACAACTCGAAAAGTTGGTTGTTCGCTACTCAAAAACTCAGCAGTTGTGAACTGGAAAAAAACTATTCCTCAGCTAAAACAATCGATGTTTCAGCAGATGTTTCCGATTTTGAGATCGAATCGCCGCCCGTACAGGAATTGCCTGACTTGACAATTCCTAATTCTCCGCAAACAGTACAGGCCCAAAAATCCGGCGAAACAGACCGGCAATCCTCCGCAACAGAGCACAATGCCGCAGTTCCCGTATTTCCCGAGCCGCCAGAAAAAATATATTTAGATGCGGTAGTCGATCGGCTTCAATCGATGCCAAACTTGCTAGAAGAGCCGACACCGATATCGCAGCCAGCAGAAATATTGGGGGAAATTAAACAGGATCTAAATGAAGCCGACAGCGCGATGGAAAGGCTCCAAACTCTGATTTTTGGCTCGCAGATATCGGATATCGAGCAAGTGAAAATTCTGCTGGCAGAAAACGATTTACCGGGGGTGCGCCACCTGATGGCAAGCATCGACGATAAATTAGGAAAACTGGAGCACCAAATCTACGATCCCCAAGAACTGATCGCGCTGATGCTGCCTTGGATCGCTGAAATTCTCAGCCGCAAAATATCTGATTCCAGAGAAGAAGTTGTTAAGGCGATCGGGCCGATTATTGACGAAGTAATTCGGGCAAAAACTCTCGAAAATAAGTCGGCAATGAGTTCGGCCATAGCTGAGTTGCTGCCCGATGCACTTGCTCAACAAATTGTCAATTCACCTGCGGATATTGCTAAGGCGATCGCCCCAGAAATCGGCTTGGCAATTAAAGAGCAGATTCGCCTCGACCAAGAGTCGATCGCCCAAGCCCTCGCCCCGGAAATGGGCAAAGCGATTACAGCCCAAATAGCACTCGAACGCGACTCGATGGTGGATGCTCTCTATCCGGTAATTGGCAGTACGATCGCCAAATACATGGCAGAAGCGATTAAAACTATCAACGAAAAAGTATCAAATAGCTTAAGCATAGAAGGAGTTGGGCGGAAAATTCGCTCCCAAGTCCAAGGAGTCTCCGAAGCTGAATTAATTCTCAAAGAATCAATGCCTTTTAGGGTGCAGGCAATATTCTTGATTCACAAAGCCTCGGGCTTGGTGATTGCCGAAGCTCAACACTCAGGCGAGTACCAGTTAGAATCGGAAATGGTAGCGGGAATGCTGACAGCGATTAGCAGCTTTGTTAACGAGTGCATCGTGCAGCCGGGACAAATTTCCGAACTAAATCAAATCGAATATGGCGAGTCGAAGATCATGCTAGAAATAGCGGGATACTGTTACTTGGCAGTCGTGACAAAAGGAGAAACACCAGCGCCGTTTATCAAAAAGATGCGGCAAACAGTCAGCAGTATTATCATTAGTTATGGTCAATCAATCAATGAATTTAACGGCAATCCCCGTACAATATCCGACGACTTGCAGCCGCTTTTAGAAAGTTTATTCCAGACAGTTACTGAAGAAAAGGAAAAAGTTAAGAAACCCCCGATCGCCCTAGTCGGTATTGGTTTAGCCGTCCTGAGTTTAATCTTAGTACCCTGGGGAATATATCAGTACCGCAGCAGCATTGACCGCCGCCTCGAAGCAAATGCCATCACCGCTTTAGCCTCGACTCCCGAATTAGCAGTTTACCGCTTAGATGTTGCTGTGGATGGCAAAACTTTAAAGCTAACCGGAAAGTTGCCAAATCAAGAATTGCGGACGAAAGCCGCAAAAATAGTCGCATCAACTGTACCGAAATTGCAATTAGATAATAAAATTGTAGCTGTAGATGTCCCCCCCGATCCTGTTTTGACGGCGGCCGAGGTGCAGCGGATCACCGCTGTTTTGAACCAGAGTTCCGGCGTTGCTATTTCTAGTCGGTACGGCGATCGCAAAGTTACAGTCGAGGGGACAGTCATCGACGGTGCAGACTCCGACAAAATTGCTCAGTCCCTGAAGCAAATTCCCGGCGTTGAGTCGGTAGTCAGCACTGTTAAACTCGATCGGCTCGAGATTGCAACCCGCATCTACTTCGATCGAGGAACGACAACTTTAGACTCAACATACGGAGAAATTATCGCTAGTGTCAAAAATTTCATGGATCAATACCCTCAAAAGCATATTAAGATAATTGGGCACAGCGATCGAACTGGGGAACTTGTCACAAATCAACAGTTTTCGCTCAGGCGTGCCGCAGCCGTGCGAGATGCTTTAGTGCGGCAAGGTGCTGACCCAAAGCGCCTCCAAGCCGTTGGTAGCCCAAATCCTCCGGCAGGCGTGGAGCCCAATCAACCGCTACTTTTAAGCAGATGCGTGCTATTTGAACCGATAACTAAGACCGTAAACAGCAAATAATTATGTCAGTTACTATATCTAAAAAAATGTGCATGATCGGCGACTTTGGCGTAGGCAAAACCAGCCTAATCCGCCGTTTTGTCGATCGGCAATTCAGCGACCAGTACCTGTCCACTGTGGGAGTGAAAATTTCCCGCAAAAGTATCGTATTAGAAAATACAAAACAGCAGGAAGATGTCACAGCGCAGTTGCTAATTTGGGACTTAGAAGGACACACAAAATTCAAAGGAATCGCACCGACATACTTGCAGGGAGCTAGCGGCGTTTTAATCGTTGCCGATGTCAGTCGCTCCGAAACAGTTGAGCGAATCTCCGAACACGTTAAGCTTTTTTCTTCAGTCAATCCCAAAGGCTCAATTATCGTCGCTTTGAACAAAGTAGACTTGATTGACGAGGAAAAATTGGCGCTGCTAGTTGAAATCTCCCACTCCATAGGTCAAGACAAAGTATTGGCAGTTTACACGACATCTGCTAAAACCGGCAAAGACGTTGACGAAATCTTCCATAAACTCGCTCACACAATGGTAGAACAAGCATGAATCCCCTTTTTAGAAAGCTCTTGGGCCCGCGACAAACAGAGTATTTTGTAGTAAATCACAATTTCATCATTCAGGAAACCTCCGCCGAAGTCCAGAATTATGCCGATACTCCGGGCGACGCGATCCCCGGTGCAGATGCTCGCATTAGTTTTCCCGAACTAATTGGCATTGAAAATGTCCTAATGTCGATCGTAATGGGACGGCGGCCGAGTTTTGAACTCAAAGGTATCGCTCGGTTTACCGACAACAACCGCCCTTTATACTTCGATTTGTTGGCTATAGAACATGAAAACGAACAAGATATGGCAAGTAACTTGCTAATTTTGATTGAAGATGCCACCGAAAAAATGGTGATGAAGCAATCTTTGATTCAGAGGGCGAATGAATCTAATCTTTTGGTGAGCGCCTTAGCCGCTTCCAAAGATTATATAGATAAAGTTATTCGCTCGATGGGCGATGCCTTGTTGGTGACAACAACATTAGGAATTATCAAAACAGTCAATCAATCGGCACAATGGTTGTTTGGGTACAGCGAAGCAGAATTGCTCGACCACCCCCTCTCCATCATAGTAGTAGAAGAAAAATTGCTTTACCAAGCTCGCCACCGCTATATTTTGTCTCAAAAAGAGCTGCTCAGAGAACTAGAAGTAGTCTGTACCACTAAAACAGGAGAAGAAATTTGGGTAGAATTTTCCTGTTCGGCAATTCAGACAGAATTAGAGGGACTTTATGATTTTATTTATATTGGCAGGGACATCACAGAACGCAAGCAACAAGAACTAGAAATTCGCCGTTCTTTGGCAAAAGAGCAAGAACTCAGACAGGTAAAATCTCGTTTTTTCTCGATGCTCGCTCACGAATTCGGCAATCCTTTAAATACCGTTTTATTTGCTACTCAAATCCTCAAAGAATACGGCGACGAACTTACCAACGAAGAAAAACAAGAATACCTCGAACACGTTAAATCAGCATCTAAACACATGGCTCAGCTTTTAGATGACGTGCGGTTGCTCAGCAGCGCTGAAGCAGGAAAACTCCAATTCAATCCCGCACCAGTTGACTTGCAAAAATTTTGCAGCGAGTTAGTAGAATCCATTAAAATTAGTTACGCTAAAAATCACATCATTAACTTTCTTTGCCGAAAAGCAACTGCGCCCGCGAAAAAAACCGATCGCGAATCGGAGCAAACACAACAATTGCCAGCACTCGATGCAAAATTGCTGCGGCACATCTTGACAAATTTACTGTCAAATGCTGTCAAATATTCGCCGATCGACAGCAATATTTATTTCCAATTAAATTGTCACCATGAAGAAGTTACATTTAAAATTAAAGATGCAGGCATTGGCATTCCTATAGAAGACCAAGAACAACTGTTTGAATCTTATTACCGAGCCCAAAATGTCGGCAAAATACCCGGTACAGGACTGGGTTTATCCATAGTCAAGCAGTGTGTAGACTTGCACGGAGGTCAAATCGAATTTTCTAGCGAGACAGGGTTAGGCACTACCTTTATAGTCACAATTCCATTTTACAAACAGAGGTAATATAGCAGAAGGAAGAAGGAAGAAGGAAGAAGGAAGAGGTAATAATAGCAATGGTTCAGGAGCAACTGCATCGAAGTGTCCTAACCACCTTGGGGGTTGCTATACCATTTTAGATTTTAGAATTGGGAATGACTGATGACTATCATGATTTGGAGATTGCAGACAGTTGTATTTTTTGGGAAAGTGGTATAAATAGATAAATTTCAGATCCTTCGATATTAAATGGCGCATTCACTACTAAGAATCCAACATGAAAACTCTGTTTAAAAAACTGTTGGTTCCCCACCACTTGGAGTACCTAGCACTGGATCGAGATTTTTTAATCGAAGAAATATCTCTCAAAGTGGAACGGTTTGCCGACTGTCCCGACGAAGTAGCTGTCGGCAACGATGTCCGCATTCCCTTTCCGGAATTGGTGGGAAGTGAAGAAATTTTAATCGATATTTTTGAAGGACGGTTGCCAAATTTTGAATTAAAAGCAATAACGCGGGCATTAGAAAATGGCTCGCAGCTTTATTTTGATATGTATATCGTCGAGTTCATAAATGATGAGAATCATCACAAATTAATTGTATTTTTTGAAGACGTAACCGACAGGATGGGTTTGGAACAAACTCTAGTCCAAGCTACCAATGAAATGAATATTTTGTTGAGTACCTTGGCGGCTACTAATAATTATGTTGAAAAAATTATTACTTCAATGGCTGAAGTCTTGTTGGTAACAACAGCTTCAGGAAAAATCAAAAAAATCAATCAAGCTGCTCAAGATTTGTTCGGTTACAGCGAATCGGAATTAGTAGGCCAGCAAATAGATGCTCTTGCTGCTTTCGACGCATCTTTGCAAGCAGTCAGCCAAGAGCAGTCTCCACTATCTCCAACTAATACCGAGGTAATTTGCACGGCAAAAACCGGAGAAAAGCTAACAGTTTCATTTTCCTGTACGGCGATTCCGAGTGAAATTCAAGGGATTTCTGTATCTTCGGCCGCCGTTCAAGATTTCGTGTACATCGGCCGCGACGTGACAGACAGACAACGGGCACGCAAGCGAAAAGTTGCTCAATACGTCACCACTCGCATCCTGTCTGCATCCGAAACAATCAAAAAAGCTATAACAGCAATTCTCCCCGTAATTTGCGATAGCTTGGGATGGGATACTGCCGAACTTTGGATGCCTGAAGCTGGGGAGAAACTGCTGTCAGGAAGTAATAGAATAAATACGATTGCTGACTCCAATTCACTCAGGTGCGTCGCCAGTTGGAAAAAACGTTCTATTTCTATCCCAAAATTTGCTGAATCTGCCGAACAAATGACCTGTGCGTTCGGTGAAGGATTGCCCGGTTTTGTTTGGGCTAGCGCTGCCCCTCAGTGGATTGCAGATGTCACAGAAAGCGACAGTTTTATGCGCCGCGAAATCGCCGCCGAAGAAGGACTGCACGGAGCTTTTGGCTTCCCGATTTTGGGCGACTACGAGCAGGAAAATTCTGCCAGGTCTGTGTTGGGAGTGATGACTTTTTTCAGCCAGGAAGTCCAGTGTTTTGATGAAGAATTGCTCCAGACAATGGCAACAATCGGCAGCCAATTAGGTCAATTTATCAAGCGCAAGCAAGCGGAAATAGCTTTGCGAGAAAGTGAAGAACAACTGCGAGACTTATTTGAAAATGCTACTGACTTAATTCAAAGTATTGCAGCCGACGGTCATTTCTTGTATGTAAACCGGGCTTGGCGGGAAACTCTGGGCTACAGCGAAGCAGAAATTGCTGAAATGACTGTTTTTGACATCATTCATCCGAACAGCTCCCCAGAGTCAGTAGACGTATTATATCAAGCTATTATCAAAAAAAATGTCAATGAAAATACAGTTTATTCAGACTCTATCCAAGCAATATTTATTACTAAAAATAACCAACAAATTTTGCTGGAAGGTAGCATAAGCTGTAAATTTTCGGAAGGTTCGCTAGTAGCGATTCGCGCTATTTTGCGAGACATTACTGCTCGGAAGATGGCCGAAGACGCTCTCGCAAAATCTGTGTCTTTGCTGCAAGCAACCTTTGATTCTACTGCTGACGGTATTTTGGCTATTGATAGGAGCGGAAAAATTGTCACTTTCAATCGAGAATTTGTGGAAATGTGGGGCATACCTAACGAAGTGATGGCACTGCGAGATGATGCTACTACGATCGCCTTTATCATGAACCAACTCAAGGAACCCCAAGCATTTCAAGAGAGGATAGAGTCGCTTTACGAGCAGCCTGAAGCTGAAAGTTACGATTTGTTGGAATTTCAAGATGGCAGATGTTTTGAACGCTATTCGGAACCGCAGCGGCTGGGAGATAAAATTATCGGCAGAGTCTGGAGTTACCACGATATTACGGAACGCAAGCAAGCAGAAGATGCCCTGCGGGAAGAACAGGAAAAGTCAGAAAAGCTGCTGTTAAATATCTTGCCCAAGGCAATAGCAGAACGGCTGAAAAAAAATGAAACGACTATTGCAGAATATTTTCCTGAAGTGACTGTTTTGTTTGCAGATATTGTGGGTTTTACACACCTGGCTACTGTCATGCCGCCGATCGACCTCGTGGAGCTCCTGAATAAGATTTTCTCAGGATTCGACGTGCTGTGCGATCGCCACGGGCTAGAGAAAATCAAGACTATCGGCGATGCATACATGGTGGTAGGAGGGCTGCCGGCTCCCCGGGCCGATCACGCAGAGGCGATCGCCCAAATGGCGCTGGATATGCAAACAGAAATAGCTCGATTTAACGCTAGCAATCGGAAATATTTTAGCATCCGCGTCGGCATCCACAGCGGCCCTGTGGTTGCCGGAGTAATTGGGATCAAAAAGTTTATTTATGATTTGTGGGGCGACACGGTAAATCTTGCTTCCCGGATGGAATCTCACGGTTTGTCTTGGCGGATTCAAGTTAGCGAAACTACTTATAAGTTATTGGAACATAAATATTTGTTTCAGGAACGGGGAATTATTGATGTTAAAGGTAAAGGGGGAATGAAAACTTATTTGCTGGTGGGTAAGAAATAAGGAAGAAGGAAGAAGGAAGAAGGAAGAAGGAAGAAGGAAGAAGGAAGAAGGAAGAAGGAAGAAGCAGTAACAGCAATGGTTTCAGGTGCGCAATGCGCACCCTACAAACTTATAACGGTTATTTTAGAGGAAACGATCGGAGTAATATTAATTCCGATTGCATCGGAATTAATATTACCGAAATCTGGACACGGCAGTGCCGTTTCCCTATGATTTATCTGGGTAGGGAAACGGCACTGCCGTGTCCTCGCTTGTCATTCCGGCTGCGCCGGATTTGATATTATGAGTGCTGGCTGATGAGGAAAAGTGTTGCTAAAGTGAGTTAGCAATAATTTTAGGCCAAGACTTATGGAACTTGCTAATTTGTTGGTCAATTTACGATCGCCCGACGAAGTTGTCGATCGCCATTTTGTGACGGTTGCGCCCTCAACTTCGCTCGCAGAGGCGATCGCCCTGATGCGCCGCAACTCAAACGCCGCAATAAAAGCATCGATTAGTTGCGCCTTAGTTATCGAGGAAAATCAGCTAATCGGACTGCTAAGTCCCCCAGATGTGCTGAACTGGGCCGCCGAATACGCATGGCAAGAAATCAAAGTTGCCGACGCCATGACGCGGAATTTAATTGTGTTAAAAGAATCAGAATTTACAGATATTTTGACCGCATTTAAGCTATTTTGCGAACACTCGATCGATTGCTTGCCAATTGTAGACGATCGGGGTCATCCCGTAGGTTTAGTCAGCGAAAAAAGGATGCGCCCAGAAATTTATAGCCTCGTCGAAATATTGCAGCAAGAGGTTGTAAAACTTCAGCAAAAACTGTGCGAACTCAAAAAAAGCAAGTCAGAAATCGAAAAACAAGTGAGCGATCGTCAAAATGCCGAAAATGCCCTGCGGCAGAGTGAGGCGCGCTACCGAGCGATTGTGGAAGACCAGAGCGAACTGATTTGCCGCTACCTCCGGGACGGCAAAATCACATTTGTCAATCAAGCTTACTGCCGCTATTTCGGCTTGCAAGCAGAAGACTTGATCGGGAATAGCTTTATGCCACTGATCCCCGAAGAAGACCGAGAAATTGTTCAAGAGCAATATACTTTTCTGTCTCCCTCTAACCCTGTTTTTACTTGCGAACACCGAGTAATTTTGCCAACTGGGGAAATTCGCATTCAGCAGTGGATCGATCGGGCGATCTTCGACGAGGGCGGACAAATCGTGGAGTATCAAGCAGCAGGGCGGGATGTTACGGATCGCAGACAAGCAGAAATGGCTTTGCAGCAACTCAATGCAGACTTAGAACTGCGAGTCCAGCAGGGCAATGAATCCTACAACATCGCAGCATCGGCGGGCAAAGTAGGGGTTTGGAACTGGAATTTGGAAACTGACGAAATTTATATCGATCGGTCTTTGAAAGCTTTGTTGGGTTATCAAGACGCAGAGATTCCCAACCGCGTCGAAAATTGGACTTCTCTGATTCATCCCGACGATCTAGTTGCAGTCACCGCAGCAGTAAATGCTTATCTAGAGGGTGTAACAGAAATTTTTGAACTCGAACACCGGATGCTGCGCAAGGACGGCAGCATTTGCTGGCTGCTTGTCCGCGGCAGTGCGGTGCGATCGAAGAGCGGTAATATTTGCTGCCTGACGGGCACTGACACCGACATTACCGATCGCAAACACGCAGAAGCTGCACTGCAAAAAAGCGAGGAAAAATTTCGCAATTTATTTGATGATGCTCCAATTGCGATCGGTTTGGCAAGCGTGCGCGACTACCGCATAGTCGAGGTGAATGAAGCTCACCGCCTGATGTTGGGCTACAGCGATGCGGAGTTGGCCGCCATGAGTTTCGCTGATGTCACGCATCCAGAAGATTTAGAAGCAGATTTAGAGCAAGTCAAGCAGTTGGTTGAGGGCAAGATTTCTCGCTTCCAAGTGGAAAAACGCTTGATTAAAAAGAATCAAGAGCTGATGTGGGCAAACTTGACGGTGACGCTGATCCGCGACGGCGAGGGCATTCCTCTCTACAGCATGGGGGCGATCGAAGATATCAGTTACCGCAAGCAGGCAGAAATGGAATTGCAGCAGTTAAAAGAACGGCTGCAATTTTTACTGGCTTCTAATCCGGCGGTAATTTTTACGGCGGCACCAGGGAGGGATTTTTGTACTACTTATATCAGCGACAATGTTAAGGCAATCGTTGGCTACGACTCCGAAGAACTGTTAGCAGATTCTAACTTTTGGTCGAGCCGGATTCACCCAGAAGATCGGCCGCAATTTAGAGTCAATTTTTCTGATTTGTCCGAGGATAAAAATTGCATTTGCGAGTACCGATTTCTGCACCGAGACGGAGTTTACCGCTGGCTGCGGGCGGAACTGAAACTATTGGTTGATAGCAAAGGCATTCCGATCGAAATTATCGGTTACGCCGCTGATATCAGCAATTCTAAATGCGCAGAAATTGCCAGACGGCAGCAGTTCGAGCAAGAACGGCTGGTGGAGGCGATCGCCCGCCGCGTCCGCCAGTCTTTGCAATTAAAGGAAATTCTCAATACAACGGTTACCGAACTCCAGCAAGTCTTGTTAGCCGATCGGGTTTTGGTTTATCGAATTTTACCCGAAGGCGGCGGCCGAGTCATTGCTGAAGCCGTCGCCCAAGGATGCAGTATGCTCGTGGATAGATTTTTTGGGGAAGAGGTTTTTCCGACTGAAATTTATCAGCTTTATTTGCAAGGGCGGATTTGTGCGATTTCCGAACGGGATGACCCGACCATTACACCTTGTGTGGTGGAGTTTATGAAACAAATCAAAGTTAGGGCCAAGTTAGTAGTGCCGATTATTCAGCACGAGCAACTTTGGGGATTACTGATTGCTCACCAGTGCAATGGGCCCAGGGATTGGCAAGAATGGGAAATGAATTTATTTCAGCAGTTGGTAAATCAATTGGCGATCGCTATTCAACAATCTCTACTCTACCAGCAACTGCAAGCTGAATTGAGCGATCGCAAACAAGCCGAAGCAAATTTGAAAAACTCCCTCAAAGAAAAAGAAATTTTGCTCAAAGAAATCCACCACCGCGTCAAAAATAACATCTGCGTAGTTGCCAGTCTATTAGAATTGCAATCTAACACAGTTAGCGACCCGCCAACCGCCAAAATGTTTGAAGAATGCCAGAACCGCCTCTACTCTATGGCTCTGATTCACGAGAAACTCTACCGTTCGACCAACCGGGCGCAAATTAATTTTGGCGAATATCTCGAAGATTTGGTAACTAACTTGTTTCACTCTTACAATATAAATGACAGCCGCATTCTGTTGCAGGTAATAGCTGAACCTATTTCCCTAAACCTTGAGACCGCTACTCCCTGCGGTTTAATTGTTAATGAATTGGTGTCAAATACCTTAAAACACGCTTTTCCTGATGAGACGAGCGGTACCGTTAGTGTAGAATGCTATCAAACTGGCGATCGGGAAATCCACCTCTTGGTTAAAGACAACGGCATTGGCTTTCCTCAAAACTTAGATTTTCGGAAAACCAGCTCGATGGGTTTTCAAGTTGTCTGCACTTTAACCGAGCAGTTAGAAGGAACTATAGAACTCTCCAGACAAATAGGCACAGAATTTCACCTAAAATTTAACGAATTAAAATACTCACAAAGGTATTAATATCATGAATTTTTCCGATAGAGCAATTAATATTTTAATTGTTGAAGACGAACTATTAATTGCTAAAAATCTATCCCATAAATTACAAAAACTGGGATATCAAATCGCCGATATCGTTTCTTCTGGAGCCGATGCCATCCAGCGCGCAGGCGAACTAAAACCAGATTTAATCTTAATGGATATCGTCATCAAAGGCGACCTGGACGGCATAGAAACCGCAGCAATTATCAATCAAGTATTTGATATCCCAATTATCTATACAACTGCATACGCCGACGACGAAACTTTGGAGCGAGCCGAAAATACTGGTTCTTACGGCTACCTCATCAAACCGTTTAAAGAAAGAGAACTGCACGCCACCATCAAGATAGCGCTGAGCAAACATCAAGAAGCAGTTAGGATGCAAAACATCATTGCAGTAGCAGCAGCGAAGAGCGAAAGTCGATCGCGATTTATTTCTATGGCATACCACGATTTGAACACTCCTTTAACTACCATCCAACTCTCTGCAGAAATGCTGGAAGATAGCAAATTGCCGGAAACCCCAGGCACTACCAATAAAAATGTCGATCGCATTAAAAAAGCTGTCAGCAATATGAGCGAATTGCTAGAGGAAATTTTAATGCTCAGCAAAGCAGAAGCGGGCAAACTTTCCTTGGATTTAGAACAGGTAAAGGTGACGGATATCTGCACATCTATTTTAGAAGAATTGCAACCGATCGTCACCGACAAACACCTGGTAACTTTCCACACTCAAGCAGATCCGCTGTACGCTAAACTCGATGGAAAACTGCTGCACCACCTCTTGACTAATTTGCTTTCAAACGCTATCAAATACTCTCCAAACGGCGGCAATGTTATTTTAGAATTAAGCTGCGAGAACCAGCAGATAATTTTTTCGGTTCGAGATGAGGGAATTGGGCTGACAGCGGAATATCAAGGAAAATTATTTCAGCAGTTTGAACGGGGTGCTAATGTAGGCAAGATTAAAGGATCGGGTTTGGGACTTTGCATTGTCAAACACATTGTTGACCTGCACGGCGGTACAATAAGTGTGGAAAGTGCGATCGGCAAAGGTACTGCATTTATTGTCGCGCTGCCTTTTTTGAGTCAGTAGTCATTAGTCATCAGTCATCTATCCTTCTGCCTTCTGCTATAAATCTATTGGGAGACAAAGCACGCGCGTGCGAAGCTATCCCGTAAGGAATCGCCCTCTCTTCTTGTCCGGCCGCCGAGTGAGCAAATCGCTGGGCTAAAGCAGGTACAATCGCCAAAGGATTGCTCAAACCCGAAAAAACGTGCAATCCAGGTCGAGAGCCAATTTCCCCGACTACGGGCAGTTTATCAGCGCTAAATGCCACAATACAATCGTGCCAAGTTGCGGGTAAACCAGCCAAAGCAGGCAAAACCTTGCCGATTCCAGCGCGAATTGCCGCTTCACTGGTGGCGCGATCGACCTTAGCATTCACATCGCTCAAAGTGCGAGACAATTGTCCAATCCGCAAACTGCCATCATTAAATTGAATTGCACCCGAATCTAAAATCGGCGGTAACAACTCTTTCCCCGGTTCATCCCAAACAAAATCCACCTCAATTCTACTCGATTCAGCTTCCCATTCAAAACGTTTTAAGACCGCAGGCATCACCAAAGTCCTCAGTTTGAAATCCACAGGCGCAGTATCCAAAATCTCAGCGCGACTAAAATAAACTCCCACAGAAATACCAGCCGCCTTCAGCAAACTCCGACTCCAACCTCCAGCACAAACAACCGCATTTTCGCAAGCATAAATTCTCCGGGCTGTCTGCACTCCCGAAATCCGATTTCCCTCTGCGATAAACCCAGTTACTTCAGCAAATTCTACAGTTCCTCCCAACCGCAAAAACCCTTGACAATAAGCTTGATTTGTGGCAGTCGGCGAAATGTGACCGTGACGCACAGTCAGAGCTCCGGCGATCGCACTTTTATTCAGCAAAGGTTCCAACTCGCCAGCTTCTGCGACGCTCAAAAGCTGCGGGGGAATCGCAAAATGCGCATAATTAGCAGCTACTTTTTCGACATCATCGCCCGCATCAATTGTCAGCAACAAATCCAACTCGCGAAACTCAGTATCAGCATCTAATTCCGCCGATAAATTGCGGTGGCGTTCGATACCTTCATGACACAATTGGCGAGTTAAATCAGTCGTACCCGACCAATAAGCCAAGCCGCCGTAACTAAAACGAGTAGCATTTTGCATGGTAGCATCTCGTTCCAAAAGCAGTACAGCAAAACCTTTTTTTGCGAGTTCGTAACTCAGCGCCGCACCCGTAATTCCGCCGCCGACAACAATCCAATCGTAAGTTTTCATGGGTAATTCAAAGGGGAAAAGATAGTAATTCGATTTTAGCTTAGGTTTTTCCGCCACAACAAAAATTCGGCGGTTGAAACCGCTTCTATACAAACAAAGTCCGCCTCCGCGGACTAAGAAATAAAGACGGTATTTAAGCCGATTTGGTACAATGCACAAAAAATAAAAAATTTTCAATTATTTTTGCCTTCTATATAAAAGCCTGCCCAAAAGCCTTCGGCCTTGAAAAAAGCCTCTACCTATAGAAAGAGGTTGCGGGCGATCGCCCTAACTGAAACTTCCACCCCTTGAGAGATGTTAACGCAGGCACATTTTTCGTTCAATAGTAGGAATTAGAGCCAGCAAAAAATTAGAAATACCAGAGAGGTTTTTATGAGTATCGACAAACCGGGAAAAGATATGGAGCGCACTGCCAATCCGGGCGATCGCATTTCCGACGAACCGCAAACCATCGAAGAAAAAGCTCAGCAGTTGGCAGTTGACCACGTACCGGACATTACAGGAGATGTGGTGACAGTTCCAACTTATTTCATCGTAGAAGAAGAGGACGGGGAAAAGAAAGCTTTGCACCACGTTAAAGACGCTGAGGCAATTTCCGACATGATTCGGCAGGCCCGCGTTGACGAAAATGGCGATCGGATTTGGGATTAAGTTCAATCCAATAAAAACGCTTTTTGTACAAAATTTATCGTCATAAATCATGGAAACAAATCAAAGAAATACTACGCCATATCCGAATATTCCGCCGATTCTCGAAAGTGACGACAGAGAATATCGCGACGCCGGCATTACGAGTACAGTTTCCATTGCAGGCCATCCGCTTCACCCCGTGATCGTCATCTTTCCGGTAGCCTTTTTAGCCGCAGCTGCGGGCACGGATATTGGTTATTGGCTCACCAGCGATCCGTTTTGGGCTAGAGCTTCGGTTTTGCTGATCGGCGCCGGTTTTGCTGCGGGGATTTTGGCTGCGATCGTGGGCTTTTTAGATTTTACGAGAATTAAGAGAGTCCGCGAGCGCAGTGCAGGTTGGCTGCACATGGGCGGCAATGTAGCGGCGATGGTACTTTCGCTGATTAACCTGCTGTTGCGGCAAGGAAATGCGGCTGAGCCGATCGTCTTTACAGGTTTAGGATTGTCGATCGTTGTTGCCAGTTTACTGAGCGTTTCAGGCTGGTTCGGCGGCGAACTCAGTTTTCGCCACAAAATCGGCGTCATCGGCCCTACCAGCCATAATTCCTAGGTTTGCGATGTTTGTAGCAAGGACGAAGAGTCCTCACTGCAAACTTAAAGATTGTCCGATCCAATTCAGATAAGCATCGCTGCCAGCGATAATCGGAATAGCAATAATTTCGGGAACTTCATAGGAATGGAGTTCCTGAACTTTTGCGCTTAAAGCCTCAAATTTAGCCAAATCAATTTTAATCAGCAACTGCCACTCCGGCACGGAATGAATCTCGCCTTGCCAAATATAAATAGAGCGAATTGGCGACAAACTCACGCAAGCAGCCAGCTTGTGTTCAACAACAGATTTAGCAATATTCTCCGCCTCCGCCTCCGATGCCGCAGTTACCAGCACCACCCCAAAATTAACAGCCATAATGATATTAGATTTTAGATCGGATGCCAAGGGATTTGATATTCCCGATTCCCAATTCCCAATTCCCAATTACTAATTCTTAATTTCCGCAACTTCCCAAGAATTGACTTTGCACGCCCCAGCCAAGGAAAAATAGCGCCTAGTATATTCGGGCAAAATAGCTCCTGCCAACAAAGCATTACTTAAATTAGCTCCGACTAAAGTCGCCTCGCTCAAATCTGCTGCCATCAAATCAGCTTGACACAGCTTTGCCCAATTCAGATTTGCCCCAATCAAACAACTTCCCCTCAGCTTAGCCCCGGTTAAGTTTGCGCCCGCCAACTTCACACCCCGCAACTGAGCTGCGCTGAAATTCGCCCCCGTCAAATTCGAGCCTTCCAAATTAGCTCCCATCAGTTTAGCTTCGCTCACGTTAACGCCGCTCAAATCTGCACCGCAGAGATTCACCCCTGTCAACTGCGCTCGTCGCAAACTGACTCCGGTTAATTGAGCTCCAAAAAGTTTTGCACTGTTGAGCTTTGCACCGTAAAGGTTTGCCCATTTAAAATTAACTCCCGTCAGATTCGCGCCCAGCAAGTTAGCTAATTGCAAGTCAGCACTGCACAAATTGGCATTCCACAGCACAGCACTCCGCAGGTTGGCGCTGGTTAAAGTTGCGCCGCTTAACTTTACTCTCGGCATTTTTGCTTTTACCAAAAAAGCCCCGCTCAGATTGGCTTTTGTCAAATCTGCGCCTGAGAGTTTGGCTTCGCCCATTTTGGCAAAACTCAGATTTGTTCTTTGCATCTGTGCGCCTTTGAGTGTTGCTTTGGTGAGAAATGCTCTGCTGAGGTTCGCCCCGGAAAGATTAGCTCGCGAAAGGTTGACTCCGATTAAGATGGCTCCGCTGAGGTTTGCCCCGCCCAGATCGGCTCCAGCAAAGTCTCTTTGTCCTTTTTCGTAATTGTTGAGCAGTTCGCTAACTTCCATAGGGCTTGATACCTTCGCTGATTGGGGAGTTCGATCGAGAAATCTTTAACTCTTAAGGTTGCTTCAGAAATGGAACTGTATCAGGAATTAAACTGTTGCAGCGTTTGCCTCAAACTGTATAACTCCTATTAACATTACTTTCTGTTCAAACGCGATCTCTTAATAAAGATTTTATATCTTCCTCGGGATCGCGGTGGGCCTTGCGGCACTTTTGACTTAAAAGTTAATGTTTCGTGACATAAGTAGTCATTGCTTAACGATCGACATTAATTCGCAACTTCAGGCGCAGCGTCCCCTTGAATCCTGCGGGAGGTTTCCAGGAAATCAAGGCTTTCTTAAGACTATCAACGGCTGCTGTTGATTGCAGCGTCGAGGTTTGAGAGTCTATCGCCGATCGCGCCACTCGGCCGTCTTCTACAAATAACTCCCATACAGTTTCGCCGCTAACCCCCGCCGGCAGAGCAACAGATTGCAAGTATTGAGTCAAAGTGGCGATCGCCCCGGCATCCAACCCTTCGGCGCTGACTACTTGCAAGCGAGAAGCCTTTGGCTGCTGAGGTTGTAACTTCTCGTCGGCTCGCTGCGGCACCATCCCAGGAGCTGGACTCACCCGTAGCGGAATGTTACTTGGGGCAAAGTTACGAGCGCCTCCCCTTGTTGATTCGGCTCTATCCGGCTCGAAAATACCCTCGTAGCTAACGCCCTGCGGCAATTCCACAGGCACTTGTACCCGCCGACGAGATCCATCTGGTTCGACTCGCACTTCTTCGCTCACAGCTACAAAAGCCGTGTATTCCGACAGCAAACGATAAGTCAAAGCAGTATTAGTCACAGATTCCACCAGGGATTTGGTCTCGCTGCCAAACATTTGATTCATTAAATCTTGAATGCGCGATCGACCCCAAAGCTGAGCTACCGCCGAATTGCCAAAATCCGCAGCCGTTGCTGCGACTGAAGTTGACTCCCGCTGTCTCCCGCTAGAGCGAGCAAAATTAACAGGTAACACTTGCTCGTAAACTTTGCCGCCCGCTTGAGTGCCGCGGATGCGAAGTTGGCCTGGAGTTCGATCGGCCTTTCTGCCAAACAAAACCAGCGGTTGACTGGCAAATAAGTCTGGGGGCGCGATCGGATAAATCTCCGGTTTTTCCCCCATTCCTTCCCAACTAATTTGAATATTAGTCAATACCGGGTTGTTAATTTGGCGAAAAAACTTTTCCGCTGCTTCTGCTGACGGTTCATCCTGACGAATTACTTGAGACGTGCCTCTGCCCACTTGCGCCAAACGGTTGAGCAAAAACCGATTTACCGAACCGCCAACACCAAAACTATAAAGCCGATTTCCCGGTTTCAAACTCCGCTGCACCAGAGCCAGCACTTCTTTTTCATTGCCAATATAGCCGTCGGTAATCATTACAATACTCCGCAACATCCCTGCTTTTGTTGCCGGAAAATTCATCACAGTTTGAATGCCGTTGAGCAGTTCCGATCCACCATTGGCTTGCAACTTTTCGATATAGTTAATCGCACTTTGTCGATTTGCCGCCGTATTTGCTAAAGGAGTTGTTGAAAGTGCTTGTGCAGTGTTGGCAAAATCAATAATAGTAAAAGTATCGTTGGGATTCAACCCTTGAATAAAGCGGCGCATCAACTCCTTAGATTTTGCCAGCGGTTCGCCCTGCTGAGAACCGGAAGTATCCATCAGAAACACGACTTCTTTCGGTACAATTTCATTAGTTTTGTAATTTAAGGCCGGAATCAAATAAGCAGCAAAATGGCCGCCCCGTTGGTCAGATTGAGTCAGGACTGTTGCTTGAGTATTTTCGCCCGCTACTCGATAGCGCAGAATTAAATCTTTATTGGGAATTGTGTCAGCATTGGCTAATTGGACTCGCACTATATTGCCGCTGCGGTCTGTAGTAATTTGATGGGAAGTAGAGCGGACATCGCCGATCGCCACTCCGGCATCTATTTCGACCGAAATCGCAATATCCTGACCCGATCGCGTTCCCGGACGCAATAGAGGCGGGTTAATGCGAGTAGCATCGATCGTATTTCGCGAAATATAGCGCGGGCCTACGACTGTGGGAAACACAAATTCGTAATCGCCGCCGGCAAATTTGAGACTCTCGGTATAGCGAATCCTAACTTCAATTTTTTCTCCCGGTTTGATATTAGCGAGAGACTGAGTAAAAATATTATCGCGTTCTTGTTCCAACAAGCCAGCAGTCCGGCCTTGCTGTCTAGCTCTTTGGTAAATTTCCAAAGCTTCATCGCGCCGTTTGATATCAGCTTTAATAGTACGATCGCCGATTTTAATTTCCATGTCATCTACCGCCGCTTCGTCGGGCAAAGGAAATACATAAACAGCTTCTAAAGATTCGGGAAAAGGATTTTCAAACTTCTGAACAACTTCGACACGGGAGATATTGCCAGCAATTTTGGCTTTAACTTCAGTCTGCTTGAGAGGAAAGACTTGTTCTGAACCAGTATTTTGAGTTTTGACGAACAAACCGCCGACTCGACAGGGAGTTTCGGGCGATCGGGCATCACTGCAATTAACATCGTTACTAGCGATGATTTTCGGCGGCAAGGACGAATAATTTTCACCGGGAGCTTTTGCCCGCGCCCCGTTTGGAGCGAGAATAGCGCCGCACTCAATCGCTGCGAACAATGCGATACCAGCAGAAAGCAACCGTTGAGGGGATGTAACGCAGACAAACTTCATAGCAGTTTTTTTAGCAGACTTGAGGTACTTTTTATACCATGACCTTAACCTTCGCAAAACGTTCCTCAGTTAGCTTGATATCGAAAATTACTGACCAGGGCTGGTCGATTAGGGCGATGGACTCTAACCTGCAAGATTGTATAATTAAGTTAGACGACTATTAAATAGCCCTAACCCAAACCCCTGAAACCCTGATAAATTGTAATTACCATGAATTTTATCAACCCTAAAACCGACTTTGCCTTTAAAAAAATCTTCGGCTCGGATGACAGTAAAAACATTTTAATTAGTTTCTTAAATGCCCTGCTCTACGAAGCGCGACCAGTTATCGAAGATTTAGAAATTATCCACCCCTATTTAGCTCCAAACATCAAAGGACTCAAAGACACTTACTTGGATGTCAAAGCCAAAATTAATGGTGACAAAACAGTGATTATTGAAATGCAGGTTTTGAATGTAGAATACTTTCAGCAGCGGGTTTTGTATAATGCAACTAAAACCTATTCAATGCAGCTAAGCACAGGAAGTGGCTACAGCAATTTAAAGCCTGTGATTGCTCTGACGATTACAGATTTTAAAATGTTTGAGAACATGGACACAGTGATTTCGCATTTTATCTTCAAAGAAAAGACATTCTTAGTAGATTATCTAGCAGATCAATTTGAGATGGTGTTTGTGGAGTTACCAAAATTCAATAAGGGACTAGATGAATTAGAAACCTTGACAGATAAGTGGATATATTTCATGAAAACAGCTCAAGCTTTAGAGTCTGTTCCGGAAGAATTGGGAAATGTACAGGAACTGAAAGATGCTTTTAGAATTGCCAGTACAGCGAATCTAAATGCTAAGGAATTAGATGATTTAGACAAGCGAGAAATCTGGATTCAAGACCAGCGTGGCTCCATTAGTTTAGCTACAAAAATAGCCCTTGCAGAAGGTATCGAACAAGGCATCGAACAAGGTATCGAACAAGGCATCGAACAAGGCATCGAACAAGGCATTGAACAAGGTATCAAACAAGGAAAATTGCGATTAATTGTTCGTCTGTTAGAGCGAAGTCTCGGCGCGCTGCCGGAGGATACCCAAAGCCGCATCACTCAGTTATCTGCTGAGCAATTAGAGAGTTTAGGAGAAGCGCTATTAGACTTTGCCACTTTATCGGATTTGACAACTTGGTTGCAAGCAAATGACGATCGTTAATAATTAGTCAAAGAGCCGTAAGGGCAATCCCCCGTGGTTGCCCTTATGTATCACCTATGTCACATTTGAGTCTGACCTGACATTGAAATATCTAAAGTCGAAAATTCTATGAGCAAATTTGTGTTTGTGACCGGCGGCGTGGTTTCCAGTATCGGCAAGGGAATTGTCGCTGCTTCCCTCGGCCGTTTATTGAAGTCCCGAGATTATTCTGTCTCGATTTTGAAGCTAGACCCCTATATTAACGTTGACCCTGGTACTCTCAGCCCGTTTCAGCACGGAGAAGTCTTCGTCACCGAAGACGGTGCGGAAACTGACCTGGATTTGGGGCATTACGAGCGTTTTACGGATACTTCCATGTCTCGCCTCAACAGCGTCACCACGGGGGCAATTTATCAAGCGGTGATTAATAAAGAACGGCGCGGCGAGTATCAGGGGAGTACGGTGCAGGTGATTCCCCACATCACTAACGAAATTAAAGAGCGGATTCACCGAGTCGCCAAAAATACTAATCCCGATGTGGTGATTACTGAAATCGGCGGGACGGTGGGAGATATTGAATCTTTGCCCTTTTTGGAGGCAATTCGCCAATTTCGCAAGGATGTCGGGCGGCAAAATGTTTTGTATATGCACGTGACGCTGATACCTTGGATTCCTTCGGCTGGGGAGATGAAAACTAAGCCGACTCAGCATTCGGTGAAGGAATTGCGGTCGATCGGCATTCAACCTGATATTTTGGTCTGTAGGTGCGATCGGCCTTTACCTTTAGGGCTCAAACAAAAATTGTCGGAATTCTGCAACGTGCCCGAAGCCTGCGTCATCACCGCTCAAGATGCCAAAAGTATCTACGAAGTGCCGCTGATGATGGAACAGGAAGGCTTAGCGGAACAAAGCATCAATTTGCTGCAACTCGAACCGCGACAACCCGATTTGATTCAATGGCAAACCTTAGTCAAGCGGCTTTACAGTCCCAACCACAAGATTGATATTGCTTTAGTTGGCAAATACGTGCAGTTGAATGATGCTTATCTTTCGGTAGTCGAAGCTTTGCGGCACGCAGCAATCTCGATCGGCTCCGACCTAAATTTTCACTGGATTAACTCAGAAGATTTAGAATCGGGAAACATCGAACATTATTTCAAAGATATCAACGGCATTGTTGTGCCCGGAGGTTTTGGAATACGGGGAGTAGACGGCAAAATAGCAGCTATAGAATACGCCAAACACCATAAAATACCCTTTTTGGGATTGTGTTTGGGGATGCAGTGTGCTGTGATTGAATGGGCGCGCAACACCGCCAAACTAGAAGATGCCAACAGCGCTGAATTTAACTCAGATACGGCAAATCCAGTGATCAATCTATTGCCAGAACAGCAAGATGTAGTCGATTTGGGCGGTACAATGCGACTCGGTTTGTATCCGTGCCGCGTCAACCCAGACACCCTAGCTTTCAAACTTTACCAGAAAGAAGTGATTTACGAGCGACACCGCCACCGGTACGAATTTAACAACGCCTACCGCAATCTTTTCCTAGAATCAGGTTATGTAGTCTCCGGGACATCTCCCGACGGCCGATTGGTAGAAATGATCGAATTGCCCAGCCATCCCTTTTTCATAGCCAGTCAATTTCACCCCGAATTCCAATCTAGACCTAGCGCCCCCCACCCCTTGTTTCAAGGGTTTGTGCAAGCTGCGAGCACTCAGGGAAAGCAGGATCTTTTAGAAGCTGAGGCTCGCGACAAGGTAGCTGCGGAACTTGCAGGAAGCTGATCTGATATCATCTGGGATCGATCGGTTTTGATGTATTGGATGTCTGTAAGGGCGGGTGAGGGTACGCAATATTCAAATAGCACAGACATTCGATCGTACTATCACCCACCCAACAATAAGACTTGATTCGGGTCGCACTTACCGCATATGATATCGGCCAGCATTCTCAACGAGTGAAAAACCTCGCCCCCCAGCCTGCTGCATAGGGGTTGGGGGACGATTACCCGAAGGGCGAAAGCATTCGTGATTCGTCAGAAGGTAAAAATGCTTATATTTTCACTTAAATTTTTAGCTGAGGTTTCAAGAATGATATTAGTTGCCAAAAAAATGCAACCGCAGGCCGGCTATTGAAACCTCAATAGTCATCAGCCGTCATTCCCCATTCCCATTCTTTAATCGAAAATGGTATCATTTGTCAAACTATCCTAAAATACCAGGAAACGCAAGTTTGAGGAGGGTTTTGTGGCTTACTGGAGTAAAATTACTTATGAAAAAAGTACATACATAATTGACCTTGACACTATTAGTGCTTTTTCTAGCGAACTGGATAACAAGCGGATCGCATTTTGGCTGCCGAATAGCAGTCAGCCAATTATCCTCAGTCCCCAAGGCAATAATGAGGCTTACAAGCAAGTCCTCGATTACCTCAAAAAAAGGACTGACCGCAATTCTAAAGGTTCCTGGATTAAACTTAATTACGACCGCAAAGAATTTGATATCGATCTGAGTAGAATTAGCTCTTTTGTTTGCGAGCAGAACGGCCGGCTAATCAGTTTTTGCCTACCAGACAGCGCTACTAATATTATTCTCATGCGCGAAGGCAACTCGGACGATTATCAAATGATTCAGGCATATATTAAAAATACAACAGGGCACTCTTTGCCGTGAAGAATTTATCAGTCATTAGTCGTTAGTCATTAGTCGTTAGTTAGTGGCTGATGGTTAGTTGTTATTAGTGAGTAGTTAGTTGTTATTTTTCTTATATTTGTTATTATTTGTTGGTTCCAATGCCCAATGCCCAATGCCCAATGCCCAATTCCCAATGCCCAATGCCCGATTCCCAATTACCCATTCCCGCTATATTGCATAAAAGCTAGTTTTGCAGCGCCTACCATGCCTGCTTGATTACCCAATTGGGCAACCAATAACTGCAAATTTTCGCGAGAACTCGGCAGCACCCGCCGCTCAATTTCAGAGCGAACTGTCGGCAAGAAAAATTCTGCAGCGGCACTAATTCCGCCGCCGATAATAATAGCTTCTGGCGTCAAAATATAAATTATACTTGCCAAACCGATACCGAGATAGCGCCCGTAATTTTCCCAGTATTCTAAAGCTTTGGCATCTCCAGACTTAGCTAAGTTTGCTAATTCTAGCGGCTCTAAACCAGTTTCGCGGCGAATTGCTTGCACGGAAACGTATTGTTCTAAAGAACCGCGATTACCGCTGTTGCACTCCGGGCCGTCGGGATTTATGGCAATCAATCCTAGTTCTCCGGCCGCGCCCAGATGACCTGCAAAGAGTTTGGTATCTAGGATAACCGCACCGCCGACTCCTGTACCTAATGTGAGTAAAATGAGGTTTTTAAAGTGGCGGCCCGCACCCAACCAAGCTTCTCCCAAACCCGCACAGTTAGCATCATTTGCTAATATTGTCGGCAGTCCGGTTTTGGCTTCCAACCAGTCAGCTAGGGGGACGTTATGCCAGTTTTTGAGGTTAATTGCGACTCTGGCTATTCTGCCGATCGCATCTACGGGGCCTGGAGTGCCAATGCCGATCGCACATATTCGATCCCCCCCCAGCCCCCCCTTAAGAAAGGGGGGAGTTTGAAGTTGTAAAATAGCATCTGTCATGGCGGCTAAAACTGCCTCTGGCGTTGCCGGCTGAGGAGTTGGGACACTTAAGGATTGGTGGCAAATACCGTCTTCGCTAAATCTGCCGAGTTTAATGGCGGTGCCGCCTAAGTCGATGCCGATTACTTGTGTCATTCGATTTGGGATTTAAGATTTAAGATTTTAGAATTACTCAAACACTCTAATTGTAGGGTGCGCAATGCGCACCTTACTAATTTATAATTACTCACTGATAATACCCAATCCATCCCCAATAAATACCGCCTCAATAACATTCCCATTCGCCACATCATCCTCGACAATCGGCAGCGGAAATCTTGCCAATATCTCCCGGCTAATTTCCCTCGCAGTATTTCCCAATTCCCCGTCACAAATCCTACTCAACAACAGCAGCCGCTGCGCCAATTCCTGAAGCGATTCTACCGCCTCCGCTGCGGCGGCATCTCCGCCGATTTCGCCCTCGGACAATCGATCGCCAAATCGACGCAGCCAAGCGGCTAATTCCGCATTTTTAAGGCGCTTTGCAATTATAAATCCGGCGACATCTCCCCTACTCCAGCCTTGATTCACTCCTTCGAGAAGTTCCATGAATTTCGCCTCGTATTCGGCGTCTGTCAGGGTTGGTGGTAGGGGTTTTTGTTGGGCTGGAGTCGGGGATGGTTGGGTTCCAAAAAGTCGCTGGATTAGTTGTTTGATTAATTGCCAAATTTTGTTTAGCATTTTACTTTGGGATTTTTTGACCGCAGATGTAGGCGGATGTACGCAGATGAACGCAGATGGATGGAGATGAAGGCAGATTGTTTTACCTACTTTAAAAGTGGATAGTACAGTTCTCCGGTTGAGTTGATATAACCGGCTCTGTCGCCTGCTAGGTTCCCGGTTCCCATAAATACGTCTACTCTCCCCGCACCTTTGATTGCACCGCCGGTATCTTGGTCTAAAACATACCGATTTACTGCGTTTTGTTCGAGTTTTCCCGCTGCATTTGGATAGGGAAGTTTGGTACTAATTAATGCTAGCGCGCCGGGCGGCATTAAGGCTTTGTCTGTGGCGATCGACCTTTCGGCAGTTACTGGTACTCCAATGCTGCCTGTGGCTGGCGATCCGTTGGTATCCCGGAAGAATACAAAGCTTTGATTTTTTGGCAAATACTTGTCCATATCTGCGGGAAATTTGGTAAAATATTCGGTTAATTTGGGCAGTGTTAACTGTTCTAAAGTGAATTTGCCGTCTTTAACTAATTCTCGCCCGACACCTGTATAACTCTGACTGGTTTTGCCGGCGAAACCGACTGTCATAGTGGCGCCGTCTGTTAGCTGCAATCTCGCAGAACCTTGGACGTGGACGAGAAATGCTTGGAATCGATCGCGCAACCAAACTAATTCTAACCCGCGCAGCAATCCTTTACTTCCTTGCAAAGCATCTGCGCCTTCCAAATCCAATCGGGTCGGGTGAGGTTTGGGCCAAGAACCGATGTTTGGCGGCACGCGGTACAGGGGGTAAGGGAATTCGGAATTGGGCGTGCGAGATGCGGAATAAGTTGGCTCGAAATAACCGGTAAATGCTACTGTTCCTTTGGCGTCTTTACCTATGGATTTGTAAAAAACAAATTCTTGCTTGACAGATTCTTGGAGTTGTGCTGGTGTAGTGGAATTGATAACTAATTGCCGGAATCGATCGAGGGAACGCCGGACTCGATCGCGCGTAATTCCTGCTACCGGGTAACGGCTGTAAGCACTTGCAGCGGCCTGGGAGTTGAGATAACCGAGGCTGTAGTCGATCGACTTTAACAGCAATTGTTTATCCCCCGCTTTGCCGTTTTCACCCCAGATTTGAGCGTCTAGCCCGATCGACTCCACTTCACTCGCTGGTAGCTGGGTTAAATTAATCGGCTGTAGTGAGGGAACTGCAACCACGGGGACTGCAAAGGCGATCGCCAAAACGCAACAGGCGATCGCCAATAGTTGATATCTAAAAGTCTTGCTCAATTTCCAATCTTTCCTGCTCAATTGATAACTTTCCTTATTCATCATATCGATCGATGCTAGAACTAAATACCGGCTCAACCCGAATTCCGACAACGCTGGTAGGCCGAACTACCATGTATTCGCCTTGAATATTTTTGATGGGCACGTTGAGAAATTCTGACGAATCTTGTTTGGGAACCAGGGTTTTGCTGTACCACAGTTGAAAATCTTGCAGCGTTGCGAAACGGATTTCTTCGCGGTGGCCGCCTTCTAGCAGCAGGTGCACTGAATATTCGCTGGGAGTTCTAGGCATATGTGTATTTTAGATTTTTGATTTTAAGCTTTTAGAACGATTTCATATTTTACCTGATACTTGACACATTCCATGATGTCGAGCATCTCAATATCTTCCTTCTTTTCAGGACAATCCAAAATCAAAAATCTCAAATCAAAAATAGATTGACTGTGTCCCCGATTGCGGCTGCGCTGTGAAGTTATAGGTTGCGAAAGCTTGCAGGGGAGCCCGCGCCTCCGGAAAGTTGGGTTGCACGGCCGTAAAGCTTAACATCGAGTTTAATGCTGCTATACAGCCGCCCTGCTTTGCACTACTGCGCGGGGCGGCTGGGTTTTGGGGTTTTCGAGCGAAAACCCAAAACCCGGATGCCGTGTTATGTCACAGCAATTTTTGCGTGACGGTAAATGTTCTCGGTTCCCGCGCAGCACTGTCAAAAACTATACACATTTTTTACGGAGTGGCACAGGCTGCTATCGGGGATTGGAGTCCGTCTTTGCGGGTGCGCAAATCCCGATCGAGCGATTAAGCGTTCTCATCCGCCATCGCCCCGTCCAGCACAGGAATTCTGCTGTTAAATCCAAGTCGGGGGTGCGATCGGCAAGCTTTGAGCTGTCGCACAGTTAAATTGGGCGTTGCTGAGGAGACGGTACGATTCCGGCAGATTCCCGACTTCTGAATCAAATCAATTCACGCTCAAATCTCAGCACCCTGAAAGCCTGCGGGGTTCAAAGAAGCCTTTTCACTTCGGATCGGCAACGCCGTTAAATGGTAGGGCTGGTGCTGCAGCTCGGTTGCTGCCAAATTCTCTAAATTTGCGATCGACTTTGATGCAATTTAAAAACTATGCTAGTGTAATTATATACACTTTCCTCAGTGATTGGAATGAACCTATCCATTATTGGCGATCGCAATTACATTTTGGGAATAGCAGCCCTGCTAAAGTCCATAGAACTGAATATCACTGAAGATCCGAATTTGCCGGTCAACATTACTGTGGTATCCACAGGTATAAGTACACAGCAAAAGAAAAAGTTGCAACAGTGCTGCAAATACGAGATTGAATGGGAAGAAGTCAAGCCGAATTACGGGGGATTGCTGTCCTTGTCGGGTTCTAAGCTGACTTACGCGAGATTGGAACCGGAGAAATACACAAAGGCAAAAGAACGGCTGATTTGGCTCGACAGCGACATGATTGTTTTGGGGAGCTTAGAGCCGCTGTGGAACTTAGACTTTGAAGGAATGCCCGTAGCTGCGGCGCTCAATGTCTGGGGAAATCCGAACAATCCGGCAGATACAAACCCTTATTTTAATGCTGGTCTCTTAGTTTTCAATCTGAAGCTTTGGGAGGAAGAAAAACTCTCAGACAAAATGATCGAAAACGCTAGGGTAAACCTTTGGTGCGATTGCGATCAGGGGACATCAAATTCCGTTTTAGCGGGTAGGTGGAAGCGATTAGAGCAGATATGGAACAACCACGATACGGACGATACGTCAACTAGAGTGATGCACTTTATATCTAGTCCGAAACCTTGGGAAAGCGCGCAACCTAATAAATTATGGATGGAGATGCTATCTCAGACGCCATTTAAGGACGATCTGCACGCAATTAAAAATAATTTCAATTGGATTTCGAGGTTAAAGCTAACGTATAAAAGATGGGAACCCTGGGTGATGGAACCGAGAGCAAAAGTTAAGAGCTATCTCAAAAATCGCCAAAGGTAAAACGGTTTTTGATTTGCGGTTTTCGATTAAATAATTGGGAATGACTGATGGCTAGCAGCAGTAGGGTGCGTCAGGAAGGGTTATTTTGTTTGCCTGTGGAGGGCCGCCCTTGACTGACGCACCCTACTGCGCTGTTATCCATCTAGATTGTTGCGGTATGATTCGGGGAGAAGAGGAGAAGAGGAGAGGGGGAGAAGGGGAGAGGGCGAGAGGATTTGAGGATTTTTGATCCGGACTCGAAATATACAGTTTAAATGCAGTGCAGCTTACTGCCTGTTTCTGGCGTAAAAAGATTTAGCTGGTATGGAACACACCGGAGTGGCTGTTTGGCCGTGAAAAAATTATCTGGGCCCGAACAGCGATCCGATCGACTCAAAACGCTTGTACATCGGGTAAATCCAGCAGCGACTCAAAACTGACGGCATTTTACCATCGGATTTGTATTTTACAACACGATATTACCAACAGCAATTAAAATAGTTTGGACTTGATGATATTTTGCGATCGAACTCTTCGGGGCGGGGGTTCCCCTGGCGGCGAAAGTTGCGAGCTTGGGCCTCCGACTTGTGGAAATTGGTGCAAAATGTCGAGTTAATCATTAATCTTGTCCAACTACCAATTACGAACCTATGCCCCGCCGTCAAGACTTAAAAAAGATTCTTCTCATCGGTTCCGGGCCAATTGTGATCGGCCAAGCCTGCGAGTTCGACTATTCGGGGACGCAAGCTTGCAAAGCTTTGCGAGAAGAAGGTTATGAGGTAGTGCTGGTGAATTCCAACCCAGCCACAATTATGACCGATCCGGAAACTGCCGATCGCATTTACATCGAACCTCTAACGCCGGCCATCCTCGAACAAATCATCGCCAAAGAAAGGCCTGAAGCAATTTTGCCGACAATGGGCGGTCAAACGGCGCTAAATTTAGCAGTTGCACTCGCTAAAAACGGCGTATTGGAAAAGTACAATGTCGAGTTAATCGGCGCGAAATTGCCAGCAATTGAAATGGCAGAAGACAGACTGCTATTTAAGGAAGCGATGGCGCGAATTGGTGTCGCTGTCTGTCCTTCGGGAATTGCTAACAATCTCGACGAAGCCAAAGCAATCGGTCACCAAATTGGTAGTTATCCGTTAATTATTCGTCCTGCTTTTACAATGGGCGGTACGGGAGGTGGCATTTCTTACAATCAAGAAGAGTTTGAAGAAATGGCCCAAGGCGGTGTTGACGCTAGTCCGGTATCGCAAATTTTGATCGAACAATCTTTAATTGGTTGGAAAGAGTACGAACTGGAAGTGATGCGGGATTTAGCAGATAATGTGGTGATTATTTGTTCGATCGAGAATCTCGACCCGATGGGCGTCCACACCGGCGATTCGATCACCGTCGCACCGGCGCAAACCCTCACAGACAAAGAATATCAGCGCCTGCGGGATGCTTCGATTAAAATCATCCGCGAAATCGGAGTTGAAACTGGCGGTTCTAACATTCAATTTGCCGTCAACCCAGTCAACGGAGATTTCATCGTCATTGAAATGAATCCCCGGGTTTCCCGTTCCTCCGCCTTGGCCTCGAAAGCAACTGGTTTCCCCATTGCCAAAATGGCGGCAAAATTAGCGGTAGGTTACACTTTAGACGAAATTTCTAACGATATCACCAAGAAAACTCCAGCGTCTTTTGAACCGACAATTGACTATGTGGTGACGAAGATTCCCCGATTTGCCTTTGAAAAATTCCCCGGTTCTGAACCGACTCTGACAACGCAAATGAAGTCAGTTGGGGAGGTAATGGCGATCGGTCGAACCTTCAACGAATCTTTCCAAAAAGCGCTGCGGGGATTGGAAACCGGCCGCGCTGGTTTCGGGTGCGACAAACCGGAAAAGTTGCCGAGTTTGGAACAAATTCGCGCCGGATTGCGCACGCCAAATCCCGATCGCATTTTTACAGTTCGCCACGCGATGATGATGGGAATGTCGGTAGAAGAAGTCTTTGAACTCACCGCAATTGACCCCTGGTTTTTGGATAAAATGCAGGAATTGCTGGAAGCTGAGAAGTTCTTGAAACGGACTGCGCTCAACCAGTTGACAAAAGAGACAATGTTTGAAGTCAAGCAGTTGGGATTTAGCGATCGCCAAATTGCTTACGCCACCAAAACATCGGAAGATGAAGTCCGCACTTATCGCAAACAGTTGGGCGTTATCCCGATTTACAAAACAGTCGATACCTGTGCCGCTGAATTTGAAGCCTTTACACCTTATTACTATTCCACCTACGAAGTGGGAGCGGCAATTTGGGAATTGGGCGATGAAGAAAAGAAGATTTCGCCAGTCAGTCACAGTCTGGCGCCGGAGTCAGAAGTTTTGCCTTCTATTAAGCGAAAAGTGATGATTCTGGGTGGCGGCCCGAACCGGATCGGACAGGGGATTGAGTTTGATTACTGTTGCTGTCACGCTTCGTATTCCCTGGGAGCAGACGGGTTTGAGACAATTATGGTCAACTCGAACCCGGAGACGGTTTCGACAGATTACGATACGAGCGATCGCCTGTATTTTGAACCGCTAACCAAAGAAGATGTGCTCAACATCATCGAGGCGGAAAATCCCGAGGGAGTCATCATTCAATTTGGCGGACAAACCCCGCTAAAATTGGCACTTCCTTTGCAAAAGGCGCTCGAAAATCATCCCGATGTCCAAACAAAAATTTGGGGAACTTCCCCGGATTCAATTGATAGCGCGGAAGACCGAGAAAGATTTGAAAAGATTCTGCGGGAGTTGGATATTCAGCAAGCTGCTAACGGTTTGGCGCGGAGTTTTGAGGATTCATTAATAGTAGCTCAACGTATCGGTTATCCGGTGGTGGTGCGACCGAGTTACGTGTTGGGCGGGCGAGGCATGGAAATTGTTTATTCCGATGCTGAATTGGAACGCTACATGACTTATGCGGTACACGTAGAACCGGAGCATCCGATTTTAATTGACAAGTTCTTGGAAAATGCGATCGAGGTCGATGTAGATGCGATCGCCGATGCAGAAGGAAATGTCACCATCGGCGGTATTATGGAACACATCGAGGAAGCGGGAATTCACTCCGGCGACTCTGCTTGTTCTATCCCTTACCAAACGCTTTCTGACGAAGCTTTGGTCACAATCCGCCGCTGGACTATTGAATTAGCAAAATCCCTGAAAGTGATCGGGTTGATGAACATTCAATTTGCCGTCCAAGGAAACGAAGTTTTCATTTTGGAAGCTAACCCGCGCGCTTCTCGAACAGTACCTTTTGTCTCCAAGGCGATCGGAATTCCCCTAGCCAAAATCGCGTCGCGAGTCATGTCTGGTCAAACTTTGGCAGCTTTGGGTTTTACTAAAGAAGTTGTCCCGATTCACGTTTCTGTGAAAGAGGCTGTGCTACCGTTTGCTAAGTTTCCGGGAACTGATACATTATTAGGGCCGGAAATGCGATCGACTGGCGAAGTCATGGGGATTGACACAGATTTCGGTAAAGCATTTGCTAAAGCTCAACTCGGTGCGGGACAAGTAATGCCGCTGTCGGGAACAGTTTTGGTTTCGATGCGCGATCGGGATAAACTAGCAGTTGTACCCGTTGTCAAGGAATTCTTGGAATTGGGTTTCAAAGTAGTAGCAACCGACGGAACCCGCCAAGTTTTGCGAGAGCAAGGTTTAGAGGTAGATTTGGTCTTAAAACTCCATGAAGGGCGGCCCAATTTGTTGGATTCGATCAAAAACGAGAAAGTTCAACTAATTATTACCACACCTTCGGGCGAAGAATCCCGCGCCGACGGCATCTTTATCCGCCGCACGGCTTTGACTTACAAAATCCCGATTATTACGACAATAGCCGGTGCGAAGGCGACTGCTGCGGGAATTCGATCGCTCAAATCTCACCCGATGGAAGTAAAAGCACTTCAAGATTATTAAACAGACGTACAGACTATAATTGTAGGGTGCGCAGTGCGCACCTTACTACAGATAGATAAGACCGCTCATATTTTTAAATCGCTCTCATTCTGTGAAACCCGACTAACAAAAAATGTTATAGTGTAGGGCAGCACTATAACCCTAACCAACATCGGATAGATTGCTCCAGTCGCTCAGCATCAAAATCTGCTAATTTGCCAATTGTCCTTACAACCAAGCTTTCATGTAATGTATACAAACCTCCCTTGACGGCTGTAGCCACATTTAATCCTGATGCTGACCATTCAGCTAGTACGAACTCACCCTCAAGTAATGATGCAGTTTTGCTTGTCAATGGCGCGATTATGATGTCTTGAGATACGTGCGACGCACTTACAACAACAGCGGGTCTTACTTTAGAATTAGATAAGTCAGAAAATGGATATCTAACCAAAATTACGTCTTTTTTAGAGTAGCTGGGCATAGACATCATCCTCAGTATTATCCCAAACTGTATCCAGTGATATTTGACTGGCTTGAAGCCAAAATTCACCTTCTTCATCAGGTAACAGTGTGACTAATACTTTTGCCCCTTCGGGTAACTCTGATAACTCCAGTAGTTCAATTTTCCCTTGTCGAACAGTAGCCCAAAGCGTTTTCAGCATATCCACCTCATAAACTATCTTTTATGCAGCTTGCAGATTTCTAGCACATTGTTGCGCTGAGCGACCAATTACAAGCTAACATAGGAAAACGATTAAGGACTAAAGTCCGAACGATCGAACGATACTAACAGCCTTAGTCCAAACTTTTAATGTCCGATTCCTGATATTTTTCAATAATGCCACTATCCATCATCAATTTCGGCCAAACCAACAAGAAGAATCCCATCCAAGCTAATAAAGGAATTGCCACTAAAACAGTTATCCAAACAGTTTTTAACAACAACCAACTACCGGAAATCAGGCTCGTACCCGTCAAAAGAATCGACCAAGGCTGACACCACCAAGGTTTGTAATTCCAAGGACTAACAGGTTTTTGTTCAGAAATAGATTTCATATTTGCAGTGATTTTTTATAGATAATAACAGAGTTAGCTCAATTAACCTAATTTAAGCATACAGCACCTGTTCTGCTGTATGCTTAAATTCTGGAAAAGTCCGCGACACAATTCGTTCACTGCCCTTAAATGCAGTTGTTTGATAATTGCCTTCTGCATCCAGAAGGTGAACAAATATAGTTGGAGTTTTCGGCTTGCCGATGAATTTTGAGCTGGCAATTCCCAAATAATCCACAACCCAATATTCGGAAATTCCGAGACGCTGATACTCATCAAATTTATGAATATAATCGACATTCCAATTCATTGATGTTACCTCCACCGCCAACTGAATTGGTTCCCGCACAGCGGCATAAGCCGATCGCTCCGATCGCCATAAGTCGCGATCGACTACACTGACATCAGGTCTCCGCCCTTGTTCTACTCCAGCTTGAGTTACAGTTCTGATAGCTGTTTTGCTTGTCACTACATAATTTAAGCTCAGGTTTTTGATTTGAGCGTGAAAAGAGTAATGGATATAGTCAGCAACATCAATATGATTTCTGGTTGAAATTATTTCGATAATTTCTCCATTTACCAGTTCATAGAGTCCATCTTCGGGACATTCTACGAGGAATTGGTCAAAGGTCAATTTTTGTGTGATTGTTGCAATCATAGGACTTACCCTTATTTTGCAGGAATACTATTAGTCTATATTACCACAGACAGGAATGAATTTGTTTTTTTGACCCCAGATGAAGGCGGATGAGCGCTGAGGAACAAAAGCTCGTGAAGCCCTTCTGATATTTGGCACTGATATTTTATACTTGTGTTTCGCGCAAATGGTAAAATGCGATCGCCCTAGCAACTTGCACTTAAATATGTTACTGAATTGATACAGTAAAGTAAGAAACCTAAAAATCGAGCCACTCCAAGGTCAACCCCGAACCATGAGACTAGACGAAGCCGTAGAATTTGCCGAAAACCCAGAGCCACGGTGTCCCTGCGTCCTCCTGCTGGACACCTCCGGCTCCATGCAAGGCGCACCCATAGATGCCTTGAATGAGGGGTTGGAAGTCTTTAGGAATGACCTAATTAAAGACGAACTAGCTAAAAAGCGAGTCGAAGTCGCGATTATTTCATTTGACAATCAGATCAAAGTCGTGCAAGACTTCGTAACTGCCGATCAGTTCGAGACACCGCTGCTGACAGCTCAAGGACAAACCCACATGGGCGCCGGGATTCAGCTAGCATTAGATATCATTGCCGCCCGCAAATCCGAATACCGCAACAACGGGATTACCTATTACCGCCCGTGGGTATTTATGATTACCGATGGCGAACCTCAAGGCGAATCGGACGATGTTGTGGAAATAGCCGCACAGCGCATTAAAGAGGAAGAAACTAACAAGCGCGTGGCATTTTTTGCAGTCGGAGTCGAAGGTGCTAATATCGCCCGTCTCGCCGAAATTGTCGAGCGCACGCCTGTAAAATTGAGAGGATTAGACTTTCGCGAGATGTTCATCTGGCTGTCGGCTAGTATGCAGAGAGTTTCTCACTCAAAAATTGACGAACAAGTCGCACTACCGCCACCTGGATGGGGAACTGTTTAGTTATTAGTCATTGGTGATCGATCGTTGGTGATTAGGCGTAAGGTGCGCAGTGCGCACCCTACATAATTAGGGATAAACAAACCTGTCCTGATTTTCCATATTTTTGAATTTACGAAGTTTTGAATTAAAGAGTTATTAATGGAGAATTCATCTTTTAATTGGCAAGTTGTAGCAGCATCGGTGACTGGTACGAGCCACGAAAAACGATCGCAACCTTGTCAAGATGCCCACTGTTGGCGCATTTTGTCTAACGGTATTTTGGTAGCAGCAGTAGCTGACGGCGCGGGTTCGGCGGCACTCGCAGAAGTGGGGGCAAAAATTGCTGTGGAAGCAGTTGTGGAAACGATTTGTCAGCAGGATTTGCAGCCTGAAAGTGACGAGGAATGGCAGGTATTTTTCACAGCTTCTCTGCAAGTTGCGCGGGCGGCTGTGGAAGCGGAAGCGGCAACCCGCGAAGTGGCGGCGAGAGATTTAGCGTGTACTTTAATTGCGGTTGTTGCTACGCCGGAATTGATCGCTGTTGCTCAAATCGGCGATGGTGCGGCGGTGGCGGGTGATAGTGCCGGAAATGCGATCGCCCTTACGATACCTCCTTGTGGCGAATATATCAACGAAACTATCTTTTTGATTTCGCCAAATGCGATCGAAACAGCGCAATTTCAGGTAATGCGGGAACCGCTGCGGCATTTGGTTGTGTTTTCCGACGGCTTGCAAATGCTTGCTCTCAAAATCCCGGAAGGTACGCCGCATCAGCCGTTTTTTGCGCCTTTGTTTCGGTTTTCTGCCGAAGCGAAAGAAGAGTCGGATGCAAAAGAGCAATTAGAGTCGTTTTTGCGATCGCCCCGAGTCTCAGAACGCACCGATGATGATTTAACATTATTGTTGGCAAGTTTTGCGAGTTAGTAGGATCAAAAATTATGACCGCTCAAAGAATTAGTGTCCGAAGCTTGATGCGAGAAACATTAGCTGCTATAGGTTCTGTATACGCTCCACTGTTGGCTATAAACTTTGTTGAATTTTTGATAGTCGCCGTGCTGATGAATAGAATGCTAGGTTCAGGAGATATTGCTTTGAATATTATCTACTGGTTCTTGGCATTTCCTTTGTTGTGTGGAACCCTAGTTTTTTACCTTTATCGAAATTTAATAGAAAATCAAGTAACTATAGGTGAAGCTTTCAAGCAAGCAAATAGAAGATTACTACAACTCATGTTGGCTAATATTCCTAACCTTATATCTGTGTTGCTTGTGTTTATGCTTGAATCTTTCTAACCAGGAGGTGGAACATGGCCGTACTTCATTTTTTTGGGTAATATTCTTGGTCACCCTGTGTATGTTTTGTTGGCTTTAGGTTTGATTTTACTAATATTTTTATGGTCTTATGTAGGATTTCGGTTCACTTTTTCATGCTATGGAACCGTCATTAATAACAGTTCGGCACTGCACAGTGTTAACAGCAGTTGGAAAATAACTAAAGGGCGCTTCTGGCTGATATGTCGATCAATTTTTCTGCTGTTTTTTGTGGGTACTGTACCAAAAGTATTGGGGGCCATATTAATCTATTTGATCCAACAATTGGCAATAGCTGAGCTTTGGGGTTCACTAGGGTTAGTGGCTCAGATTACAATTCTTATACTTATATGTTTAGCTAATGCATTGATAGATGTTTATTTGGTTTTGTTGTACCTGCGCCTGCGGGAATCGGCAGCAGCTACTCAATAGACATCTCCTAAAAATAAAGTTAAGGGCAGACAGGATACCTGCGCCACAACAATTGTTCAAGATGTCTAACGAGATGTGAAAATTTGGGACGGTTCTATAATAAGATCGAGGTGTCACACAATTCTGGTTTAGTCTGTACAGTAGGTCGTCGTTTGCAAGCACAAGAGATTAAGGATAAGCTCAACTCCCTAATTACCCAAGCAGATCCAATAGCTCCGAGTTTGGCGAGAAGATTGGATGAAATCAATCGCTGGGTGAAAGATGTTAAACCCGGTTCGCTAACGGCTAAAAAATTTGTGATGGCTTTTTTGCTACAGCTTATCCGAGATTCTCAGGTTTGGCTGGCAGTTAAATCTCTACCTTCGGAAAGAGAACAGCAAGCCGCGTTTGAGTTAATGACTCCGGGAGAAAGGTATTGGTACAGCTATCTATTTCCTAGATGGCTGAGGGAAAACGATCGCAAATTTTACATCTGGAAACAAAAACTCAAGAATGGCGAATTCGATCCGGCTGACGATATCGTGATTCGCGCGATCGCCGCCCGGATTGTCGAACGCCAAGGTACTGTTTTCTATCGCTACGTTGCGGATCTTTCTATGGCCACCGATTCGATCGTTAGCAACCGCCAACAGCAGCCCCTCTGCATTCAAGTCACTACTCTTTCGGATGAGTTTTCTCAAGAAAAATATCAAAAATGGCAACAAACTCTTCAAGGCTGGGGGATTGACAGAGGACTATTTTTAAGTTATGATACAAACGATGCAAACTTCCTGAACCAGTTAGTTAACATTGCATTATATAATAGTGATAATTTGCCCGCAGGTCGCTACCTCAAATTCCCATAAGTCAACCCGATCTGCTGAGAATAGTCCGACTGTTCAAAAATCAGTGAAGAAGAAATTTTGAATAACTTACATATCCCAGAATTCTCGACAATACCAAAAACCTAATCCTCAGACTGCTTCCTGCAAAAGGGAAGACTACGCCAAGATTTTTCCTCCCATTTTATGTTTTCGGGATGAGTCTGGCAAACTGTGGCAACAGGCGTCAATTTAATGTCAGACGTAGCATCGATCTTCTGTTTGATTATGAGGCCCTCGATCCCCCCTAGCCCCCCTTAAGAAGGGGGGGACAGGAAGCACTCAAAGTCCCCCTTCTTAAGGGGGATTTAGGGGGATCGAGACTGGGCTATAAACGAGAGATATAAAGAAAGGTTTTTAGTCGATTGTTGACATCATGAAAGACAACAAACAAATGCTGCGTAATTAAAGGCTAAGCAATGGGAAGATTTACCAAAAAAATCAATTTTGTGAAATAACTACGAATTCGGTCTAAATTAAATTGAGATTTGATTGAATCGCAGTGAAGTTGTTGAAAATAAAATCAAATTACATCAAAATCAATACTATGACAGTACAAGGTACAAACACCGTTGAAAGCAACTTGCAAAAAGTATTTGAAGAACTGGAATCAGCCAGAAAAATGCAGGATGATTGGATTAATCACGGGGTAGATTTTGTTGATTTGTATGTGGAAGATGCGGGTGGAGATTGGTTGGAGAAGTGGGGAAAATCTGAAGAAGAATTAGAGCATATAATTAAAAAGGTAGATGTTGAAGCAGTAAAAGTGGCGATCGGCATTTCCGACTTTGGGCAAACCGAACTGCTGGAAACGGCTTTGAGTAGTTGCGATTGCGATCGCCCAAATCAGTCTTCTGCTGGGCAAGAGGTTGATCGTCAACGGCTGTCACTCTTAGGCGGAGCGATTTTTGGTGCGGTTGTTACCGATTACCTGTACCGCGAATATCCCGAGCTCGACGGCGATGCTATCTTAACTTTGAAAGCTCGTTTAGCAGACAATCAAAAACTCTCCGAATTTGCAAATAATCTAAAATTAAATGAACTCTGTTGGCAATTTACAAAGGTTGAAGAAACAGATGAAAGTAACGACAATAGATTTTTAGCTGAGACTTTTGAGGCTGTGTTGGGCGCGATTTACTTGGAGTTCGATCGCGATTTCTCTCGTGCGGGTAACTGGCTGATTCAGCAGTCGATCGAACCAACGATCCTCTTCGAGGGCTACGCTAACGGCGAATACCTCGATCTAACTCAGCAGTCGAAAGGTACGCTGGAAAATGAGCTGAAACGGCGGGAAATCCTGGGCGCGGATATTTTAGAGGCGATCGCGATCGACTATCTATACAACCGCTTTCCCGACAACAACAGCAGCCAGCTAATTCGGTGGAAAAATCTGTTAGGGGCCAAAGAGATTTTTCCCAAAGACTTTAAGACAAAATTAGGCAGTCATTACCTAGAATTGGAGAGCAATTTCTCGCGCACTCGCGACTGGTTGGTGGATAATTTTATCAAAACCGCAGTTGACGAACTGGAAGACGAAACAGGCGATCGGCTAAACTAAAATCAACTCCTGAAAAAATTAGGGAAAACAGCAATGGTTACACAACTGCAATCTCCCAAAAAATCAAATGTCATCTACCCCGACGATAACGGTGAAGCGATGTCAAACAATACAGATCAGTTTCGATTAATCGTTTGGATTAAAGAAAACTTAGAATTGGTGTTTGCAGACGATCCGAATGTTTTCTTAGCGGGTGACTTGCTTTGGTATCCGGTAGAAGGTAATAACAAACTGTCTCAAGCCCCAGATATAATGGCAGTTTTTGGCATACCAAAAGGATATCGAGGTTCTTACCAACAGTGGAACGAAGATAATATTGCACCGCAAGTCGCCTTTGAAATTTGGTCTGGAGATCGGATCGATTTGATGATTAAAAAATTTCAATTTTATGAACGCTACGGTGTGGAAGAATACTATTTTTACAATCCGAAAACATTGGAACTGGGAGGATGGTTGCGGCGAGAGTCAGAATTTGAAGCGATCGAACAAATGGACGGCTGGGTAAGTCCGAGACTGGGAGTCAGGTTTCAATTATCTGAAACAGGACTCGAAATGTTCGGGCCTAACCAAGAACCGTTTGTGAGTTTTGTGGAACTCGATCGACTGCGACAACAAGCCGAGGTGCGGGCCCAACAGGCAGAAATCCTTCTGGAACAGTCAGAAATGCTGCTGGAACAAGAACGATCGCGATCGCAAGCCTTAGAATCAAGACTCCGAGAAATGGGAATCGATCCCAATCAATTGTAAGCACAACTGCAAAATTGAACTATTGTGGAACAGGCAAGATGCCTGTTGCTGAATTTTCCAGGACGGGCAGGATGCCCATCCCACAATAAAATAGAATTACGGGTTTATCAGTGGGGTAGCTTTCTTTAATCCAAAATTTCAAATCTAAAATTGATTAATCCCTATCCCCTAACCGAATTCTATGCAGTTGCAGCGCCAATTTAGCGGACAACTGATTGCGATCGACAGCAACAGCGCGATCGCCAGTGGCGGTGAAGGTCGCATCTACCCGATCGCCCAAGACTCGTCCCTTGTAGCAAAAATCTACCACAAACCGACAGACGAAGACGGCGACAAACTAACAGTCATGTTTAGTATGCCGCCAGATGCGCCGATCGCGGAACCGGGACACGCCTCAATTGCTTGGCCGGTCGATTTGCTGCATACTGTCGGCGGGCGCGAAAAAATCGTCGGTTTTGTGATGCCGCGCGTCAAGAAAGCGCTGCCGATACATACTTTCTACACGCCCAAAACCAGGCGCGAACAAAAACCGCTATTTAGCTATCTTTACCTCCACCGCACCGCCCGAAACCTCGCCTCGGCTGTCAACGCCCTCCACGTCAGGGGTTACGTCATCGGCGACGTGAACGAGTCGAATATTCTGGTTACGGATACGGCTTTGGTAACGCTGGTAGACACCGATTCGTTTCAAGTCCGCGATCCATATACGGGTTACGTTTATCGGTGTCCCGTGGGGAAACCGGAGTTTACGCCGCCGGAATTGCAGGGCCAGACTTTCCGCGATATCGATCGAGCTCCAGAGCACGATTTGTTCGGTTTGGCGGTATTAATTTTTCAATTGCTGATGGAAGGTACGCACCCGTTTTCGGGAGTTTATCTCGGTAGCGACGAACCGCCGTCATTGGAAGCGAGAATTCGATCGGGCCATTTCCCCACAGGTACGAAGCGAATTCCCTACCGCCCGATGCCCGCAGCGCCGCCTTTCGAGATGCTGCATCCCCGGCTGCGGCAGATGTTTATCTGTTGTTTTGAGGAAGGGCACGGCAATCCGGCGGCGCGCCCGGATGCGAAAACTTGGGTGAATGCGATTCGGGAAGCCGAAGATGCTTTGGTGACTTGCAGCAAAAACACTCAGCACAAATACGGAAATCATCTGAGTCGATGCCCTTGGTGCGATCGGGCAAAAATGCTCAAAGGTCGCGATCCGTTTCCTTCGCGCGGTGCAGTCAGCAGCGGATTGCACTTGCAGCCCGCCAAAACGAAGCGTAAAAAGCCCTTACCCCAGCCTCCTGTGAGGGAACCAGCAGTGCGCCGGCAACAGCCCGCCACGGGGCTACCGCGCCAACTCGGCCAGTACGCAGTGCCGCTGCTACCGATGCCGATGTCTTCTCGGAGTCGGACTCCTGCGCCTCGGGCTCCCGTTGGCAAGTTTGAGCGTATTTTACAGGATGCCGCTTGGGGAGGAGTTTGGGGGAGTTTGTGTTTAGCGGCGGCGGCGGGGGTGGTTTCGGCGATCGCTGAGGGCGGCGGCGCTGTTTTGGGGGCGATTTTTGTCGGTTCGATTTGGGGCAGTTTTTTTGGGATGATGTGGGGCGTTTTTACTTTGTCGCCGAACCAGATTTGGCGGAAGTGGGGGGGAGTTTTTGTGGGGGCTGCTTGGGGGGCTTTTTTGTTGGCGGCGATCGCCGGTGCGGTGTCTGGGGCGATTAATGGCAATCGGGCGATCGGGGAAGCGATTTTGTCTGGGGCGGGAGTTGGTATAGTCTGGGGCTGTGTTTGGGCGAGTTTTCGGCCTCCTCTAGCGATGCCGATCGGCAGGGTGTGGGGCCGGCGGGGCGGGTATTTGGGGGCGGTTTGGGGAGCGTTTTTGGGGACTGCGGCCGGTGTTGGTTTGGGGGCGGGGCTGGTGGTTTGGCAGCAATATAACGGCCAGATGCGTCCGGTGAACGAGTTTGCGGGTTTGCTGCTGGGTGTGGCGATCGTGGCGGCGGGCGTGGGTGCGGTTGGGGGTTTGGTTTCTGGGGGTTTCTTGGGTTTTTGCGGGTTTTCGCCAAAGCTGCCGGTGTCGTTTCAGCCTTCGGGAATCGAGGGCGGCGTTTTGGGGGCGATTTGGGGCAGTTTTTTGGGGACTTTTGCGGGTGCTGTGTTGGGGGCGGGGGTGTCTGCGATGTTTCCGGCTGTCAGCGCTGGGGTGCCGGTGGAGTTGGGGCCTGTGGCGGGGGCGATCGTGGGGGCCGGTTTGGGGGCGATTGGAGGCGCGGTTTCGGGTACTGTTTGGGGGGCGTTGGGAAAATGGTGATCGAGTTCGATCGCACCATCAAAAGTTTGCAGTTGGCAAGTCGAAGGCCCAAATGGTACTTTTGTCTGAGATTTGCGGAACTAAACCTTGCAAGCGGTAAGACAGCAAGGCTCCTCCAACGGGCGGCCGCAATTGACCAAAATCCCGATCGGCGATCGAAACAAAGCAATCAATTTTATTAAGAACCATCAAGAGCTCCAATCAACCTAGATTGCTATCAAAAATTGAAACATTTTCTAATTTAAAAATACTTTTCATAATTCCGCCAATTGAAACAATCCAATTCTTCGCTAACTTAATTATACATCGTCCGTAGCGGTGGAACGTTTGGCAGTACAGGACATTTAAAAGATAACAGACTGTATTGAGAAATGACTGCATTTATGCTAACATTACTTTAATACTTGCAGGACGAGCGCCAACACCCTGTCAAACTTTTAAGTCAAACTCTTCTTCCTCTCTTCTGCGAAGTCAATCTCAAATTTCAAATCGACTGACCCGAACTTCTGCACTATGATCGATATTCCTCAACTGATTGCTAAAGAACTTTCCATCAATCTCTCCCAAGTCAATAATGCTCTGGAACTTTTCGCCGAGGGAGCAACTATTCCGTTTATTGCCCGCTACCGCAAAGAACGTACTGATTCCCTCAACGAAATTCATTTGCGGGATATCTCCGATCGCTTTACCTATTTGACGGAAATTGAAGACCGCAAAAAGTCGATTTTAGAGACGATTAGCTCCCAGGGAAAACTGACTGAAGAACTGCAAGCTAAAATTGAATCTTGTTTGCAAAAGAATGAACTCGAAGACCTTTATCTGCCTTACAAACCGAAGCGCCGGACGCGGGCGACAATTGCGAGAGAGAAAGGTTTAGAAGGGCTGGCAGAATTTATTAAGTCTCTGAATCTGCCGACAGCTAAACCAGCCGATATTGAAGCGGAAGCAGCTCAATATGTTTCGGAAGAAAAGGGAGTTAAAACAGCAGAAGAAGCTCTTAAAGGTGCTGGGGATATTTTGGCGGAAGCGGTTTCGGAAAAAGCGGAATTGAGGGCTTATTTGCGAGAATTTTTGATGAAAACTGGGGTTTTTGTCTCGAAAATCAAAGATGATTTCCCGGAAGGAAGCACTAAATTTGAAATGTATCGCAATTACCAAATTGCAGCGAGAAATGTTCAGTCGCACAATATGCTAGCGCTGTTTCGCGGGGAAACGGAAGGGGTTTTAGATTTGGATCTGGCCTTCGATGAATCGGCGGTGATGGCTTATTTGGACGATCGCGAAATTAGAACTAGGATACCTGAAGTTAAAGAGTTTTATCGATCGACCTTGAAGGATGCTTTCAACCGACTGATGAAGACTTCGTTAATTACGGAAGTGCGATCGCACCACAAAGCCGTCGCTGATATCGACTCCATCGCCACCTTTGAAACCAACCTCCGCGAGTTGCTGCTGTCGGCGCCGGCGGGAATGAAACCCACATTGGCGATCGATCCGGGATTTCGCACGGGCTGCAAAGTTTCCGCCCTCGACGAAACTGGACAATTTTTGGAATATCAAGCAATTTTCCCCCACCAAGCCGTAGGTCAAAGACAGCAAGCTGGTAAAATTGTCAAGCATTTAATTGAAAAATATAAAATTGAATTAATTGCGATCGGCAACGGTACAGCTTCCCGAGAAACAGACGAATTTGTGGCGGAAGTTTTGGCAGACATGGATAGAAAACCGATTAAAGTCATGGTGAACGAATCCGGTGCATCGATTTATTCAGCAAGCGATGTGGCGATCGCCGAATTTCCCGACCTTGACATCACAATTCGCGGCGCAGTCAGCATCGGACGGCGCTTGCAAGACCCTTTAGCCGAACTTGTGAAAATCGATCCGAAATCGATCGGAGTCGGTCAATATCAGCACGACGTTGACCAAAAACTGCTCAAAAAGAAACTTGACGAAACAGTCGAAAGCTGCGTCAACTACGTCGGAGTTGACCTAAACACAGCCTCCAAAGAATTGCTGACATTTGTATCGGGAATGACAGCAACAGTTGCCAAAAATATCGTTAATTATCGCAACGAAAACGGCGCGTTTAAAAATCGCCGCCAACTGCTGAAAGTTCCGAAACTCGGGCCAAAAGCTTTTGAACAAGCAGCCGGATTTCTCCGCATTCGCGGCGGCGAAAACCCCCTAGATAATACAGCAGTTCATCCCGAAAGTTATCCTGTCGTGCAGGCGATCGCCAAAGATTTAAGCTTACCACTGACTGGAATCACCGAAATATCGGAAAAAATCAAGACTGTAAATATCAAGAAATATGTGACAGAGAAAGTCGGCGAACCAACGCTCCGAGACATTATTTCCGAACTAGAAAAACCGGGAAGAGACCCGCGTGCCGAGTTTAAATATGCCACTTTCCAAGCAGGAATCAAAGAAATCTCCGATTTGCTAGTTGGGATGGAATTGGAAGGCATAATCACGAATGTAGCTAAGTTTGGAGCCTTTGTTGATGTGGGGGTGCACCAAGATGGTTTGGTTCATGTTTCTCAATTAGCCGATCGATTCGTGGAAGATCCCACACAGATTGTGAAAGTCGGACAAGTTGTGAAAGTGCGGGTTTTGGAGGTGAATGAGAAGCTAAAGCGGGTTAGTTTGACGATGAAGCTGCAAGAAAAACCGCAACCGCCAACTGGCAATCTTCGGCTTCCGACTCCGCGCCGTCGTTGAAATTTGGGCGGAAAAAGTGGGAAAGGTCGATCGTGTCCCGCTCAGCAAACTACGGCTATAATTGTGTAATCCTCACCCACTTCAAAATTATATGGTTGCAAGTAAAAGTGACACCTACGTCTCTCCCGAAGATTATTTAGCAGGCGAGAAAGTCAGTCCGATCAAACACGAATACAAGCAAGGTGAAATCTATGCAATGGCAGGGGCAAAACAACCTCATGTCATCATTAGTGTAAATGCAGCAACTTTGTTGAGAAATCATGTTCGGGGAAGTGGCTGCATAACTTACATGGCAGATATAAAAGTTCGGATTGAGGCAGCAAATTGTTATTACTATCCCGATGTAGCAGTGACTTGCGATGAACGGGACAGAAATGCTGATGAAGATTTCATTATCTACCCACGCTTAATTGTGGAAGTTTTATCGCCGAGTACAGCGGCTTTTGACAGAGGGGAAAAGTTTGCCGATTACCGTACTTCTGAAAGTTTGCAAGAATATGTGTTAATCAATCAAGAAAGAGTTAGTGTAGAGTGTTTTCGCCGGAATGCTGAGGGTTTGTGGGTGCTTTATCCTTACACTCAAGGGCAAGAAGTTCAGTTTTCTAGCGTTAATTTTAGCTGTGCGATCGAGACATTATATGAAGATGCCATTCCAAGTCTAGTTAATTATCCATAATTGTTTGTAGCTGGGGTTATATCAATTCCGGTTGCATCGGAATTAATCTAACCCGAAATCAGGAGACGGCAGTGCCGTTTTCCTACAATAAATCACGGTAGGGAAACGGCATTGCCGTGTCCTCTATATTATTCTGGCGCAGCCGGAATTAATCTAACCCGAAATCAGGAGACGGCAGTGCCGTTTTCCTACAATAAATCACGGTAGGGAAACGGCATTGCCGTGTCCTCTATATTATTCTGGCGCAGCCGGAATTGATATTATTGTTATTTTTTTTTGTTAGCTTTCCAAGTACCGCCGTAGAAGTACAAAGGATTATTTTTACTTGCCGATTCCCAACATTTAAGACACAAAAAAAACCACTGCCCCGACTCGTCATACCGGGCGCGGTAGAGAATCGGGGCAGATTGGGAACAGCGATCGCAACATTTGATTCTGATTGCTCTGGCCATTGTTACTTTGTTTCAAGCAGTTACGGATTCTTGAGGGCGGGCAAAAATCATTCTGCCGGCGCTGGTTTGTAGGGCGCTGGTGACTACGACTCGGGCTTCGCCACCGACATAGCTGCTACCTGCTTCTACGACTACCATTGTGCCATCATCCAAGTAACCGATTCCTTGAGATGGTTCTTTGCCTTCTTTGCGGATTTTTAGCTCGATCGTATCTCCCGGCAAATAAGTCGGGCGCACCGCATGAGTCAAATCGTTGATATTTAAAACTTGCAGTTTTTGGACGGTAGCTACTTTCGATAAGTTGTAATCGTTGGTGAGCAAAATGCCGTCGATATCTAAGGCGAATCGGACTAATTTTGCATCGACTGTGGCAATATCTTCGTAGTCAGCCGAGTGAATTTGAATCCGTTCTGGATATGCTTCTTTGATGCGGTTGAGTACATCTAAGCCGCGGCGCCCGCGCACTCGCTTTTGATCGTTGGCGGAGTCAGCTACCAGTTGCAGTTCCTGCAACACGAATTGCGGGATGATAATTTGACCTTCGAGAAAACCTGTTTCTAGCAGGTTTTCAATCCGACCATCAATTATGCAGCTTGTATCAACTACTTTGGCAGAAGCTGGTTTGAAAGTACCTTCGGATACCAACACTGTATCTAAGCTTTTGGGGTTGATCAGCCGCAAGAAAGCGCGGCCGTGAGTGTCGGTTAAGCTGACGCCTGTGAAGCCGAACATGACGCTTCCCAAAACTGCGACTAGAGGTTTGATGAAGCCGAATTCCTCGGGAATTGGCAGCAGAAACAGCGGAGCCAGCATTAAGTTCGCTACTAGCAGTCCGATGATTAAGCCGATCGCCCGCGTCAGCAGCATCTCTACCGGCATATCGCCGACTTGCTTTTCGACGCGCCGGTAGGTTGTTTGAGCCACTAATCCCAACACGAAACCGATTAATGCTCCAAACGATCCCAGTACGGAGCTTAAACCTTGTATATTTGTAACTTGCTCCAGCAGGTTGCTCGGCAGGAGTTCGACTCCGTAATAGCCGATGCCTCCGCCTGCGATGATGAATGAGATAATTATGATTGCGTCTAGCATTTTTCTAGGTTAATGAATTTGTTCATATTATATCTTTCCCGTGCTGATACTTGTGTTCATCTTTTGGTCGGATATCGCTATATTTACTGAGGGATTTTTATGAACTTATATTTCGCGGTTTTACCCTTTGGGAGATGTGCGATCGAGGATTGCTAGCATTTCGCGCTGCACCGATGGTCTCTAGGATCTGCCAATAGATTGTCCTGTGGGCTGTTCGGGAATTACTGCCGCTCAAAACTTTGTTGATATCAAACTAAAATAGCCGTAGCTTCCGGGGCTCCCAGCCATCGTTCGCAACCAGTTTTTACTCAAAAAATGTCATAATATACATAATTATTTATGATAGTTTAATGAAAACTTTAGATTTGAACTTGCACTTTTGGCTAAAGATGTGATGAGCGCTACCACAGATTATTTAACATTTGAATTTAAAACAAGTGCACAAGTGGCAGAAAAGTCTGGCATTCCTAGTTCGGCTTACTTACACATACCTTTTTGTCGCCGTCGCTGTTACTACTGCGATTTTCCGGTTTTCGTCGTGGGCGATCGCAAAAATGGCGATAATTCCGGCACAATTGTGCAATACGTTGCCGTACTGTGTCAAGAAATTCAAGAAACTCCAAATTTAGGCGTATCTCTGAATACAGTCTTTTTTGGTGGTGGTACGCCTTCGCTGCTTTCTGTTAGTCAGTTAAGCCAGATTTTAGAGACGATCGATCGTAAATTTGGGATTGCTGCTGGCGCGGAAATTTCTATAGAAATAGACCCGGGGACGTTTACTTTAGAACAGTTGCGGGGATATGCAGCGGCGGGAGTAAATCGAGTTAGTTTGGGAGTGCAAGCTTTTCAGGATGAATTGCTGCAAGCTTGCGGACGATCGCACTCTGTAGCCGAAATTTTTGAAGCAGTAGAAATAGTGCGATCGGCTGGGATTGTCAATTTCAGTTTAGACCTAATTTCAGGACTACCGCACCAAACTTTAGCACATTGGGAAACTTCCCTAAAATCGGCGGTGGAAATTGCGCCGACTCACCTGTCGAGTTATGACTTAATTGTTGAACAGGGAACTGCTTTTGGGCGTTACTTTGAATCAGGCGCGCAGCCGCTACCAGCAGATGAAACGGCTGCTCAGATGTACCGTTTAGCGCGGGAAATTCTCACCGCCGAAGGCTACGAACATTACGAAATTTCTAATTACGCTCGATCTAGTTATCAGTGTCGCCACAATCGCGTTTATTGGGAAAATCGTCCTTATTACGGCTTCGGAATGGGGGCGGCGAGTTACGTGGAAGGCCGGAGGTTGACAAGGCCCCGCAAAACTCAAGAATATTATCAGTGGGTGCGATCGATCTCTTCCGTCACTTCGGAAGCTAATTCAAAACTTGCGGGGGAAACTCAGCCTGATATTGAACTAGCAATCGAGCAAAATTTTCAAGTCTCAGAAAATGACGTTTTGTTAGAAACGTTGATGCTAGGTTTGCGTTTAGCAGAAGGAGTTAGCCTCTCGGCGCTGACTCAAAAGTTTACTCAGCAAACGGTCGATCGAATTTGGCATTGTTTGCAGCCCTACTGGCGACAAGGATGGATCGAAATTGCGCGATCGTCGGATGGGGCGATCGCCACTTTAGATGAGAGCGAGCAATTGCCACTTTTGGGAAATTTGCGGTTGAGCGATCCAGAAGGTTTTTTATTTTCTAATACGATTTTAGCCGATTTGTTCAACAAATTAGGCGAGGATAATTAGCTGTGTATGCGGAGATACATCCGCAGGCAAGCTCATCGCCTACAATGCCATAGTAGCCAATTCTATAGCAGGCAAATTAAATTGCTCCCTTTATTTATATTGTCAAAAACAATATATTTTAGAGCGATCCCTCAACAAAACTTAAAGTACAACTAAGCCTAAAGATAGACGCACCGACTGAAATATGGCTGTCATACTTGAGAGTGAACATTTAAAAAATACTTTAATGGAAACTCTGACTCTCAAACGCAATAATATCGACCGTAACCCCAAGCGTGTAATTAGCGATCGCGGCTGGAATCCTACTTCTAAGTGTACTTTTTGTGGTCACTACAAACTGCAAAGAGGTTCAGTCGGTCACTGTCAATTGTTGAACGCACCTGTGCGGGGAGGATGGAAATCTTGCGCTTTAGCAATGCCGGCTTTTGCACCTTCTTGGGAACACGCCGAAGGCGCAAAGGTTTCGGCTGGCGCATTTGTTAATTAACCCAAAAAAATGTATAAAAAATTTGCTTTTAACTGGTAATATGCTATCTTGAGTTTAGACCAGTCATCAATCACTCGCACAATTTCACAAACAAGTTAAAAAAATGAATTTGACACTGAATGAGGTAATTGCTGAACGTGATACGCGGATTTTGTGTTGGTATCTCAATACTACAAACAAAATGCAAATTGCTCGGATTACAAACATTCCTAACTGGTATTTTGAACGGACGGTGTTTCCGGGAGAACGTTTGTTGTTTGAAGCAGTACCCTCGGCTCAGTTGGAAGTTTGCAGGTGCGCGGAGACAGGTACTATTGTGTGCGAGCGAATTTTGTGCGATCGGCTGCGAGTTGAAGAGTTAAGCACGGCTGATTGAAAATCACTCCCCAGATTTACCCACGGGGGATAAAAACCCGGTTTTTCACAAACCGGGTTTCTCTGTTTGATTGTAAAAACTCTAAGAGTAAAACCCGATGTCCCTCACCGAACAAATCCTCTCCCAATTACCGGGAGACGCACTCACAGGCCTGCGAAAGGTCGATCGACTCTGGGAAAACCTCAAACAAAACACCGCACCAGCACCCCAAGCAGTCAAACACAGCCAACAACCCCTCGAAACCCTCGACTTCGACATAGTTATCGGTGGCGGAACCCTAGGAATATTAATCGGTACAGCCTTAGCCGTGCGCGGTTGGCGAGTAGCCTTACTCGAACGTGGTATCCTGCGAGGGCGCGAGCAAGAATGGAACATTTCCCGCAAAGAATTAGACGCATTCGTAGAACTAAATTTGCTGTCGGTTGCAGAGCTCGAAAAGGCGATCGCCACCGAATACAACCCAGCCCGCATCAGCTTTTCCAACACCCCCTACATTTGGGTGCGCGGCGTACTCAACATCGGAATCGATCCAGTTTACCTGCTCGAAACCCTGAAACAGCGATTCCTAGAAGCGGGAGGAAAACTATTTGAAAATACACCATTTAACACAGCAACAGTTCACCCCAACGGAGTCGCCGTAGAATCTGCAACTACCGATACACCAACTGCGGCAAATTTATTTAAAACCCGATTATTCTTAGATGCAATGGGACATTTTTCTCCCATTGTCCGCCAAGCAAGACAAGGCAAAAAACCCGACGCCGTATGCTTAGTAGTCGGTAGTTGCGCGCAAGGATTCGACCAAAACGAAACCGGCGATATATTTGCATCCTTCACCCCAATGCAAAATCAATGCCAATACTTTTGGGAAGCATTTCCAGCACGAGATGGACGCACAACTTACCTATTCACCTATATAGATGCCGACACAGAAAGATTCAGTTTAGAAACATTATTTGAAGACTATTTGCGCTTGCTTCCCCAATATCAAAACGTCGAACTCGAACAGTTAAAATTCCAAAGAGCACTCTACGGATTCTTTCCCTGCTATCGCCAAAGCCCGCTAAAAACGCCTTGGAATCGCATACTTCCAGTCGGAGACAGCAGCGGTAGCCAATCGCCCCTCAGCTTCGGCGGTTTCGGCGCAATGGTGCGCCACCTCAAACGCTTGACTCTCGGAATTGAGGAAGCTTTGACAAGCGAAAGTCTCGACAAAAATTCCCTCGCACTTTTGCAACCGTACCAGCCGAATCTATCTGTCACCTGGTTGTTTCAGCGTTCCATGAGTGCTGCGATGAATCAGAAAATAGACCCCAATCAAATCAATCAACTTTTGGCTGCTGTATTTCAGGTAATGGAAGAGTTGGGAGAACCAGTGCTTAAGCCGTTTCTTCAGGATATCGTGCTGTTTCCGGCTTTGTCAAAAACTCTGTTTAAAACAGCAATTAGCCATCCCGGATTAGTGATAAAAATTATCCCGCAGGTAGGAATAGCTAATCTGCTAGATTGGATGATTCATTATGTTAATTTAGGAATTTATACGGGATTGCAGCCTTTGGGAAAAGCGGTAGAACCGCAGGTAAAAAAATTAGCACCGGAACAGCAATACTATTTTCACCGATTGGTTGAAGCGTGGCAATACGGCGCTGGAGGTGATTATTAATTAATCGACTGTGGCACGGGCATCTTGCCCGTTACTCGTTACCAGGCTCCAGCCTGGTAACGCAGATCCCGAGGCTCTGCCTCCATTTTAGGTATCGAGGCAGAGCCTCTAGATATGGGTTCCCAGGCTGGAGCCTGGGAACCAGTTAACTGATATATTAGTTGTGAGTTATAACGGAGCCATCACTGCTAAAGCTTGGGGAATCACTCGGAATTTAGCAGGCGTGTGAGTTGTGATTTCACCGTCGGTATTAATCGAACGGCGTTTGCTAGTATTCACCTCAAATTCTTGACCGTGCAAGGCACGAACGTTAGGCCAATCGGTATGATTTCCTTGCCTCATAGCTGGAAGCAAAGCAATG
>JANNOR010000133.1:0-5795 GCA_031399265.1 Cyanobacteria bacterium SOY_34_metabat_3 | reverse complement strand
TTTTAATTTTTATTTTTTATTTTGTTTTTGTTCTTTGTTCTTGTTTCAAAATCAGGAGACGGCTGTGCGGTGCCCATAAAATTATTGCGGGTCGGAAACCGGCACTGCCGTCTCCTCCGTTTAGATCGTGCCGATGAAGAGCGGAATTGATATGACTAATTGGCAGCGGGCGGTTTCGGTTCTTGAATTTTGGGAACCGAATGCTGTTTCTTAAATCGATTAAAACCGTAAACCGCAGCCCCAATTAGCACGAGATAAGGACTGTAAGCTAACAGCCAAATACTCAAAGCAAACAAACCGAGCGTCAATTCGCCCACAGAATGAGTGGCTTTTCCCCAAGTTTCCTGCACCCGCAAACCTAGAGCAGGTTCGGGAGTTTGCTCAGCCGAGACTGCTGCTTCTAGAGTTAGGCTAATCGTCGAATAGGCGACTTGATTTCGCAAACTTTTTAACTGAGCGTCAATTTGTTCGATCGACTCCCGAATATTGCTCAATTCTTGAGAAGCTGCTAATACGTCGGCTACAGAACCCGATCGCTCCATAATCTTTAACACCATTTCTTCCGATTTACGGAGGTTTTTTAGCCTAGCTTCACTATCAACTAATTGAGTAGTCACATCCTCAGCAGTCAGCCCTCGGTTTTGTACAGTGCCGAGTTTTGCCAAAGCATCTAAAGTAGTTTCTAAACGTTCTTGAGGGATGCGAATATTGACGGTTGCTGTTTGGCGGATACTAGAATCGGGCGGCTTTTGGTTTTGGAAACCCAAGATATCGCCTTGCTGTTTTTTGACAATATCGGTAACAGATTTAGTGCTCGCATCAATAGACTTCACAACTATACTCATTTCGGCTTTTTTAATCAGTTGGGGACGATTTACTGTCGTTTGTGCTGGTTTCTTTGCTGCATCAGCACTTCTAGCCTCTGCGGCTGGTGCAGATGCCGATTTTGGAGCCGCTGCGGTAATTTGGTTTTCACTACGGGTGTTGGGCTGCGAACTTGCACAGCTCGGCAAAGCAATGGCTGAAGATAAAGTTAAGAATGCCACAACAGCAAAGCGAGTTGTGCTGTTGTTGGGTTGGTTTGGCTTGTGTAGCGGGGAATTGGTTTTGAGGTGAGTTTTCATTTGGGTGACTCTTATAAAAAAAGGCTTGGCTATTGAATTTTATGCTGGTTTTAATTTAAGCTCGAATAGATAGCGTTAGTTTAGCCGATACGGAAATTGAAACGGTAGAGGTTGAAGATTTTTTGATTTTTAACCGCAGATAAACGCAGATAAACGCGGATGTAATAATGACAGATGAATTTGATCCTGATTTTAGACGATCGACTACCGAGATCGATCGCCCGGATGTCGCTGTTTTGCGAGAACAAGCGTGCCTCAAAATTCGCGAAGGCTTGCGTGAGGGGCAGCAGGACATGGCGGATTGGAAAGGCGGGCCCCTTGCGGTTTCGGCGGTTCCCGGGGCTGGAAAGTCTACGGGAATGGCTGCTGCGTCGGCAATTGCGATCGCCCGCAACGGACTTTACAACCGCCGCCAGTTAATTGTCGTGACATTTACGCGATCGGCTGCTGCTAACATTAAAGCTAAAATTCGCCAAAGACTGCAACAATTATCTTTGTATCAAGGTGGTTTTGCCGTCCATACTTTGCACGGTTTAGCCTTAAATATTGCGATGCGTCATCCAGATTTGTCTGGTTTGAATCTCGAAAATTCGACTTTAGTCACCCCCACCCAAAGTCATCGATTAATTCGTACCTGCGTAGAACTTTGGATGACCGAAAATCCCCGCCGATATCAAGTCTTGTTGGAAGGACAGCAATTCGATGGAGAGGAAACGGAGAGGCTGCGGCGACAATCAGTTTTGCGGACGGAAATTTTGCCACAGTTAGCTAAAACTGTGATTCACGAGGCGAAATCTTCGGGTTTATTTCCCGAACAGTTGTTAGAAATGAGCGCCCTTGATACTGGGGATGGTTATGAAACTTTAGCAGTAGCTGGGGGTTTATATCAAAAATATCAGGCTTTGTTGAGGAGTCGGGAATTCATCGATTACGACGAAATGATTTTAGCAGCTTTGCGGGTGTTGGACAATCCGGGAGCAAGGGCGATCGAGCAAAAACAAGTATTTGCGGTTTTTGAGGACGAAGCCCAAGATTCTACACCTTTGCAGACTAAGCTTTTGGCAACATTGGCGATCGATCCCGAGCGTCCTGATTTACCTCCCAATTTTATCAGAGTTGGCGATCCAAATCAAGCAATTAATTCTACTTTCACTCCCGCCGATCCGATTTACTTTAACAAATTTTGTGACGACTGCGAAGTAGAGAAAAAGTTAGCGACAATGGACGGCGCAGGGCGCAGCACCCAGGTGATTATCGATGCAGCAAACTTTATGTTGCAATGGGTAAATCGCTCCGAATTAGCGGGAACCGAACAACCTTTTCGCGACCAAACTATTAAGCCAGTCAAGAGTGACGATCCGCAAAAAGATGCAAATCCCGCCCCAATCGGGATTGGTTTAGAATTGCATACTCCCCGCGATGTTTACCAGACAGTTGAGTTAATTGGGAAGCGAGTAATTGAGTTAGTCGAGCAGTTTTTACCTGCGGATTTTGAATGGGTAAGCAATGACCGAGATCGGCAATCTGGCGATGAAGCGAGTGATGGAGAACATAGCATCAAATTGCCGTTAGAAAATCTCAAATCAATGGCTATTTTGGTGCGGGAAAACAAACAAGGGAAATTTATCAAAGAAGTGCTGGAGAATCCGAAAAAACACGGATTAAACTTTGATTTACGCAAATATGGGATTAAAATTGAGGATGTCGGAGAGCGCGATCGACATTCTCAAGTACCTTGGGAAATCTTAACACTGCTGCAATTTCTCGATCGCCCGCACTCACCAGATTACCTAAAAGCAGCATTAAAGATTTTGAGCGATCGGCAACTCATCCCCAAACAAGACTACAATGCTTTCACAACTAGCCCCGAGCAATTCCTGTACCCAGGCCCCCTAGACCCAAAACAGTCAGATCCTGTGCGCAAATGCCGCTATTTTTGCTGCGGTTTACTGCAAGCCCGCTTAGAATTACCGCCCTACCAAATCATCTCATTCTTAGCCCTAGCATTGCAATATGACCAAACAGAATTAGCCACGGCAGACAAACTAGCAGAAAGAGTAGCAATCCAAACAGCCGGCAACAATTTAATGAGCAACATTTTGGAAGTGCTGAGCGAAATTGTTAGTTCCGAAAGATTTGAACCTGTAGACGCAGACGACAAAATAGAAGAACGCTATACCAGTAAAGGTCAACTAACAATTATTACCATGCACAAAGCCAAAGGATTGGATTGGGATTGCGTGTTTCTACCCTTTCTGCACGACCAAACTATCCCCGGAAGTCTGCGAGTTTTGCCACAAGCCAGATTTTTAGGAGATTTCACTTTAGCAGAAGTCGCGAGAGCACAAATTCGAGCAAGTTTGCACGAAAAATATCCACTACCAAATCTAGTCGAAGCCTGGGAACAAGCAGGATACTTGAAAACAGCAGAAGAGTTTCGATTGCTTTATGTGGCGATGACACGAGCAAAAAGTTTGCTGTGGATGGCGGCAGAGAAAAAAGGGCCTTTTACTTGGAACAAACCAGAGAATTTGCAAGAGCAAAAACCTTGTCCGGTGATGCCTGTTTTGAAGCAGAGATTTCCGGAAAATGTGATACAGCCTACCCCAGGTTTATGAAGTGCAGTAGGGACAAGGCACTGCCGTCTCCCTACAATAAATATGTACCTCACATACCTGAAAAATGCTGTATAAATCTTGGTGTAATTTTAACAATCTCTATCCAAAACTTCTCTTCTCTTCCTCTGCGCCCTCTGCGCCCTCTGCGGTAAAAAAAATCCAAATCAAAAATCAAATAAAACTGCCATAAAACTCCATATAACAAACTCAGAAATTCGCATTAAACCAGAAATCTTGGTATAATACCAACAAAATCTATCCAAAACTTCTCTTTTCTTCCTCTGCGCCCTCTGCGGTAAAAAAAATCTAATTCAAAAATCAAATAAAACTGCCATAAAACTCCCTATGACAAACTCAGAAATTCGCACAGAAAACATCACATTTCCCAACGGAGATTTGCAAATCGCCGCTTACCTAGCCCAACCAGCAGCAGCAGGCCAATTTCCCGCAGTTATCGTGATTCAAGAAATCTTTGGCGTCAACTCGCACATCCGCGAAGTTACCGACAGAATAGCAAAGGAAGGCTATGTGGCGATCGCCCCAGCAATTTACCAGCGTCAAGCCCCAGGCTTTGAAACCGGCTACACACCCGAAGACATCGAAATCGGCAGAGAATACAAGGAACAAACTACCGCATCCCAACTTATCGGCGACATCCAAGGTGCGATCGACTATCTCAAAACTTTACCATTTGTCCAACAGCCAGGTTTTGGCTGCATCGGTTTCTGCTTTGGCGGACACGTCGCCTACCTCGCCGCTACTTTGCCCGAAATCAAGGCTACAGCCTCGTTCTACGGTGCTGGTATCGCCACGGGTACTCCCGGTGGTGGAGGCAGGACGATCGCCCGCACAGCCGATATTAAAGGCACTCTCTACGCCTTTTATGGCACTCAAGATGCCAGCATTCCTTCAGAACAAGTTGACCAAATTGCCACAGAATTGCAAAAACACCATATTTCTCACCGAATTTTCCGGTACAATGCCGATCATGGCTTCTTCTGCGACCACCGTGGCAGTTACGACGCTACCGCAGCAGCCGAGTCGTGGGAGGAGGTAAAGCAGCTATTTCATCAAGAACTTCAACCAGCTTAAAGAGTTGGAGATGGGGAGATGGGGAGAATATGAGTTCATCTTTTCAATTGACAACTGACAACTAATTACTGATAACTGACAAATAAACTGACATGAATTCCAAATCTACAGGTTCTCAAAGCGCACAACCATCTTTTTCAATGGATGATTTTGCTAAAGCCCTCGAACAGCACAATTACGAGTTCCAAAAGGGACAAACAGTGCGCGGCAAAGTGTTCGAGCACGACTCAAACGGCGCGTATGTTGATATCGGCGGCAAGTCTTCGGCTTTTTTGCCGATCGAAGAGGCTGCTTTGAGAACAATTACGGATTTGTCGGAAGTGGTTCCGCTGGATGAGGAACAGGACTTTTTAATTATCCGGGAACAAGATGCCAACGGACAAGTTACTTTGTCTCTGCGACAGTTGCAAATTCAGCAAGCTTGGGAAGATTTAGTCCAATTGCAGGAAACTGGTAAGGTGCTTCAGGTCAGGGTTTCTGGGGCAAATAAGGGCGGTGTGACGGTAGATGTTGAGGGAATGCGCGGTTTCATTCCCCGATCGCACTTGGCGCAACGCGATAACATGGAATCGCTAATCGGTCAATCTTTGACGGTGAATTTTTTGGAGGTCGATCGCGAACGAGAAAAACTGGTACTTTCCCAGCGGATGGCAATTCAATCGAATGCTTTCACTCAGTTGCAAATCGGTCAATTGGTGGAAGGAACAGTCAGCAGCATCAAGCCTTTTGGCGTGTTTGTGGATTTGGAAGGAGTTAGCGGTTTGCTGCACATCAAGCAAGTCAGCCAAAAATATATTGAGAACCTCGGACAAGTTTTTGCTCCCGGTCAACCTCTGAAAGCGCTGGTAGTTGACCTCGATCAAAGTCGCGGCCGAATTTCGCTTTCTACTCGGGTACTGGAAAATTATCCAGGGGAAATGGTTGACAAAATGGCGGATGTGATGGATACCGCAGAAGAGCG
>JANNOR010000097.1:0-13647 GCA_031399265.1 Cyanobacteria bacterium SOY_34_metabat_3 | reverse complement strand
AGAACAAAGATAAATTCCAATTACGTACAAAAAAGGGCGATTGTTAAATGCAATGCGTAACTGTTCTTTCAGCGGCAAGGATGTGGAATTATCTTCTACTGGATGTTCTTGCAGTTGAGATAAGACGTGTTTGCGGGTTCCCAAAAAACACCAATACAAAGGCAATACTGAAATCACTGTACAGATTGCACCTAATAATAAATATTTTTGGGTGTCGTCTTTAACTAATGCAAAAATAATTTGTGCTAAAATTAGTGACAAGATGCTGCCGCCGATCGAGAAAGTGAATCGGAAACTATTCAGGCTAGTACGTTCGTTGTAGTCTTGGGTTAATTCTGGGGTGAGGGCGGTGTAAGGTAGGTTGACGGCGGTGTAAGCCGTGTTAAACAAAATGCCGATCGCCACATAGTACCAAAACAGTATCGTTGGATCTTTGCTGGGAACAATCCACTGCAAAAAGAAGAAGATACCGAAAGGAATTGCGCCGTAAACCATCCAAGGATAGCGGCGGCCCCAGGGGTGAGATGTGCGATCGCTCAAAACCCCCACAATCGGGTCATTTATCGCATCCCAAACCTTGCCGATCAGCAAAATGTTGCTAGCAGTCCCCGCAGCCAAACCGGCGACGTTGGTAAAGAAAAACAGCAGGAAAAATACCAAAACATTCGCAGTAATTGCGGGGCCGAGGTCGCCCGCACCGTATGCTAATTTTGTGGAGAAACTGAGTTTTTTTGTTTCCGGGTTGTTGGCGGCTGGTTGAGGCGGGGAAATGTTGCTCATAAACTGTGATTTAGGGATTTTTGGGGTGTCGCAGTCTTTCCAGTAGGAGTATAACTCACACTACGCACCAATACTAAGTTTTTCTGTAGCGATCGGGATAAACCTGAAAATCTGGGAATTGGGAATTGGAAATTGGAAATTGGGCATTGCCGATTGATAGATTTGTAGGGGCGGGTTCACAAACAATAATTGCCCCAAAAAAATAATATAAAAAATTCGCCCCCACCCAACAAATAAGCCAAATTCACATTCAGATTTACGGTGGGATTGGGGCGAGTTTATCTAAATTATCGGTCATTGTTATGTATGGTTGGTGAGGGGAACCCCTACAACATTTTGATAAATCATTTGATATCAATAAACCCGCCTCCGCAGACTTAAGGAAACAGTTGCGAAATCTGAACTTCTATTTCCGGGAAAGCCAGCATTGACAAAACATCATCTTCATTAAATACTGTTTCTAGTTGATAGTTTCCATCGCACGGTTCGCGAAAGACATAAACTTGCCGCGTGTTAACGTCAAGTATCCAATAATCAGGGATTCCAGCCTTAGCATAAGCGGGTGCTTTCCGCTTGCGGTCTGTTTCTAAAGTCGTGTCCGCTATTTCTCCTAATAACAAAATATTGTCGGGTGCGGGATGAAAATTTTGATAGAATCTGGAGTCAATTTGTACTACAGCAATATCTGGTTCTGGTTCGGAATTTGTACTTAGGGCGATCGGATCTTGGATGCGAATTAAAGCAAGTCCTGTTAGCAGATTTCTGAGATAGTCTGCCGCACAGAGATTAGTTGCTGCGTGGGGAGGATTTTTGGCACTCATTGAAATAATTTGCCCATCAATTAATTCAACTCGTTCATCGGGATTGAGCATGCCAGTTTCGCTCATGCGGCGGTATTCAGTTACAGTCCACAAACGTACATCTGTTGCTGTCATGGTACAATTACCTTACTTTTTAATACTACAAATTTTGCTGGATAATGTCGCAGCATTCAGCAACGGTGGCTCTTTTTTCCATTGCGGCGACTAAGGCTTCGTAAGCTGAGTTGTGGCTTTCGATCAGGTTTTTTGCTCGCAGGGAACCCCAGTTTTGTTTGAGTTGAATTTCGGAACTGGGACGGCGGAGTTGGGTTAAGATTGCGCTGATTTTGGTGCGGTCTTCGGCACCTCCTTGGGCGCTGCCGTAAACAAATTTTTCAGCGACTATTCCGGCCATCCATACGGTGCAGTATTGGTCTAATAGTTGACCGGAAAGAGTGCCGCTTTGGAGTTGAGATGCTAATTTTTGGTCTTCAAACCGGACGCCGCCTTGGGCTGTTTGGCCTTGTTTAAATGCTTCCCAAGCATTGAGGGCGTAGCTGGTTACGGGAATTCCCAACAGGTGGGCGACTAGGAAGTGTCCGGCTTCGTGGTGCAGGATTCGATCGCGCTTTTGTTTGGAACTTCCCCCCAGCCAATCTACTAAAATTGTGCCCCCTTGACCTTGCCACTGGAAATTGTCGAGGGTGGCTAATCCCAAAAGGCAAAAAGTGGCGATCGCAGGTACGGCTTCTGGTATATTGAATAGAGGCCCCAATAATATTGAAACGGTGATCGCGAAGATAGAAATAGCGATAATATTCAAAGAAGTGTCTTTCATAAGTTGAGAATTGGGAATTGGGAATTGGGAATTGGGCATCGGGCATCGGGCATCGGGCATCGGAAATTGGGCATCTGGCATCGGGCATAGTTTCTTCCTTCTTCCTTCTTCCTTCTTCCTTCTGCTATCTTCCAGTTTGACCGAAAATTGCCGATCGCCAGCCACCGACATTAAAAAGATATTAAAATAAATCAAAGTCAACTAAAAGTATAATTGGAATCCTTCATGTCAGTTTTGGCAGCGATCGCAGTTTTAGGTATCCTCATTGTTGTTCACGAACTCGGCCACTTCCTGGCGGCGAGACTTCAACACATCCACGTCAACCGCTTTTCGATTGGCTTCGGCCCCGTCCTCTGGAAGTACCAAGGCCCGGAAACTGAATATGCCCTCCGCGCCTTTCCCCTGGGAGGTTTCGTGGGTTTTCCCGATGACGATCCCGAAAGCAGTATCCCTCCAAATGACCCGAATTTGCTCAAAAATCGGCCTGTGCTCGATCGGGCGATCGTCATTAGTGCAGGAGTTATTGCCAACTTAATTTTTGCTTACTTCCTGTTGGTGGTGCAATTGACCACTGTCGGCGCAGCATCCCTGAACTACCTACCGGGAGTTAAAGTCCCGGAAGTCGCGGCGGAAGTCAGTTCGGCGGCGAAACAAGCGGGAATTCGATCGGGCGACATTGTTCTGTCTGTTGACGGCCAAGAATTGGGTGCTTCAAGCGAAGCAATCAAATCTTTAGTCGCAGCAATCCAAAATAATCCCAACAAACCCCTAGCGTTAGAAATTCAGCGCCAAGCCGAAAAATTTGCGGTGACAGTCACTCCCGAATTGGCACCAGACGGCAAAGGTCGCATTGGCGTTCAGCTAACTTCTAATGGTACTGTCGTGCGGCAGCGGGCCGGCATTGTCGAGGCGTTTACCAAAGCGGCGACAGAATTTGAGCGGATTGTAGTGCTGACTTTTCAAGGTTTCGGGCAGTTAGCTAGCAATTTCAGCCAGACGGCCGAAAAGTTGTCTGGGCCTGTGGCGATTGTGGCTATTGGTGCAGGGATTGCGCGATCGGATGCAGCGAGTTTGTTTCAATATGCTGTGTTAATTAGCATCAATTTGGCTGTAATTAATATCCTGCCTTTGCCTGCTTTGGATGGCGGTCAGCTAGCTTTTCTGTTAATAGAAGGACTGCGGGGTAAACCGTTGCCTAACAAAATTCAGGAAAATGTAATGCAGACTGGTTTGGTACTATTACTCGGTTTGGGAATTTTCTTGATTGTTCGCGATACTGCTAATTTAGCCGGGTTCGATTTCCGAAGTCTCATGCAACAATAGTCATGGGTTATTGGTTATTGGTTATTGATGGCAACTAACTAATAACTAATAACTACTCAATAATACCCAATGCCCAATGCCCAATGCCCTATGATTAATGACTAAAAAGTTAAGCTTAAAAAAGCGATCGCACGAAATCTTGATTCGCCTCAAACGCCTATATCCAGAAGCTCCTTGTACTCTCGATTACGAAACTCCGGTGCAGTTGCTGGTGGCGACAATTCTCTCGGCTCAATGCACGGATGCGCGAGTTAATCTGGTGACACCCGCTTTATTTGAGCGTTTTCCTGATGCGGTGACTCTGGGAAATGCCGATTTGGAGGAATTGGAGAGTTTAGTGCGATCGACTGGTTTCTATCGTAATAAGTCTAAAAATATTAAAGGTGCTTGTTGGGCGATCGCCAATAAATTCAACAATCAAGTTCCGCAGACAATGGAACTACTATTAGAATTGCCGGGAGTTGCGCGCAAAACGGCTAATGTGGTACTCGCTCACGCTTTTGGAATTCATATGGGCGTGACAGTCGATACTCATGTCAAACGATTGAGTCAGCGGTTGGGATTGACAAAACATCCAGATCCAATTCGGATTGAGCGAGATTTGATGCTATTGTTGCCGCAGCCCGATTGGGAAAATTGGTCAATTCGGTTAGTCTATCATGGTCGGGCGGTTTGTAATGCGAGAAATCCGACTTGTGATGTTTGCGAAATTGCAGATTTGTGCCCTTCTGTTGAGACAAAGCCAAATAGAGGAGACGGCAATGCCGTGTCCCTACCGAAAATAATATTGTAGGGACACGGCACGTGCAGTCTCCTAATTTCGGCTATTACCGAAAATAATATTGTAGGGACACGGCACTGCCGTCTCCTAATTCCGGCTACTACCGAAAATAATATTGTAGGGATACGGCACTGCCGTCTCCTAATTTCGGTTACTAATAATTCCGATGCAAGTGGAATTGATATCAATTCCAATACTAGCAAGGATCCACAAAATGACCTGACAAGCCCTACAAATGCGATCGGTTGCTATGTACAAATAAAAATATTTCAAACTAAAGTCATCCAAAATGACCAAAATATAGTAAAATAAGAGATTGTGATTTATCCAAGGATATCAACAGAACATGGCTAAGAAGAGCATGATCCAGCGCGAAAAAAAGCGCCAAGCACTCGTAGACAAGTACGCTGACAAGCGCGCTGACCTGAAAGACCAGTTCGACCAAGCTGCGAATCAGATGGACAAAATGGCGATTCACCGGGAACTACAAAAGCTACCCCGCAGCAGTTCGCGTACTCGCTTGCGTAACCGCTGCTGGGCCACTGGTCGTCCCAGAGGTTACTACCGTGACTTCGGCTTGTCTCGGAACATGATGCGAGAAATGGCTCACGAAGGTCTTTTGCCCGGCGTAGTTAAGTCTAGCTGGTAGAAGTCAGTTGACAGTAGACAGTTGTCATTAGTCTGAAGGAAGAAGGAAGAAGGAAGAAGGAAGAAAAACTTATAAATAATCGGCAAGATTATGTTTGGGGTTTATTTTTGTTTCAGATTTCAGCTCAAACTTCCTTCTTGCTTTTTCCCTCTTGCTTCTTCCTGCTTACTTTTTCCTACTTCTTTCAGACTGACATCCGTTACATCCGTTACAAAATCCGTTGCCGAACTTTCTTGCTTCATTCGCCGCAGCATTTATCGATACCGAGACTTTCTAATAATAAGTCACTGACGGCATTGGCGATCGCAAATTCGCCGTAGAAGCTTTTAGAAAAATCATAGGCTTGCATTTCAGTGACGATCGCAATTACGAGGCTACCCACATCATTTTCGCCTTCCATGCGCTGGCGAACGTAGATTTGGGTAGCCCTTTTCGCTATTTGCTGATTAGCGGCTTCTGGGATAAACTCAGAGTCTAACCATGCGAGTAAGGTTTGTTGCAACCATTCGCCCTCCTGTTCAGGGTTTTTGGCTGGTGGTAACGTGATAGCTTCGATTTGTTCTGACATAATTATTCTAATTCCTAATTGCTAATGTGGGCTGTTAACGATCAACAGACAAACAACTGATAAATTTATGCAATATGATATACCGACAATTATACAAGGATACGCGCAAGGCTTCTTCTTGATGGCAAATGACGGCGAGGAAAGTTTGGGGTGGTATTCCAGCCGCCAGCGGGCGCTGATTCCCCTGGATGAGCAATTCACCTATCCCAAGTCGCTGCGACGCCAAATCAATCAAAATCGGTTTGAGGTGGCTGTAAACCGCGATTTTGGGGCGGTGGTTGAGGGTTGTGCCGATCGCGAAACAACTTGGATTTCTCGCGAGCTCAAACAGATTTACTGGGGTTTGTATGAGGCTGGTTGGGCTTACAGCTTCGAGACTTGGTGCGGGGACGAACTGGCGGGGGGAATTCTGGGATTGTCTATCGGCGGTGCGTTTATTGGGGAATCAATGTTTTTCCGAATTCCAGAGGGTTCTAAGGTGGCGATGGTGAAGTTGGTGGAGAGATTGCGCGATCGATCTTACCTGCTTTTTGACGCTCAAATGAACAATCCTCACCTCGAAAGATTCGGGGCTTATACTGTCAAGGAGAAACAATATAATGCTCTTTTGCAAGCAGCTTTAAAGCGCAAATGTTCGTTGTTTTAACTAAATCACAGAAACCGGGGTTTTCACCAAAAAACTCAAAATCAGGAGACGGCAGTGCCGTGTCCCTACAATTAATCTGGCGTAGGGAAACGGCACTGCCGTCTCCTTTATCATTCCGGCGCAGCCGGAATTGATATCAGTCCTAGAAATATACAAACTCCTTACCCGTAGCTAAATTTTTCAGCCACGCTATAATATTCTAAACTAAAGTCGATCGAGCAAAAAGCCATGATAGATACAGTCAGCGCGGGTTTGGTTTGGGTGTTAGTGTCACCTATTTTGACAGAATTGGCTAAAGCCGCTTTAGACGACTACGTTAAAGATTTTTTCAAAGACTGTATCAAAGATATTCAAGGACTTGCGAACAAGCCCTTAGCTCAAAATGCTGTTCGCGATGCCCTGAAATCATTTATTATATTGTTCGAGCAAGAATTAGAGCGATCGCACTTAGATAAAAAACAAATTAAACAATATCTGCAACCTTTAAAACAATTTATCAAACAACCTCCAGTGCGGCAAGCTTTGGGAAGTGCATTTCAAGCAAATTGTCTAATTTTAAATACCGCTATCTTAGCTCAGTCTTGGCAAAGTTTGACTGTAAAGCATCCCGTGCGACGGCATTTACCCACGTTTACTCGAATCCTACCTTCTCGTCTGTGGCAAGGGCAACCAGTTGCCTCACTTCCGGATGCGTTTAGTTGGGAACAAGTGGCAGACAAATATCTAAAAAGCGTTAAATTAATTATACAGCAAAATGCGGAACTACGAGAAATATTTAACACAAAGCAATTCGAGAGCATGGCTGACTCTCTCAGAAACAATGCTCCAATTCCGGCTGAATTTAACTTAGAAAGTTATCAAGAAGGATTGCGAGAACAATATGAATATTTGGATTTAGGTAATTTAGATACTAGGTGTGGAGAATATGAACGACAACTGACAGTTAAAGAAATATTTATTCCGCAAAACGCGCGATATTGTCAAGAATATTTGCCGAAAGATTATGAATTACCCAAGGAGTTTCAAAAGCTATTACGGGAACGGGGAGACATTGCAGCGGAAGTCAGTCAACAAGATTTGGAACGCTACCAACAAGCTTACACTCAACAGCAAACGCGATCGGTTATCGAAGTAATTAATGATGTCAATTACCGTTATGTAGTCATTCTCGGCGATCCAGGTTCAGGCAAATCCACGCTGTTAAAATATCTGGCGCTTCAGTGGGCAAAACTGTCTGATAATCAGGTGTCATCTCAACCGATTCACTTACTGATTGAATTACGAAAGTATAACCGCAGCAAAGATGAAAAAGAGTGCAATAATTTCCTAGAGTTTATGGAGTGCGGTTCTAGTTGGATCGGGCATTTAAACAAATCTATCCTGCACGAATGGCTGCAAGCTGGCCGCGCTGTGGTTATGTTTGACGGGTTAGATGAAGTTTTCGAGGTGGAAAAACGCAATCGAATTGTTGACCAAATTCATAACTTCACTCAAACCTATCCAAAGGTGAAAGTAATCGTCACTTCTCGGATTATTGGCTACCAGCAGCAACGACTAAAAAATGCTGAATTTCATCACTTCATGCTGCAAGATTTTGAACCGGAACAGATTAAACAGTTTATCCAAAAGTGGCATGATTTGACATTTACAGACCGCTTGAAAAAAGCTGCAAGTTTAGAAAGATTGGATAAAGCAATTTCGGAATCGAGGGCGATTTTAGAATTAGCCGGAAATCCGCTGTTGCTGACAATGATGGCAATTCTGAATCGCAATCAGGAGTTGCCGCGCTTTCGAGCTAAACTCTATGAAGAAGCCTCAAAAGTGCTGCTACATAAATGGGATTTTGAGGTTAAGGAAAAGTTAGGTCATCATAAAATTGATTCTGACAAAATTGATGAAGAAACTAAACAAAGTATCTGCGGGTGCATTGCCTACAAAATGCAGTCGAGTGGCAAAGGATTAGCCGGAAATATTATTAGTCGCGAGGATTTGCGGCAGACTATTACTGAATCTTTGAGCGGGTTAATGGGAACTGAGGCAACTACTTGTGCTAAATTGATAGTAGAGCAACTGCGGGAACGCAATTTTATTTTGTGCTTCTTGGGTGGATACAATGAGGATTATTTTGCTTTTGTCCATCGCACGTTTTTGGAATATTTTTGTGCTTGGGAGTTTGTGCGGCAATTTGAGAAACAAAAAACCCTTGATTTAGATGGCTTGATTCAAGTTTATCGGGAACACTGGCGAGATGAGTCTTGGCATGAAGTGTTACGTTTAATGGCGGGAATGCTGGCGGCTAAATTTACAGGTGAAATCCTGAAATATCTGATTGGTGAAAATGGGGAAGCGGAAAAGTTTAGCAATCTGTTTTTGGCGGCGCAGTGTGTTTCCGAAGTTAAAGAGACAAATGAGATTCCTGATGTTGCTGGTAAGTTGTGCGATCGAGTTAAAGAGTTAACTAAGTATGGAAATATCAGTCGTTCTACAACTCAAGAATATAAAAATCTGTATGAAATCCGCACAAAAGCATTAGCAGCAGTTGCAGCAACTTGGAAAAATGACCCCGAAACCTTACCTTTGCTCAAACAACGCGCTCAATCTGACGATGATTGGAATGTGCGATGTGCAGCAGTACAAGAATTAGCTAGCGGGTGGAAAGATGACCCCGCAACCTTACCTTGGCTCAAAGAACGCGCTCAATTTGACAATAATTCGGATGTGCGACGTACAGCAGTACAAAAATTAGCACGGGGGTGGAAAGATGACCCCGCAACCTTACCTTGGCTCAAAGAAAGCGCTCAATCTGACAATAATTCGGATGTGCGACGTACAGCAGTACAAGAATTAGCATGGGGGTGGAAAGATGACCAGGAAACCTTACTTATACTCAAAGAACGCGCTCATTCCGACGATAGTTTTGATGTGCGACAAACAGCAGTTCAAGCGTTAGCACGGGGGTGGAAAAATGACCCCGCAACCTTACTTTGGATCAAAGAACGCGCTCGTTTCGATGATAATTGGGATGTGCGAAAAACAGCAATTCAAGCATTAGCACGGGTGTGGAGAAATGACCCGGAAATCTTAGCTATCCTCAAAGAACGTGCTCGTTCTGACTATAGTTGGGATGTGCGACAAACAGCAGTACAAGAATTAGCATGGGGGTGGAAAAATGATCGTGAAACCTTGTCTTGGCTCAAACAACTTGCTCAATATGACGATAATTTTGCTGTGCGACAAGCAGCAGTTAAAGCGTTAGCACGGGGGTGGAAAGATGACCCAAAAACCTTACCTTGGCTCAAACAACTTGCTCAATATGACGATAGTTTTGCTGTGCGACAAGCAGCAATTAAAGAATTAGTATTTGGATGGAAAGATGAACCCGGAATATTAGAAGTTGTACGCGATCGCGCTCAGAACGATCGCAACCAAATACTCCGCAAATTTGCCCAGAGGAAATTGGTAGAATTAGAGTGCCAATGAGCGATCCCCTTTCTGTGATATAAATAAAAAAAGGGAAAACAAATTTATGACTGTAGCCACTAAAATACCCCAAGCCTACGCCGAAATAGTTGAGTTCTTAGCCGCCGGTACAACTCCCGAAAGCATCATCAACTTTCAACTATCCGAAGAAGCCAAAGAGCATATCGCAGACCTAATTTATCAACACAACAATGACGGTTTGACGCGGGAACAAAAAAGCGAATTAGACCGCTATCTGCTGCTAGAACATCTGATGACTCTCATCAAAGCACTCGCTCATAAACACATTGTAAAAGACTAATTTATTTCATATTTCGTTATCATAAATAGTATCATTAAACCTAGATAATTCTCGGAGCTGCTAAACTGCGGGAATTGAACATCGATCCAGATAGCATTTAAGCCAGAATATATGCTCAGAAACCGGGTTTTTGCCCAAATCACCGACTGTAATCAACCATTCTCGGAAAAAACCTGGTTTCTCGCCCCACCCAAAATCTCAGAAACCGGGTTTTTTGCAGTTTTTAGGCTGTAATCAATTATTCTCCGAAAAAACCCGGTTTCTCACCTTACCATATACTACAAGATATAATACAAATATCTGAGCCAAAATCCTCAGAGCTCAAAAAAAACCGAATCGCGGCCCCTTGAATGTGCAAAAATATTCAAGCAAACATTAGTAAATTCTACACGGAGAAATTTTTATGGAGTCCAAATACAACCCCCAATCCATAGAAGAAAAATGGCAACAGACATGGGCTGAGCAAAACTTAGACCAAATGCCAGAAAATAGCGAAAAGCCTAAATTTTATGCCTTATCCATGTTTCCCTATCCGTCGGGAAGCCTGCACATGGGCCACGTCCGCAACTACACAATTATTGATGTAATTGCCAGACTCAAGCGGATGCAAGGCTATCGCGTATTGAATCCGATGGGATGGGATGCTTTTGGTTTACCCGCAGAAAATGCCGCCATCGAACGAGGAATTCCCCCCGCAGAATGGACGTATCAAAATATTGCCCAAATGAAAGGCTTATTTCAGCGTTTAGGCATTTCTTTTGATTGGACGAAGGAAGTTACAACTTGTTCTCCCGATTATTATCGGTGGACTCAATGGATTTTCTTACAATTTTTAGACGCAGGATTAGCCTATCAAAAAGAAGCCGCAGTTAATTGGGATCCCATCGACCAAACAGTTTTAGCAAACGAACAAGTTGATAACGAAGGCCGTTCCTGGCGTTCTGGTGCGAAAGTCGAACGCAAATTATTGCGACAATGGTTTCTCAAAATTACCGATTATGCCGAACAGTTATTAAATGACTTAGATAAATTGCCAAATTGGCCAGAAAGAGTCAAATTAATGCAAGCCAACTGGATCGGCAAATCAGTCGGTGCTTACTTGGAATTTCCGATCGTTGGCATGGATGAAAAAATCGCTGTTTTTACCACTCGTCCCGATACAATTTATGGCGTGAGTTACGTTGTTTTAGCGCCGGAACATCCGTTCACTCAGCGCGTGACCACGGCAGACCAAAAAGCCGCTGTTGACACCTTCATTAAAGAAGTGGCATTGCAAAGCGAAATGGATCGCACGGCTGATGACAAACCGAAGCGCGGTATCCCCACAGGTGGCAAAGTAATCAACCCTTTCAACGATGAAGAAATACCGATTTGGATTGCGGATTACGTGCTGTACGAATACGGCACCGGCGCAGTCATGGGAGTACCCGCCCACGACACGCGAGATTTCAAGTTTGCCAATCAATATGAACTACCTATTAAAGTAGTAATTGTGGATGATGATGAAGTTCCGCTGACGGAAGCTTACACGGAACCAGGAATTATGATTAATTCCGAAAGCTTCAACGGGATGGATTCAGTTAAAGGGAAAGCCGCAATTATTCAAGCTGCCGTAAATTCAGGTTGTGGCAAAGCGCGAGTGCAATATCGCTTGAGAGATTGGCTGATTTCAAGACAGCGTTATTGGGGCGCTCCGATTCCGGTAATTCACTGTCCCAACTGCGGTACAGTCCCTGTTCCCCAATCGGATTTACCCGTATTGTTGCCGGAAAATGTGGAATTTACGGGCAAGGGTTCGCCGTTAGCTAAGATGGATGATTGGGTAAATGTTCCTTGTCCGAGTTGTGGGACTCCGGCGAAGCGAGAAACGGATACGATGGATACTTTTATGGATTCTTCGTGGTATTTCTTGCGCTATCCCGATGCGAGTAATGAGGAGCAAGTATTCGATACGGCGAAGACGAATGATTGGATGCCGGTAGACCAATATGTGGGCGGAATCGAGCACGCAATCCTCCATTTGCTGTATTCTCGGTTCTTTACGAAGGTTTTGCGCGATCGGGGTTTGATTGATTGCGATGAACCATTTAAGCGTCTATTAACTCAAGGCATGGTGCAGGGATTAACCTACAAAAATTTGGCTACTGGCAAATACATTCCTTCCGCAGAAGTGGATGCAACAAATCCCAAAGATCCTGAAACTGGCGAAGCTTTGGAAGTATTCTATGAAAAGATGTCTAAGTCAAAATACAACGGTGTTGACCCCTTGCAAGTTATGGAGAAATATGGGGTTGATACGGCGCGAATGTTTATTTTATTCAAAGCGCCACCTGAGAAAGATTTGGAGTGGGATGATGCTGATGTAGAAGGGCAGTTTCGCTTTTTAAATCGGGTTTGGCGACTGGTGACAGAGTTTGTTTCACCCCCAGCTAGGACGGGCACGGAGGCACCGCCCCTACAAGGGGGGGACAAGGAGAATTTGAGTAAACCTGAGCAGGATTTGCGGCGGGCGATTCACGTTGCAATAAAGGAAGTTAGCGAAGATTTGGAGGGCGATTATCAGTTCAATACTGCTGTTTCAGAAATGATGAAGTTGAACAATGCTTTGACTGATGCTAAATGTAAAGATTCGCCAATTTATGCAGAAGGGATTAGCACTTTGATTTTGCTGATAGCGCCTTTTTCGCCACATATTGCTGATGAGTTGTGGCATTTAATTGGTAATAGTGAGTCTGTACATACTCAAGCTTGGCCTAGTGTGGATACTTCAGCATTAGTTACTGATGAAATTACGTTGGTAATTCAAGTTATGGGCAAGACTCGCGGTACAATTCAAGTGCCTTCTGGGGCTGATAAAGCTGCTTTGGAAAATTACGCCCGTGAGTCGGATTTGGCTAAGCGTCACATTGAGGGTAAGGAGATTAAAAAGGTGATTGTGGTTCCTGGTAAGTTGGTGAATTTTGTGGTGGCTTGAGTGACGGAGTAAATAAGTTTGTAGTAAGAACTTTAGTCCTCAAAAAATACTTGGGCATGACTAAAGTCATTACTACGAACCTAATTTGAAAAATGAGATGGATGAAAACTAAAAGGCATAATAGGTTTAAGTGGCTATTTATTATAGGAAAAATTGTGGCGATCGCCTACATCGCTTCCTGTATACTCTTATTTGTTCTGCAAACTCGCTTCATCTTCCAACCAACAGCTAGTATCCAAAAAACACCGGATGCTTTTAAGATCACTTACGAGGAAGTTTGGTTGCCAATCACAAATAAGTCAGGCAAAATTGATAAACTTCACGGTTGGTGGATTCCCGGAAATTCACCCCCCCAGCCCCCCTTGGTAAGCAGGGTGGATTAATTGTCGAGAGGTTAAATCAAAGCTATGAAGGCTATTGACCAACATTATGCAAGGCACTTAACAGGTTTATCTAGACTAGATAAATCAAAAAGTAACTCACTCAAATCTTTAACTTGATTAGCCA
>JANNOR010000083.1:0-20882 GCA_031399265.1 Cyanobacteria bacterium SOY_34_metabat_3 | reverse complement strand
GCAAGCACTCAAAACAACTAAGTTTGCTTGCAGTTTCATGTCGAAAATCTCTTCTGCGGTCAATAAGCCGTCATCGGTGCCAGAAGGAGCAAGGGCGATCGCACTTCCCAATCCGCGCACATCATCCAGCAATCCATGCGTTGCGAGGTGAATGATTGATGCTTGGGGCATTTTTTGGACGATCGCAGCTTTTGTTCCTTGTGCGCCTAAGATAGCTTGGGTATTGAGCATCGGGGCGATCGCTCGCGCTTCAGCTTCAGCCCCAGGTAGAGGAGACAATTGCCGTTTGGGTTCTCCGGGAGAGGGAGACACACTCGGCATCGTGGGATTGCCCAAGACTAGAGCGTTACCGCTGTTGACTGGCTTCTGTGCTAACTTCTGTCGTTGTTGTCGGGTTAATGCCAGAACTTGAATCGAGGGGGCGGTGAGAATCGTGTGTTTTTGGATTAAGTAAGTGCCATTGGCATCTTGGAGGGCGGGGAAGGGCACTTGGAACAACGAACCTTGGGGAATGAAGATGACATGAGCATTGGGATCTTTTGGGAGGAAGCTGGCAATGGGATCGATCAGCAGTTGATGCAGTGTCGGTAAGTCGGGTTGGGGTTGGGTAGAGCCAAGACTGCTGCGACTGCGGACAGCGAGGAATTCTTGATTGCCAATGATTAGATCGGCGAGAGAAGCTTTGTGGTGCTGCCAAAGGGGTTTGAGGTCAACTTGGCGGAACGTGATTTCACCCGTAGGTTGAATCACCCAGATGTAGAGCGCGGATTCTCGCGGTTCGCTTTTTCCCTGCACCTGGAAAGTGTCATAGGTAATGGAATACTGAACCAAAGTGGCGTTCTGTGCTTTGGCTATTTGGCGGATTTGCTCCTGGTTGGGAGCAGTGGCGATGACCGAATTGGCAGAATCAGATGATAGGCGCTGTGTGAGGAGATCGACAAAGGCACGAGCACGTCCCCGTTCGGCAATTTCTAAGGCGGCGATCGGGTTATTCTGAGCGACCAGAACTTCTTGTAAAGTCCGATAGGTGTTAGCTTGTCTTTCAAAGATGGAGATTTTATTTGCGTCGTTGGAGCCGAGCAGTTGACGCATCGATTCCCAAACTTGAATGGCATTGACGAGCATTTTTTCAGCTTCTGCTGGGTTGCCAGCTTTTAAGAACGCTTCTCCAAGGTTGTCGAGCGCTATACCCTCCTGTTGGCTATCCTTAATTTCGCGGAAGATGGCTAAACTGAGCTGTGCATACTCAATGGCTTTGGCAGAATTGCCTAGCAAGCGGTAAGTGATTCCCAAATTCCCCAGTGAACTCCCTTCCCATTTGCGGTTTTTAATTTCGCGGGCGATGGCTAAACTTTGCTGTGCATACTCAATAGCTTTGGCATAGTTGCCCAGATTGAGGTAAGCGAGTCCCAAACTCATCAGTGCTGCACCTTCCCCTTCGCGGTTTTTAAGTTCGCGGAAGATGGCTAAACTCTGCTGTGCATACTCAATGCCTTTGGCATAGTTGCCTAGCAAGCGATAAGTGATTCCCAAATTCCCCAGTGAACTCCCTTCCCATCCACGGTCTTTAATTTCGCGGGCGATCGCTAAACTTTGGTGTGCATACTCAATGGCTTTAGCATAGTTGCCCAGAAACTCATAAACGATTCCCAAATTGCTCAGTGCCTTAGCTTCCTCGTCGCTGTCCTTATTAAGTTCGCGGGCGATCGCTAAACTTTGCTGTGAATACTCAATGGCTTTAGCATAGTTGCCTAGCAAGCGGTAAGCAGCTCCCAAATTCCCCAGTACCGTACCTTCGTCGTAGCGGTTTTTAAGTTCGCGGAAGATGGCTAAACTCTGCTGTAAATACTCAGTCGCTTTGGCAGAATTGCCCAGATTTAGGTAAGTGGCTCCCAAATTCCTCAGTGCTCTACCTTCCCCGTCGCGGTCTTTAATTTCGCGGGCGATCGCTAAACTCTGTGAATACTCAATGGCTTTGGCATAGTCGCCCAGATTTCCGTAAACGGCTCCCAAATTGCCCAGTGCATTCCATTCCCCACGGCGGTCTCTAATTTCGCGGGCGATGGCTAAATATTGCTGTGAATACTCAATGGCTTTGGCATTGTCGCCCAGATTTCGGTAAACGACTCCCAAATTGCCCAGTGCCCTACCTTCCCCGTCGCGGTCTTTAATTTCGCGGGCGATCGCTAAGTGTTGCTGTGTATACTCAATGGCTTTGGCATAGTTCTTCATGAAGCCATTTACGGCTCCCAAAAGGCTCAGTACCATACCTTCCCTTTGGCGGTTTTTGATACTGCGATAAATTTGTAGTGCCTGCTGCCAGGAATTCATCGCAGCAGGGAATTGGCCAGTCTGATGCTGTTCAAGCCCCTGCTGAAACAGCCGATCGCCCTCTGCTTCACTAACCTCGATCGCCTGAGCAACAACCGGGACTGAAAAATGGGGAGGAATATAAAAACCAACAGACAAAAGACAAAAGGCGAGGGGAAACAGAAAGCCCGATCGCACTTTTCGATCGCTTGATTTAAGCAGTTTTAACGATAAAGATTTCATATAATTTTAGGGTTTCGGTTGAGGAAGTTGGCGCTGTTGTTCGATCGCCCTTATTTGCTTCAATCGATCGCTCCAATCTTTCAAAGGTTCGGCTTCCGAATTAGCCAGAGCATCTAGCAATTCCAGCACAGACGCTTGGCTTTGAGAAGTCCCAGAGGCTTTGCGCGCTTCGGCGATCGCGTCATACCACAGCCCAGCCTGGGCATACAAGTCGATCCGCTGTTGGGGAGTTTGGGCGGCTGCAAGTTGAGTCTGCAACGATTCCGCAGGCTGCACCACTTGGATTTCTGCCGTCGCCACCACATTCCGTGAAGGAACATTTCGATCGCACACCAACACCACTTGCCACTGATAGGATTGCCCGATCGACAGTTGGGGCCCATTTGCAGGCAAAGCAACGGACATAATTCCCGGCTGACTCTCCATCTCGGTTCTGTAGAGTGCTTGTCCCGATCGACTAAACAGCCGGAATTGCAAGGGACGAGAAGTGCGATCGGGTACAAACCAGATAAAAGTCGGATGTTGAGAAATCGTCTGTCCCATATGGCTAAACGGCACCAAAGCAGTTAATACCGCCGCTGAATCACCTTCGCAACTGCCGCCGCGAGTCGTATTCGTGCCCGTTTCTTTCGGTTTAGAAGGGTTTGGAGGAGGAGTGTATTTTGCCAGCGCTACGATCGGAATCCAGAACGAAACACTCAGGATTAAACTCGCAATGCCGACAGAGTAAATGGTTCGACGCTTCAATCGGTGAGTCATCATCTGAATCCTCTCTGTAACTATTTTCTACGGTAATCGACAATACACAAACATAATAGAGGACTGCCCGCAAACGATACTTGCGGGAAGGTGCAAAGATATGTCAATTTGGATCGGAATGATTTAACCGCAGAGAGCGCAGAGAACGCAGAGGAAGAGAAGAGAGAGATGAATACAATAGGTCGGAGACGGGAGTGCTGTGTCCCTACCGAAAATAATATTGTAGGGATACGGCACTGCCGTCTCCTAATTTTGGCTAATAATTCCGATGCTAACTCTGAGGAAGCAATTACCAAAACCACCGCCGTTTTGCTGACCAGGTTAACTCGCACACCGTTCCCCTCGGTACATTTTGGTAGCGCCGAAACGTTCCACCTAATTGTTTTGCTAAATTGTTTGCCAATTGCGTTCCTAATCCTGAAGCGTGGATGTTAGCGTTTAAATCTTGAATTGCCGATTCTGTTTCAGACAGTTTCCCCTTGCCATTATCGGCCACCCGAATCACCTGCCGATCGCCCTCCTGAGTGCAAATTACGGTCAAGCGAGTGGTTGCGATCGCGTGTTTTCCCACATTACAAAGCGCTTCTTCGAGAAAGCGGCAGAGTCCTCGCTTATGTTCTAGCCGTAGATGCGATGTGTTCAAGGGATCGAACTGCACAATTTTGAATTTGATTGTTTGGAGGTAAGGCAGTTCTTGTTCGATCGTGTTGGAATAGACTTTGTAGAGCAATTCATGCAACGGAGCTTGCAGGGCTAATTCGATCGCACTTCCCATTCGCAAATGCGGTTCATCGGCGATCGCATCTCGTTGCACCGATCCGTAAACTTCCCGTAATTCTTGACTCAGGCGTTTCAAATCCGGTAAAAATGGTGGCGGTGGATCTTGCTCCTGAGCAGTTCTCAAAATCCCGACCAATGTTTGTAAAGGCCCGCTATGAATCGCATTAAAAGTTTGCTCGATCGCAAATTGACGTTCCTCCAACCGCAGTCGCAATTCCTGCTGGTGGCGATAGAAGAGTGCAGCCGTTGAGCCAGCCCCATTTAGCACCAGGATCAGGAACACAGGCACGATCGGCATCCACCACCCGATCAGAATCAGCCAGTAACAGATCGCAATCGAGCTAATACTGGCGATTAAGAGCCCCAACAAAATTTTCCAGGGCGATCGCAGAAATCGTCCCAAACTCATCCCCAAGAGTCCCCAGACCGCGATCCAGAGCGTTTCCCAGCTATCCCCCAAAACCTGAATCAACGGTCGCCCATCCAGCACCGCGCTAATAATCTGGCTGGTTTCGTGGGCTTGCATTTCCACTCCGTAAATCCGTCCCGGATTGATGCCCGCGATCGCACCTGAACTTGCCAAATCCTTTGCACTAAAAGACATCATGCCAATCAGCACAATCTTGCCTCGAATCCACTCCGGCTTGACTTTTCCCGCCTTGATTTGCTCCAGGGAAAGCACCCGAAACGGCTTTAGCCCGCTGCGAACATTCAGCAAAATTTGGTTGCCGCCCGCATCCGCCCCCACATATCCGCCAGAATTGGGCCGAACTCTGGTCAATTCAATACTGCCAAAGCGCATCGCTTCTAAATCGCGAATTCCAACACCTGACTTAATTCCTTGGGTTGCTAAATAGAGCTCTGCCAGCCCGAGGGCGAAGGAAAAACGATATTCCTGCCGATCGTTGTGAGTGCCAGTGCCCAATAAACTGCGGCGCTGGTAGCCATCCGCATCGAGGACAAAATCTGCAAAGCCAACCTGTTCGGGTGGTAGCGCGGGCGGAGGTGCGACGGTAAAGCCGTTGCGATCGGGCAAAGCAATCTCCACTCCGATCGCATTCTTGCTGCTGCGAAACACCGATGTTAGTTCAGCGTGGCCCGGTTCCACCGGAATATCGCGGACAATATCCAGCCCGATCGCGATCGGTTGATAAGCCTGCAACCGTTTGAGTAAATCGGCAATTTCGCGATCGGGAATCGGATAAGTTTTGGCGCGTTTAATATCTTCTTCCGTAATGCCGACGATTACAATCCGTTCATCCATTGGCTCAGGAGAACGAAGCAGCAAAAATCGATCGAACGCAACCAACTCCAAAAACTGAAGCGCACCCGTGAATCTAGCTACAGTCACCGCGACAATCACCATCACCCCTGGAAGCGATCCGCGCCACCAAGTTGAGATATCTGCTTTCACTGCTTGCGATCGATCGGGCTTCATCTAGTTATTAGTCATTAGTTATTAGTCGGTTCGACAACAGTTAACAGTTAACAGTCAACAGTCAACAGTCAACAGTCAACAGTCAACAGTCAACAGTCAACAGTCAACAATTAATCAATCACTCCTTCTTCCCTAGCCTTCACTTCCGTTTGAATTCGCAGATTTTTATCTTTTTCGGGATACACTTCTAGCACATCTCGAATCTTAGTCCAGTAGTATTGCACAGTGCGTTCAGAAACATTCATCCGTTTGGCGATCGCCGTGTCCTGTAAGCTATCTTGAAAAGCAAATTGCAACACCTCCATCCAAGCGGGTTTGAGTTGCAGCCCATTACGGATTTCTCTGGGAGTATAAATCCGCTCGTGCAGCGCCCAATCCACCATCTCCACCAAGTCTTTGATCGGCTGGCTTTTATCAACAACCGTAAACCCGCCCTCATGATTGTCGATCGACGGTTTCAGCCAAACCAAAGTCCGAACATGGGCGCTCTGCACTACAATATTCAAACTCGGATAATGCTCCATCAGCGTTTTCAGGAGTTGAAGCCCTGAATTTGCCTGGGGGGTTTCGCCGATCGCCTCTGGCATCACCAAATCCACAATTACGAGATCGGGGGTCGTCTGTGCTACTTGCTGAAGGGCTTCCTGAGCCGTTGAAGCCGTCATAATATCGGCCTGTGGATACTCCTTCATCAGAATGTCAAGCGTGCCACCTAACACCATCGCATGGTCATCGACGACTAAAAAGGTTCGTTTCTCCGGTTGAGGTAAAGTCTGGGGCATAGTTCAATCGTTACCGCACAGCATCGTTATTTTGTTAATCCATCCTCTTCCTACAATAGAGGCATTATCTAGATTCCGTGCTGCATCTGTCCGCCAAATAGGACTGTGGATGTCGGCAACGAGAATTGCACTAAAGTGCAATTGGGATAGTTGTATTGCAAAATCCCCACTTCATCGGAATTATTTATCTCTCTCTTCTCTTCCTCTGTGCTCTCTGCGCTCTCTGTGGTTAAATCATTCCGATTCCACCAGAAACGATATTACGCACAGATAACTCGATCGGAGATTTGACTATACGATTACAATCCAGGTATGCAAGCAAAAATAAGGATGACTTTATGCCAGCAGAAGGTTCCTATCAAGCCAGCACGTACAATCTGGAACTTGAAGCAGAAATCCAGCGGTTAAAAGTTCAAGTTCTCCTCAGTTGTAAAAAGGAAGCGCGCACTTTAAAATGGTTCGGTTTGACCGACGGGATGAATGTTTTGGAAGCAGGTAGCGGGCCGGGATTTTTCACAGAAAAACTTTTAGAATTACTGCCAAATAGTTCAATAACAGCGGTAGAAATCGATCCGGTACTGCACGAAAAAGCTGTAGCATATTTAGAGGACAAAGGAGGCGATCGCGTAAATCGCATTCAAGCATCGATCGCAGATACTGGTTTGGATGATAACAGTTTCGATTTTGCGATCGCCCGTTTGATTTTCGTCCACCTTCCCGATCCCGTCGCCGCAGCCCGCGAAATCTTCCGCATCTTAAAACCGGGTGGCAAACTGGTAATTATCGATAGCGATGCAGACCTATTTTGGTTGACAAATCCACCTTTGTCTGTTCAGATTGTCAGGGAGAAATTCAAACAGGTAATGGCGTCGCGGGGCGGCGATTTATGCGTAGGGCGAAATTTGTGCCGCATTCTGAAAGAAGCTGGGTTTGGCAGTATCGATTTAGAAGCGGTTGTCAGCCACAGCGATATCATCGACATTGAAGCGTTTGAACCTTTGCTAGACTCCGGGCCGATTTTACAAATGGTCAAACAAGGGTTGATTTCCGAGTCGGAAATAGAAAGTTATTTGGTTTCCCGCGATGAGTTTGTCGCTACGGGCGATCGATCTATGATGAGTTTTTGGTTGATGGCTTGCGGGGAAAAGAATCAATAGAAATCTCGAATAACTCTCAAGGCGGGGGCGGGTTTACGAGATTATCGATTATGGGCAATTATTGTTTGTTAACCCGTCCCTTGTATTTTCTTCTTCTACTTCTTCCTTCGCGCCCTTAGCGTCTTCGCGGTTCGTTTTCAATCCAAATACCCAATCCAAGCAGGCAAAACATCCGGCGAACCGTACCACTTTCCCGGAGAGCGAGGCGAATGCCAAACCCCCTCCAACACCAAATTTTCAGCCCCATCCAAATGAGCCGCTTCTATCGGCGTAATTCCATCGCCCCAAGTCTCGCCCTTCCCCACAGTCAACTCGTAACTTTTATAAGCCAGCCAAGTCCCAAAACCGCGCTTGCCAAAAACAGACTTCCCCGCAGCGCACACGTAGCGCACCTGCGGGTGAAAAGCCCCCGGATAGTTAATTTTGACAAAATCTAGATTTTTGCGCGTCCAGCGCTCTTGAGAAACGTGTGGCGTGCCTAAAGTGATGAGAGTATGGACGCAAGGGTGAGCTTCCCACAAACCCGCATCCGATCGCACGTCGCCATGAATCGTATAAGGCTTTTCGCCCAAATAGATGCGCGAAATCCAGCCGCCGGCGGAATGACCGACGAGATTGACTTGAGAGACGCCGTATTGCTGTAACATTTGTTTGACAGTCCGATCGAGCTGCCGCAAAATAGGCACCATCGACCGCCCGCCAAACGTGGGCAACCAGTCTCGCTTGCTCAGCGGTACTGTTACTGTTGGAAAACCTCGATCGACCAGAGATTTTTCTAATTCCCGATAGTCGGAAGCAGCAGCAAAATATCCCGGTAAAATTACGGTTGGTAATGGCATTGTCAATTTGAGATTTGAGATTGGAGATTTGAGATTTTGCGGCGCTTGGTGCTAGGATCTATTTTTTAAGTTCAAAGACGCTTGCGGAAGCATCTTTTGGATTGCTAACATCTGCCGCCGGTTAAACTTTTTGCTTGGGGAATATCTACTTCTATGGCTCGCGAGCCGATTCCGACATTGTATTTTACCCTAGTTGTCGTTCACTTAGAAGACCGTTTTCTATTGGTACAAGAGCGCAAGTACGATCGGCAGTGGTATCTCCCAGCAGGGCGAGTGGAAAAAGGAGAGACTTTGCTCGAAGCTGCTATGCGCAATACCGTCGAAGAAGCGGGCATTTCTGTGATCGTTGAAGGAATTCTCAGGGTAGAGCATACGGTGATGCCTAGGGGCAACGTGCGCCTGCGAGTCATTTTTGTGGCTCGTCCTGAAGATAAGACAGCGCCCAAGAGCAAGCCGGATGAGTATACTTTGTGCGCTGGTTGGTATTCTCTCAAAGAGTTAGACCAGTTGTCGCTGCGGGGCGAGGAAGTTCGGGAAATGTTTCGATATATGGCAAGCGGCGCTCCAATTTATCCCCTCGACTTGCTCAGCATTGAGGGCGCTCCCTTTAAAAGTTACCGCTACCGGTGGTAAGAAGAAGGAAGTTCAGCAACGGATTCGCTCAACCGATGTAACGGATGTCAGGAAGAAGGAAGAACGAAGAGGGAAGAAGGAAGAACGAAGAGGGAAGAGGGAAGAAGGAAGAGGGAAGAAGACTTATGCAGTCAGCTTTTTAGTCATCCGTCCAAATTCCTTTCTGTAACCGAATTGGAAACAGGGTCGATCGCACTAGCCGCTCCGTGTTTAATCAATTAATGTAGTTTGCCAGCCGGGAAATGACGGTATTGCAGCGGTCTTTTTTGCGAGAAGGCAGTGGCGATCGGGCAATTCCGAGGGCGATCGTGCTATGCTTGTACCTTTAAATTGCCAATTTTTTACTTTTGACCCGCTCCCCATAAAAAAATATCGGTAACAAATAACAAATAACAAATAACCAATAACCAATAACCAATTCTCGATCGTCATGACTGACTCTTCCTCCCTAGCCAACGCCCTTTCCGAACCGCTGCGCCAGCCTTTTTGGTGGGCAGCTTTAGCTTCTGTCGGCCTTCACGGAGTGCTCGGAGTAAGCGCCCCGACGCTCTCAAGCATAATCTACGGTGGAAATTCCTCAAAAAATCTGCCCGGTTCCGTCGGCTTGGTAGAACTAACAGCAGCAGAAGCCGGCCGCCTGCCGCAAACCATACCGCCGCGGGCATCGAATACGCCATTTTCGATCGCACCAGTTCCGCTTCTGCCCTCGCCCAACTTAACACCGCCCTTGCCCCCCGCACCAGGTGCCATCAACCTGCCCGCCCTGCCGCCGGGAATGCCCCCTCCTGGATTCTTTTCCCCTCTCCCTCCAGCCCCTCTGGCGCCGACGGCAGGATTGTCAGCCCCGCCGCCTCCGAGAACTCCATCCCAAAATCTCCCAACCCCCTCTCTGACTGCGCCCGCTACCATCCCGCAAGCGCCTCCCGGCATTCAAATTTTCCCGCCATTACCCGGTAATTTCGATCGCAACATCCCGCCACCGCCGCCATCAATCGCAGGACAACCCCAGCTTCCCGGCGGGCCCCTAGAAGATGAGGCAGAAACGCTCAAAAGAACCATAGCCAGTAGAGGCGGACTCCCGCTATTTCCAGACGGAGCTCCTGTATATAGCCCGGAATTCCCAATTGGGCCCAGGACTTCGGCAGACGGAGTACCAAAATTGACTCAAAAAGATCCGAATAAAAGGAATCTCATCGCAGAAACTCCTGAAGAAAGAAATAGGAGGCAAGAATTTGAAGCCCAACAGCGGCAGCTAGGACAAGCCGGACAACCCGGTTTAAATTTACCCAGCAACAGAGAGACACAGCTTGCTGCTGCAAATACCTATGTTGCTATGTTTGACAGATTCAAAAAGGCTTATGCCGACTTGGAAATGACCGGGCCGACTCCTGTGGATGTCCCTTATCCCGCAGCAGCTTGCTCGCAAAAACTCGAAGGAGTAGCAGTTTTTGGAGCGGTTGTCAACCCCCAAGGCTTGCTCAGGGCCGAGCCTCAGCCGATCGTCCCCACGGGTTACGGTATTCTGGACAATGCGGCTAAAACTGCAATTATTAACCCCAATCAAATATTTCCAGCAGCCAGCACGCACAAGCTTTACCAGTTGGCTGTCGCTTTTAAATACGACGAAAAAGTTTGCAGCGGCATTCCTGTTACCCCATCCGCCACCCCCATCAGACCCAGACCAGCCGCAGGCCCGACAGGGCCAACACCAACGGCCCCGCAGCCCTCAAGAGCGCCTGCTGAAGTAAAACCGCAGTTTGAGAAGCCGCCGGCCGCCTCTGACAAACCGAAGCCTGGGGCTCAACCGTCGGCGCCGACACCAAAGCCAGCCCCCAAAACATCCCCCTCACCTTTACCCAAACCAGCAGCCGAAGTGTCTCCGCAGCCTCAACAAGCTGCGCCATCTCCAGCCCCGGAAGTCTCGCCTTCTCCTGAAACTGCGCCATCTCCGACGCCGGAAGTGTCGCCTTCTCCTGAAGCTGCGCCATCTCCAGCCCCGGAAGTCTCCCCTTCTCCTGAAACTGCGCCATCTCCGATGCCGGAAGTCTCGCCTTCTCCTGCTATCTAAAATTAATTGTTACAGGCCTTGCACTCAGTTCAAAATATGTAGATTGGGTTGAAGTTAACTATTTAAAATCGGGTGTTGGGTAACGCTGACGCTCTACCCAACCTACTTCATCTATTTGAGAATGCGATAATTGAGAATGGGTAATTGGGAATTGGTAATGCAACAGTAAAAAGATAAAATGCGTTATTTTAAGTTTTACCTTTTTACTTGAAAGTCAATGCCCTGCGCGGGCCAATGCCCAATGCCCAATTCCCTCTCAATTGTATAGAACTTTATACATCTGGAATAAGTCGCCACTTTGTTTTTTTACTACTTTAGCCCCAACCTCTTTGAACATTTTTTCCCAATCTTCTATTGTCTCTAAAAATACTTCGCCTGCTCGATAAGTTTCCAAAATTGCCCAATCTTCTGCTAGAGGAGCATTGGGATTCAAGACATCAAAAACAAAGTGACCACCGGGTTTTAAAACTCGCTTCACTTCTGCCATGACAATCGCCCAATAATCTAGGGGAAAATAGCAGCTAAAGCCTGTGGCGATGCACAAGTCAAATTGATCCTCTTCGTAATTTAAGCGATGAGCGGGGGCTAATTCTACGCCTTTAAATAGCTTGGAATTGAGTTGAGGGCCCCGAGCATTTAAGGCATCTCGTGCCGCGCTGCTGATTTCTTGACCGTAAAAAAGGGCTTCCCAATCCCGCCAAGGATAAATCAAAAAGCTGACTCCGCAACCAATATCTAAACACCGCTGATTTTTTTGAGGTTTGGCAATTTTCCAGAAGGGAGAAACTGTTTTTGCTTGGAGGGTTCCGGCCACTGATTCGAGGAAAATTGGCATTGCTTCGACTTCTTCGGGTAAGGCGAAAGATTCTCCTCGGTATTCGCGATCGAACCGAGCAGCAACTGGGGAAAGTAAAAGTGGCCAGCTATCTGATTTGTCCTTGGCAAACCAAGTTTGCTCTGGAGTAGAAGCAGCTAGACGATCGGACTTTTTAGACATTCTTGAATTACCTTCTAGAGCCTTTGAGTGCTTTTGTAAAGTTTTGGCGGTAAGGCTTATTAAAAATTAACGCGGGCCACAGCAGCGACAGCTTTAGGCGATTTGCAAAACTTCTGTCGAAGTTAGTGCGGTCGAAACCGTTCCAAAATTTCCAAATACCGCCACCGTAAGCCATTAGCAACACGAATCCAATTAACGGTTCCATCAAATAACCCCCTAAGCGAGCGATCGGATTTTGAGTCAGCGAGCAAAATAGCTACTCTTAATCTATCATTTATCAGACGCCAAGGCGCACCGCTACCGGCATCCATTCCACCTTTAGAAAGAGACTTTAAAATCCTTTTTGGCCCCAAACTTAAAAATATAGCAGAAGGCTATTCGGCGCAGCCAGCGGGCAAGTCGCGAGCTGGTAAAAAGAAGGAAAAAGGAAGAAGCATTAGTCCGCAAGGGTTTCAGCAATTAAAAACCTCTGCATCGTTGAGGGCGGTTGCTTGTAACAGTCAGGAAATAGCTTTCAGGGAGCAAGCAAGGAATGACTTCTGGCAAAAGCCGATGATTCTGAGAACTTATGCCGCATTTTCTATAAATCCGTTAGCGCAGCCCGCCCCTACGGGGGCTGCGCCAACGAAGAGGATCCCCATTGTCGAATTCGTCGATCGCAGTAAGTCGTGATTCGGTGGAAATCCCTCGCTGTTGGGGGACGGCCCTCACTGGGATTTCACAGGTGTGCGATTGCTCAAAGATAATTAACACTGATAGTTAGTACCCCGCAAGTTACAGCAGGCAAACATTTTCTAGCGGACAATGACGGTAGACAGCTTTCTAAGCAAGGAGGATTTTATGCGTGCAGTGCTGATGGCTGGGGGGTCGGGAACGAGGCTCAGACCCCTGACGTGCGATTTGCCCAAACCGATGGTTCCTATTCTAAATCGCCCGATCGCAGAACACATTATCAATTTGCTAAAAAGGCATAATATTACGGAAATTATTGCGACGCTGCACTACCTTCCCGATGTGATGCGCGAATATTTTACGGACGGGGCAGATTTTGGCGTTCAGATGACTTACGCTGTGGAAGAAGACCAACCGCTGGGTACGGCTGGTTGTGTCAAAAATATTGCTGAATTGCTCGATCGAACTTTTCTCGTGATCAGCGGCGACAGCATCACAGACTTCGACTTGACCAAAGCGATCGAATTTCACCGCAGCAAGCAATCCAAAGCCACCTTAATTTTAACTCGCGTTCCCAACCCGATGGAATTCGGGGTGGTGATTACCGAGGAAAATCACCGGATCAGCCGCTTTCTGGAAAAGCCTTCTAGCAGCGAAATTTTCTCCGATACAATCAATACCGGCATTTATATTTTAGAACCCGAAGTTTTGGATTACCTGCCGGCACATCAGGAGAGCGACTTCTCGAAAGACTTGTTTCCCCTGCTACTGGAAAAAAACGAGCCGATGTACGGTTACATCGCCGAGGGTTACTGGTGCGATGTCGGCCAGTTGGATGTTTACCGGGAATCTCAGTACGACGCGCTGCGGGGAAAGGTTCAACTGGATTTGAGCTACTACAGCGAAGTTCGATCGGGACTTTGGGTAGGTCAGAATACTTTTATTGACGATAGCGCGATCGTCGAAACACCCGCGATGATCGGCACCAATTGCCGGATTGGAGCCCGAGTTAAAATCGATGCCGGTACAGTGCTCGGAGATAACGTCACAGTCGGGGCCGACGCCAACCTCAAACGTCCCATCGTCTGGAACGGAGCAATTGTCGGCGAAGACGCTCACCTCAGAGCCTGCGTGATTTGCCGCAGCACCCGCGTAGACAGGCGCGCTCACGTCCTCGAAGGTGCTGTCGTGGGTTCCATGTCGATCGTCGGAGAAGAAGCGCAAGTGGGCCCTTCGGTGCGCGTCTGGCCGAGCAAAAATATTGAATCCGGCGCTCTGTTAAATCAAAATTTAATCTGGGGAGAACAAGCCAAGCGCAATTTGTTCGGCCAGCGCGGCGTTCAAGGACTCGCAAATGTGGATATTACCCCGGAATTTGCCGTGAAATTGGGCGCTGCTTACGGCTCGACTTTGAAAACAGGCACTTCGGTATCGGTTTCTCGCGACCAGCGGAGCATTTCGCGGATGGTTTCGAGGTCTTTGATTGCGGGTTTGATGTCGGTAGGAATTAATGTGGTCAATTTGGAATCGACGGCAATTCCGATCGCGCGCACGGTTTCGTCTACACTGTCGATTGCTGGCGGCATTCACGTGCGCATTTCGCCCGATCGTTCCGACCACATTTTAATTGAATTCTTCGATATCAAAGGCATCAATATTACTAAAGCTGCTGAGAAAAAAATCGAGGGCGCTTATTTTAAAGAAGATTTGCGGCGAGCTCTAATTCCCGAAATTGGAGAGATGTCATACTTTAACCAAGCTCTCGACGTTTACAACCGCATTTTTGAGCGGCAGATGAATGTTGAAGCAATCCGCTACAGCAATTCTAAGGTAGTAATCGATTACGTTTACGCAGTTTCTGGAGCAATTTTGCCGCAAATGCTCGCCAAGTTCGGCTGCGATGCGGTGGTGCTCAATGCCAGTCTCAAGCAGACTTCTCTGAGCAACGGCGAACGGGAATATTTGCTCGACCAACTCGGCCGAGTGGTGAAAGCACTCAGCGCTAATTTTGGAGTGCAGGTGTCGGCTAACGGCGAACAGCTAATTTTGGTAGATGAATCGGGAATAGCGATTCGCGGGGAAATGTTGACGGCGTTGATGGTAAATTTGATGCTGACTTCTAATCCCAGAGGTACAGTGGTAGTACCGGTGAATGCGTCTTCTGCGGTGGAGGCGATCGCCCGCCGCTATCAAAGCAAGGTAATCCGCACTAAGGCGAACCCAACTGCTTTGATGGAAGCCGCTCACAGGAATCCGAATGTGGTATTGGGCGGTAGTGGCAATATGGGTTTTATTTTCCCACAGTTGCATCCCGGATTTGACGGAATGTTCTGCATTGCTAAAGTGATAGAAATGATGACGATTCAGGAGCGATCGCTCGGACAGATCAAAGCCGAACTTCCCCGTGTTACCCACCGCAGTTACAGCGTCCGCTGTCCTTGGACGGTCAAGGGTTCGCTAATGCGACATTTAGTAGAAACTCATTCGCCCGATCGTTTAGAATTAATAGATGGAGTGAAGATTTTTAACTACAGCGACGACAATTGGGTATTAGTTTTGCCCGATGCTAGCGAACCGACCGTTCATATCTTCGCCAACAGCGAGGATCGAGATTGGGTATCTGAAACTTTGAAAGAGTACCGCGCCCTTGTTCACGATTTTGTCACCCAAACCGAGGCGGCTGTTCGCCAAGACAAATTTGGTAATGGTTAATTCGTAATCGGTAATGGGGAATGGGAAATTGGAAATTGGTAATGGGAAATTGGTAATGGGTAATTGGTAATGCAAAAGTAAAAAAATAAAATGCGTTATTTTAAGTTTTACCTTTTTACTTGAAAGTCAATGCCCAATGCCCCATGCCCAATGCCCCATGCCCCATGCCCAATTCCCAATGCCCAATTCCCAATTCCCAATGCCCAATTCCCAATTCCCAATTCCCAATTCCCAATTAAGTTATGAATAGCTGCATTTTGATGGCGGAAATAATTCAACAACCGCAACTCCGTTATACTTCAGACAATCAAGTTCCCATCGCTGAAATGTTGGTGCAATTTCCCGGTTCAAAACCTGAAGATCCGCCAGAACATTTGAAGGTGATCGGATGGGGAAATTTGGCTCAAGAAATTCACGAGAAATATCGCGAGGGCGATCGGGTAATTATTGAAGGCCGGCTGGGTATGAATACGATCGACAGAGATGGTATTAAAGAAAAACGTGCTGAACTGACAGCTCAAAAAATTTACAGTGTCAGCGTCGATGCAGTGACGGCCGCTCCCGCCACTAGAACCGCTCCAGCAGAATCCGCTCAAATTCGCGATAGCGCACCAGCAAATGTGCCGAGCAATGTGGTTCCCATGAGTTCGCGAGGCCGCAGTTCCAACAGCGCTCCAGGCAGCGCTAACCGCACGTCTGGTTCGGACTGGAACTCGAATCAGTCTTCTTCAGAGTCCGATCGCCAGTCAGGTTCCTCTAACGAAGCTGACAATCCCGATTACGACCCGATTCCGTTTTAAAAATTAGGGTGCGTCACATTTACAACTCGAGTGTTCGATCGAAAATGACGCACCTTAATTTAAGAGCGATTCCCTACGGGATAGCTTCGCTCGCGCGTACTTCAGGAAAAAAGGGCGATCCTCTTCGTTGGCGCAGCCCCCGTAGGGGCGGGCTGCGCTAACGAACTCGGCCCAACTGAACTGCTAATTTGCAAATTTTACAGCTCGATCGTCACAATTTTTTTCTTGCTTTTTTCGTCGCGCAGCACGAGTGTATTGTAGGGTGATGTATCCGTCCCCATCGGAATTGGCAGCTTAAAACTGCCGCTTTTATGCTTAAGCTCGCCTAAATCAATGCTTTTCGTTATATTGCCATCTGTTGCCAGATAAGCGGTAAGTTCGCCTTTATAATCTTCAATCAAAAAGTCTCTGAAGAAAACGACTTCCCCAGCCTCGATATCGATAGCAAGGATGACCGTACCGCTAAACGTTGCGCCTTTTTGTTCTTCATCAACCGTCGCCATTTTAATTTCCGAGGGGTCTTGACCGGACATATCTGCCATAAATTTTTTCTCCTGAACCGAGCGCAATAATTAACAGTAATCGTACCTGACGCTAGGGGCGATCGCAAAACTCTTAGGACGTATTTCTGCATCGGTCTTCCTTCTCTCTAAGGTTAGAGAAGCCCGCGATCGCGCATTACACCACCAATTCTCTCAATTCTTGAGTCAGTAAGTACAGACCGTTAAAATTATCTGTATAAATATCGTTTTTACCTGAGTCTCCCATCCCCTTAAAAACCCAGGGCTGTTTCATTCTCAAACTTTAGATACACTAAAAGTTGAGAATGAAACATTAATGTATTCCTCGAACATCGCTTGCAGCGTATGAATTCCTTGAATTAGATCCTATTTTCTCTAACTCAAATAGCAATAATTTTAGAATTAATTAGTAAAGACATTCAAAAAAATTAAATTATAATATAACTCAGTTTTCTGGCAAAAAATTTAATACATATCCAGCCAGAAAAGCCAATAAAGCCGATTAACTATCTCTAGAAAAAGTTGGCAAATTTATCGATTCCAAAGACTCTTGTCTCACGCGACCCGCCATCGCAGCTAACTGCAAGCTCATAAAAGCATTCAAATCTTCCAAATCGCACTTGGCTGAAGAAAAAATCTGCTCCATTTCGTTTTCCGCTTCCAAAGTCAGATATCCAGCGGCAATAGCTTGCTTTACAACTTCACTAATCATCACAATCGAAATTTTCCTTACTAAACTTGAATGTATCAAAAACCCACTAATTACTAACAAGAAGATTCTGAGGCTGTCTCGCCAAAGATTTCAAATTGTTTGACCTCGCGAGACTCTTGTTTCACTCCTCCAGACATAGCTGCTAGTTGCAAAGTCATAAAAGCATTTAAGTCTTCCAAGTCATACTTGGTCGTCGTTAACATCCGGCGCAGTTGATTTTCGGCTTCAATAGTTAAGTAACCTACGGTCAGAGCTTGTTGGGCGAGGTCGCGAATCAGTACCATAACACTTTTGGGTTTTATTGCTTGAATACCCTCAGTATCAACGGTTTTAACTGACTCCGCAGTGACGGCTATTGCTCAATTTGTGTGACATTTTTAGGGGCGGGCGGTGACAGCCGGAGTTGCAGAATGTGACTGCGTATTTACACGGGTGTGACGCGGATCACGCAGGAGCGTGGGAGTGTCCGAGTGTCCGAGTGTGGACGAGTGGGAGTGTGGGAGTGTGGGAGTGTCCGAGTGGGGAAGCATTTTTCTTCCTTCTTCCTTCTTCCTTCTTCCTTCTTCCTTCTTCCTTCTTCCTTCTTCCTTTTTCCTTCTTCCTTCGGACCGATCGCTGCTGCCTTATACCTTCAGAAGACGCTCACCGTCTATAATCAGCAAGTTAAATATTTACGGCAAGACCTATGGAAGCAGCACATAACGATTTGCTACAACAAATAGCCCAACTATCTGAAACTTATCCTAATTTAGCCGATCGCCTCTCGCAAGCAGCCAAACAACTGCAAGACTCGGGCCTTCCTCCCTCCGACAGCTTGCTGCAAGAAATCGCCACCTACAGCCGCAACTTCGCCGTAGTCCAAAAACAAGCTCTCGAACTCAACAAATCCACCGTCGCCCCGGGGGAAATTGCTTCCCTCAAAGACATTCAAAACTTAGTCCAAACTGCCGCAGCTTCCGTTGGTAAAGCAGAAATTCGCGACGCAGCCTTAAAAGTGCTCGATCGAGTATTGGCGATCGGCCACCGCGAACAAAGCGACTTCGGAGCCTTACAATCAGTTCACGCCAAAGCCCGCGAACTGCAACGCGCGATTTCCGAATCAAGCCCGACTCAACTGCATTCCGACGCACAATCCTTAGTCAGCGGCAAACACCCAGTTTCAGCAGTCCTCGCCCTGGTGGAACAGCAAGACAAATTAGATGACGAACAGTGGGTGATTCTGGAAGAAACAGTCAGCGCCGCTTTTGGAAAACAGCTAGCCGTCGCCATTTCCAGAGGCAAATTAACCATTGCTGAGATGGTAAAAGCAGCACCTGCTAAAGTCGAAGGCTCATTTAAAGCAGCAACAGAACAGAAAATGGTCGCTCAACCATTGCCGGAAGTGATTATCATCCCGTCGGGAAATGCCGCGCCGAAACAAGTTGCAGTTGCGCCACAAATCCAGATTTTGGAATCCCCCGCACCTTCGGCGCCGATGCACGAGGTGATTATTGTTCCTAGCGTAGAAGTACCCAAGTCTCTGCAAACAACGGGCTCCGGGAGTATTGTGTTTGGAGCACCTCGGGACGTTCAACAAGTACCAGTAGAGGGAGCTTTGGGTATCAAAGTTTTGGCGCACATTCAAGGAATTGGCGATCGAACTTTCGGTTCACAAGAATACGCGGGTACAAAGGGGCGCGGGCTGCGCGTTGAAGGATTTGGGATTAATATCGATCCTCCAATTCCCGGCTTAAATGTCGAGTACATGGCTCACGTCGAAGGTGTTGGCGATACTGCTTGGCTTAGCGCCGGAGAATTAGCCGGTTTTCGGGGTCAAGCGAAACGAATTGAAGGGTTTGCGGTGCGATTGAGCGGGCAGCAAGCTGATAAGTATGACGTATTTTATAGCGCTCACATTCAAAATATCGGCGACACCGACGTGTCCTCCAACGGGGAATACTGCGGCACTCGCGGTAAAGCTTTGAGAATAGAGGGTATCAAAGTTTGGATCGCCCCGTCTGCGAGTTCCCAAGTTGCAGTACCTGTGGGTTTAAAAGTGTTGGCGCACATTCAAGGAATTGGCGATCGAACTTTTAGCGATCGCGAATATGCTGGTACAAAGGCTCAAGGCCGCCGCGTCGAAGGATTTCAAATTAAATTAGAGCCTCCCACCCCCGATTTAAATTTGCAGTATATGGCTCACGTTGAAGGAGTTGGCGATACTGCTTGGATATCGGAAGGGGAGCTAGCTGGTTTCCGGGGCAAAGCCAAGCGGATTGAGGGATTTGCCGCGCGGCTGACTGGGCCACAAGCTGATAAATATGACGTATCTTATACAGCTCACATCCAGAATGTAGGCGATACTCCTGTTACTTCTAACGGTCAATATTGCGGCACTCGCGGCAAAGGTTTGAGGGTTGAAGGGATGACGATTTGGGTGGAAGCTAAGGCGTAAACATTTCTTTTGTAGTAAGGACTTTAGTCCTCTCTCTAAGTTTTTAGTCTACCAGGACTGAAGTCCTTACTACAAACCTTCCTGTTAATGATGTACGAAGTGAGATAAGCTTTCGAGGGTATGACCGATCGCACTTGGAATCGCTTCGCAAGTGGCAGATTCGACAGCTTGAGTCCCTCCCTCCACTGCATCGCCGCCAAATTGACCGTAATATGTCTCTTCAATCATTTCAGCTTGAACTTTCCGAGTAGTCTGGGAGGGATTCGTTTCCCAGTTGCGGATAGTTTGGACAATCTCGAATCCGGCAGAAATTAACATTCCTAGGACGATCGCAGCAATCAAATATCCCATATCTTTTTAAAAGGTTGAGGTTTGCTGTGTCTAATCTAGCGTGGCAATTGAAGGCAGACAGGATAGAAAATATCAAAGTCGAGACGAGACGGAGGAGACGGCAGTGCCGTGTCCCTACAATTGATAGCGGTAGGGACACGGCACTGCCCATAGGTGTCAACTTAACGTCAAACCCTTGCAGAGACTGCTGTTTGATGATTGAGACCAGATCCCCCCTAGCCCCCCTTAGGTCGGGGGGGACAGGAATTTTTTCAAAGTCCCCCTTCTTAAGGGGGATTTAGGGGGATCTAGACTCGGCTGTGAACTAGATTCCTCAAGGCTTTCTGTCTTAAGTTGACACCTATGGGCACTGCCGTCTCCTCTATGTCATTCCGGCGCAGCCGGAATTGATATGACTAGCAGCGATTTCAATCGCCGAATTATCTTCACCCTTCCAAAGCGGCCAAAAGACACAGCAACAAAGCCTCCGTCCACTCGACTACAGCACCGTAGGTATCGCCCGTGTGGCCGCCCAAACGGTGGTTAAACCAGGCTCCGGCAAAAATTCCGATCGCGCTTCCGCCCAAAGCCATCCCCACCGCCAACAGCCACCGATCGCCTGAGAGAAAAACTTGCAGCACGCTCAAACTCACCAGCAACAGCATTCCTGGGATAAAATCAAAAGGAGAATATAT
>JANNOR010000027.1:0-37402 GCA_031399265.1 Cyanobacteria bacterium SOY_34_metabat_3 | reverse complement strand
CCTATGAGGGGAAATTAAATATGTTGATGGGAGAAGTTTATCGGGAAGGCGGCGAGTGGAAGTTTAAGGCTTTGGGAAATCCTTTAGCTGAGGATATGAACGGTGTTGTCGGTTCGTTTATCCGGTGATCTTAAAAATGTTTTTTTAACCGCAGATAAAGGCAGATAAACGCAGATAAACGCAGATGGAATTTCATCTGCGTTTGTCTGTGTTAATCCGCTGATATCTGCGGTAAAAAAGATCCTATGTACTTATTAGACATTTGCAAAAAAGCTAGTCTAATCAATCTTTCACTGGTTTCATTGTTGGGAACATCACCGCGTCGCGGATGCTTTGAGTATTAGTTAAAAGCATCACCAATCTATCGACGCCGATGCCCATACCAGCACAATTAGGCATTCCCAAAGATAAAGCCTGGATGAAATCTTCATCCATTGGATGTGCTTCGTCATCGCCTGCATCTTTCTGTGCTAATTGTTCCTCAAACCGCTTTCTTTGCTCTTTCGGATCGTTCAATTCCGAGAAGCCGTTCGAGTATTCCATGCCGTTGATAAACAGCTCAAAACGTTCGACAAATCCCGGTTTGCTGCGGTGTCCTTTGGCTAAGGGACTGACTTCGATAGGAAAGTCAATGATGAAAGTTGGCTGAATTAGTGTGGGGACAACTAATTTGTCAAAGACAGCGTACAGCACGTAACCTAAACTCTGTTTTTCTAGTTTAGAAAGGTGCAATTCTAGTCTGGTTGCAGAGGCGATCGCACTTTCGAGATCCAAACTGTCAAAATCCATTCCAAACTCGTCTCTGACAGCTTCCACCATCGTTTTAACTTCCCAGTGTTTGCCGCTAAAACTCGGATATTTTTCGCTATAGTCGAACTTGCGCTCTAAACTAATCATTTGTCCCTGATTGTCAATTTCCTTGACATCGCCAAGTACAGCCTGAGCTGCACAACACATTACATCTTCTACTACTGCTAAAATATCGAAGTAATCTGCATAGGATTGGTAAGCTTCCACAGAGGTAAACTCGGGATTGTGGGTGCTATCAATTCCCTCATTTCTAAATGCTTTTCCGAGTTCAAATACTCGCTCGAAACCGCCGCAAATTGCCCTTTTCAAGAACAGTTCAGGAGCAACTCGCAAATACAAATCTACATCCAAAGCATTGTGGTGCGTGACAAACGGCTTAGCAGCAGCACCGCCGTAAATAGCTTGCAGTGTCGGTGTTTCTATTTCATGAAAATCGGCTTTCCAGAGATAGGAACGGATGCTTTGGACGATGCGGCTGCGCAGCATGAAACGGTTGAAAGCATCTTGGTTGCTGGCTAAATCCATTTCCCGGTGGCGGCGGCAAACTTCGGGGTCATTAATGCCGTAATAAGAGTCGGGAAATTGAATAGTAGCTTTTGATAACAGCGTGAATTCTCGCACTGAAATCGAAAGTTCTCCCTTCTGAGTGCGACAGCCGATGCCTTCGACGCCAACAAAATCGCCGACATCAAGCAAAGTTTTAATTTGCTTGAAGCTTAAACCGACTTCGCCGGTGACTACTTTTTTCTCGATTTTGAGTTGGATTTTGTCTGTGGCGTCTTTTAAATCGATGAAGCAAATACTGCCGCTGTCGCGTTTGGAAGTGATCCGCCCGCCTACTCGCATGGAGATTTCTTCGGGGTCATTTTCTCCGTTTTGGAGTTCTTTTCCCGGTTGACTAAATATTTCGCGAACTTGTTGGGCTGTGTGCGATCGCGCGTAGGATTGACTGGGATAGGGTTCTATGCCTTGCGATCGCAGTTCGTCTACTTTTTGACTGCGGACTTCGGCTTCACTGAGAGTCATTAGGTATTGCCTGGTTAAAATTGCCAATATAGCAGAAGGAAGAAGCGGAGAGGGGAAGAGGGAGAGGGGAAGAGGGGGAGAATGGGAGAAAGGGAGAGGGGGAGAATGGGAGAAAGGGAGAGAGGGAGAGGATTTGACGATTGTTGAACAGATTTACTAATCCTTTTTGAGTAGCCAAACATTTTCGGTTGCCGCGCATATTCCTTTCAGCCCACCTGGTATGGATATGCTTTCAAGAAGCTTTAAATTATAAGCATCTTTATAGTGTTGATTTACTTCATCACTATTAACCGAAAAAGGTGGCCCGTCCATCAGGCTTTGATCGTATTCAAGGCTAATCATTAACTGCTCGGCTGTGTCTGTAATCTCTAACAAATGCTTTGCGTATCTATTTCTCATTTCTTTCGGCAAAGCTACCAAAGCTGCTCGGTCATAAATTGCATCGACACGGCCAAGAACTTCATTAGATAAGTCAAAAATATCACCAACAAATATGTCGATGTTTGTCGCACTATAGCGTGAGACGTTACCAAATTTTGATATTTTTGGCTCTAATCCAAGCCCTATGAACAGATGCTCAATCGGGAGTTTGCTCAACTCTGCTCCGGCGACACTATACCCTTTAGAAAGCAACCAGGCAATATCCAGAGTTTTGCCACATAAGGGTAAAAATACACGGCTGTCTTCCACCAATTTAAGTTCTTTAAAGTATGTAACCAATACAGGGTGGGGCTTGCTTTCGTGAAAGGCGATCTCATTCTTTTCCCACTTTTGGTGCCAAAAATCTATATTCATTCTGTTTCCTATAACGATTGCGGGCTTGAAGCGAATCCGGAGGCGACGCCTTGTTGCAGTTCTCGCGAGTCGGTCTGAGTTCGAGCATACGACCTCCATTCCGTAACGGCTAACGGCTTGTGCTTCACAGGCGACAAACAAAGTATAACTCAGCATCAGCGGTATTGACCGTCCTATGCAAGCACTGGTATTGTTTTGACAGCACAAAGGCGGCGAAACATTAAAAAATTAAGTTGTCTGTCGATCGCAAGTGGTGAGATGATATGTAGTGCAGCCTCACGGCAGTTCCACAGAAACTGAACAGCAGAGCCGATCGTCGATCGAACTCGACTCAACGCACCTCTGCCAGAATCGACCACACACACTCCCTTACATATAAAAACCAGAATTATGGCTGTTGCAACTCAATCACAGACTGAAGAACTCTGCATCAACTCTATCCGCTTTCTCGCCATCGATGCGGTAGAAAAAGCAAAATCAGGTCATCCAGGACTGCCGATGGGCGCTGCGCCTATGGCTTTCGTGCTGTGGGATCGGTTCATGCGGTTCAACCCCAAAAACCCCAAATGGTTCAATCGCGATCGCTTCGTCCTCTCCGCCGGACACGGCTGTATGTTGCAGTACGCCCTCATGCACTTGGCCGGCTACGATAGCGTCAGCCTCGACGACATCAAGCAATTCCGCCAGTGGGAATCCAAAACCCCCGGACACCCTGAAAACTTCGTTACCGAAGGCATAGAAGTTACCACAGGCCCCTTGGGACAAGGAATTGCTAATGCCGTCGGTTTGGCAATGGCAGAAGCTCACCTCGCTGCAAAATTTAACAAGCCCGGTAACACCATTGTTGACCACTACACCTATGTCATCATGGGTGATGGTTGCCACATGGAAGGCGTTTCTGGCGAAGCTTGTTCCTTGGCCGGACACCTCGGACTCGGCAAATTAATTGCTCTCTACGATGACAATCACATCTCGATCGAAGGCGATACAAACTTAGCCTTTACTGAAGATGTCGGCAAGCGTTTTGAAGCCTACAACTGGCACGTTATTACAGTAGACAATGACGCTCTAGACCAAGACACTAGCTTGGCCGCAGTTCACAAAGCTATTGAAGAAGCCAAGAAAGTCACGGACAAACCGTCCATGATTAAAGTCCGCACAGTTATCGGTTACGGTTCTCCCAACAAGCGAAATTCTTACAGCGCTCACGGTGCTGCTTTGGGCGACGCTGAAGTTAAGGCAACTCGCGATTTCTTGAAGTGGGAATATGCACCGTTTGAAATTCCTAGCGATGCTTTGTCGCACTTCCGCAAAGCAGTGGAACGCGGCGCTCAATCTGAGCAAGAATGGCAGAAAGCTTTTGATGCTTACAAAGCAGCATATCCCGCAGAAGCAGCAGAATTTGAAAGCTCTATCAATGGCAAACTTCCCGAAGGTTGGGATAAAGTTTTGCCGACTTACAAGCCAGAAGATAAGGCAGATTCGACTCGGAATCATTCTGGAAAATGTTTGAATGCTTTGGCTGCTGTCTTACCTCAATTAATCGGTGGTTCCGCTGACTTAGCCTCTTCTAACATGACTTTGTTGAAGGGTGAAAAAGACTTCCAAAAAGGTCAATACGAAGGTCGCAACCTGCGCTTTGGTGTGCGGGAACACGGCATGGGCGCGATCGCCAATGGCATGGTACTGCACGGCGGTTTGATTCCTTACTGCGCTACTTTCTTGGTGTTTGCTGACTATATGCGCGGCGCAATTCGCCTGTCTGCACTCTCGGAAGCTGGCGTCATTTATGTCATGACTCACGACTCCGTAGCTTTGGGCGAAGATGGCCCGACTCACCAACCGGTAGAAACGATCGCCTCTTTGCGCGTCATTCCCGATTTGTTGGTAATGCGCCCTGCGGATGGTAACGAAACATCCGGTGCTTACAAGGTGGCAATTGAAAGCCGCACTCGCCCAACTTTGATGGCTCTTTCCCGCCAGAACTTGCCTAACTTGGCCGGAAGCTCGATCGAAGGAACCGCCAAAGGCGCTTACACTTTGTCCGACGATGGCGGCACTCCCGACATCATTTTAATCGGCACCGGCGGCGAAACATACCTCTGCGTTGATGCTGCTGAAAAATTGCGCAGCGCAGGCAATAAAGTGCGAGTAGTTTCGATGCCTTGCTGGGAATTGTTTGACTTGCAAGATGCAGCTTACCGCGAATCTGTACTGCCAAAAGCTGTTACTAAGCGCTTAGCAGTAGAAGCGGCTGTTAGCTTTGGCTGGGGACGTTATTTGGGTTCCGAAGGCGACAGCATCAGCATCGACAGATTCGGCGCTTCTGCACCGGGCCCCGTTGCTTTAGAAAAGTTTGGCTACACCGTTGATAATGTGGTAGCTAAGGCTAAGGCGCTGTTGGGCTAATCGCCACAGTGTAATTGAGTGTGGGGCGGGCTTCTGGCTCGCCCCATTTTTTATAGCTAAATCTTATTTGATATTAATTTTGATGGCATCGAAATTAATACTACCCACAATCAGGACACGGCAGTGCCGTTTACCTACAATTAATTATGGTAGGGAAACGGCACTGCCGTGTCCTCCTCGCGAGCACTGCCGTATCCGATCGATCTAAAAAATTTAAGATAAATTATAAGATATGAGTCATATCCAGTTTAATTTTTTTAACTAACTATAAATCGCACCTTATGATTTGGAATTTGTTAAATAACCTATTATTCATCGGCAACTACATTCCTCACGGCCACTGTTACCTGTGGCAGCGAGAATTAGTCACGCTGCACCTAGTCTCAGACTCCACGATCGCGATCGCCTATTTCTCCATACCTCTATCGCTGCTTTATGTTGTCTTTCGACGCAAAGACTTGCCGTTTCGCAACATTTTTTGGCTGTTCGGAGCCTTTATTCTCTCCTGCGGCGCTACTCATTTAATGGATGTTTGGACGCTGTGGCATCCTGTTTATTGGCTTTCTGGCATATTGAAACTGATTACCGCAGCGATTTCTGCTTACACCGCCTTTGCATTAATTCCTTTAATTCCTCAAGCATTAGTTCTCGCGACTCCCACTCAATTAGGGATGCTCGATCGCATACTGCAAAAAGAAATCGCCGAACGTCGAGAAATTGACGCTCGCTATCAAACTTTAACTGAAGTTTCGCCCGTGGGAATATTTTATACTGACGCTTCAGGAAACTGTTTGTACGTCAACGAACGCTGGTGTGAAATTGCTGGAATTACCTGCGGCGAAGCCTTGGGAAAAGGCTGGGTGCAAAGCATTCATCCCGACGACATCCAACGCTTTTTTGCTGAATGGTATCGCGCTACCGAGCAGCAATTGCCGTTTAAATCGGAGTACCGTTTTCAAGATATCGATCGCGCTAAGGTGAGGTGGGTAGTCGGTCAAGCTGTCGCCCAATTAGGGCAAAATGGCGAGGTTAAAAGTTATGTGGGTACGATTACTGATATTACAGAACGCAAGCAAGTAGAAGAGGAAAATCGACTGCTGAATGAAAGCCTGGAACGTCGAGTTGTCGAGCGCACTGCTCAGATAGAAATATCTAACCAAAAATTGCAAAAAGAAATAGCAGAACGCCAAACAATCGCGACGACTTTGTTAGAATTGACGCAACTGCAAAATGCGATTCTTAACAGCGCTAACTACACAATTATTTCCACCGACCCCGACGGTATAATTAAAACATTTAATCGGGCTGCCCAGCAATATCTAGGCTATTCCGTAGAGGAAGTGGTCGGAAAAGTCACGACAGCAATAATTCACGATCCTCTGGAGGTAAGCCAAAGAGCGGAAGTTCTTTGTCAAGAATTGGGAGTAAAAATAGAGCCGGGAATAAAGGTTTTTATGGCCTTGCCCTGCCGGGGAATGGCTGACGAGAATGAATGGACTTATATTCGCAAAGATGGTTCGCGTTTTCCGGTGCTGCTGTCGGTGACGGCCTTATCTGATAGTGATGGAAATATTAATGGTTTTTTGGGTATTGGTCAGGATATTAGCGATCGCAAACAAGCTGAAAAAGAGCTGCGCGACCTCACGGCTGCCATGCAAAATGCGGTAGAAGGTATTTCACGGCTGGATATTGAGGGACGCTACCTGAAAATTAACCGGGCTTACGCTCATCAATGCGGTTACGAACCAGAAGAAATGCTCGGCATGGAATGGCCGATGACCGTACATCCTGACGATATTGAAATGTTGATATTAGCTTATCAGGAAATGCTAACTTCGGGCAAAGTAGAAGTTGAAGCTAGAGGCGTGCGTAAAAATGGCTCGTTTTTTCACAAGCAATTAACAATGGTAAAAGCTTGCGACGAACAAGGGATATTTAACGGACATCACTGTTTTATGAAAGATATCACCGATCGCAAACTAACGGAAACAGCGTTGCAGGAAAGTGAATCGAAGTACAGACAAATAGTTGAACTAGCAGAAGAAGGTATTTGGGTGATTGACAGCAATGCCTGCACGACTTACGTCAACCAAGCAATGGCACGAATGCTCGGCTATACTGAATTAGAAATGTTCGGGAGATCGCTTTTTGATTTCATGGATGAACAGGTCACACAGTCAGCCAACGATAATATGGAGCAGCGCCGGCAAGGAATTGCTGAAAGACACGAGTTTAGACTGAAAAGTAAGGACGGTAAAGATGTTTGGACTTATATGTCTACCAGTCCAGTCATGGATGAAAGCGATAATCTTCTTTCATGTTGCGCCTTGGTTTACAATATTACAGATCGCAAAGAATCAGAGCAGCAAATGCTGCAACTTACAGAAGATTTGAAGCGTTCCAACGAGGAATTAGAACAATTTGCTTATGTGGCTTCCCACGATTTGCAAGAACCCCTCCGAGCCGTTACCAGTTACACTCAATTGCTGGCCGAGCGCTATCAAGGAAATTTGGATGAAAAAGCAGATAAGTATATTAACTATATAGTCGATGGCGCGACCAGAATGCAGCAGTTAATTAACGATTTGTTGGCTTATTCGCGCCTGGGAACCCGGGGGCAAGAATTTGAGCCGGCTGATTGCAATGCTGCTGTGCAGCAAAGTTTGTGCAATTTGCAAATTGCGATCGCCGAAAAGAAAGCTGTTATCACTTGCGACGCGATGCCAACCGTGATGGCAGATGAATCGCAACTGGTGCAGTTATTCCAAAATTTGATCGCCAACAGCATCAAATTTTGCCGCCAAGATATCCCGTTGATTCAGATCGCGGCCCGTAGACAAGAGAGCGAATGGCTGCTGTGCGTGCGCGATAACGGCATTGGCATCGATCCTGAATATGCCGATCGCATTTTTATCATTTTTGGACGCCTGCACGGACGGCGCGAATATCCCGGTACTGGCATAGGTTTAGCCATGTGCAAGCGCATTGTGGAACGCCACGGCGGGCGCATTTGGGTGGAATCTCAAGAGGGAGAAGGAGCAACTTTTTACTTCAGCATTCCTATAATTAGTACGTGAAGCCTCAAAGTTCAATATTTTTCCTACAATCAAAAGGATACGCCCGTTATGAGCGATCGAAGCAATGTTAGACCCGTAGAGATTCTGTTGATTGAGGATTCTCCCAGCGATGCAGATTTGGCAATAGAAGCCCTCAGTCAGGGTAAAATATTGAATAACTTGCATTTTGTGGAGGATGGAGTTGAAGCAATCAAGTTTTTGCGCAAAAAATCACCCTATCTCAGCGTACCCCGTCCCGATTTGATTTTGCTGGATTTGAATTTGCCCAAAAAAAGCGGTGTTGAAGTCTTAAAAGAAATTAAAACAGATATTAATTTAAAATTAATTCCTGTAGTGATTCTCAGCACTTCAGCAGCGCCCGAGGATATTATTAACTCCTACTCGCTCCACGCCAACTGTTACATAACTAAGCCAGTAGACTTCATACAATTCACTAAAGTAGTCAGGTTAATTGAGGAATTCTGGCTCGCCGTTGTCCAACTTCCCGTCATCTAAAATCAACTGTCCAAAAAGCCAGAATATTTGCCAGATAATAATTTTGAAATTCAGAAAAACGAAAGCGAAAAACAAAATAATTTAGCCTGAAAATTGTTAAGTTCAAAAGTTCAAATAAACAATGTCTAATCTATGTGGATTAAAATTCTGTTAGTAGAAGACAATCCGGCTGATGCTGATTTGCTTGCAGAACTGTTAGAAGTATCTGTGGGTGTCCAGTGGGAACTTGTGTCGGTTGAATACCTGCATCAGGCGATCGCACATCTGAGCGAACAACCCTTTGATGTAGTTTTGCTCGACCTTTCTTTACCCGACAGCCGCGGTTTGGAAACCCTAACTCGCCTGCGAGAAGTGGCGCCGGATACAGCAATGGTGGTAATGACCGGCTTAGATGATGAGGCGATCGCCCTTGAATCAGTTCGCTTGGGAGCTCAAGATTACATTGTTAAAGGCCAAATTACTACTCAATTATTAGTGCGGACGATCCGCTACGCGATCGAACGTTCCCAAACATTTCAAATGCTCAAGGAAAGCGAGCGGCGTTTTCGCGCGATTTTTGACTCTTCGTTTCAGCTAACCAAGCTGCTGACTCCCGAAGGAATCGTGCTGGAAGTCAACGAAACAGCCCTCAATTTTACAGGATTGCGATCGGAAGATATTGTGGGTAGCCCGATTTGGGAACAGCCGATTTGGGAACAGTCACCCAATGCTAAAGCACAATTAAAAGCAGGGGTTCTCAAAGCTGGTATGGGCGAGTTTTTTCGCAGCGAAATGGACTTCCTAGGCAAAAACAACCAAATTACAACACTTGATTTCTCACTAAAACCTGTTAAAAATGAGACTGGACAAGTTTTGCTGCTGATTGCTGAAGCCCGCGACATTAGCGATCGCAAACGAGCCGAAGCCGAAATTCTCAAAGCCCTCGCACGAGAAAAGGAGCTTTCAGAACTGCGAGCTAAATTTGTGACAATGGTTTCCCACGAGTTCCGCACCCCCTTGACAACCATTCAATTTTCGGCTGGACTGCTGCAAGATTACAGTTTTAAGTGGTCAGAAGATAAAAAATCTACTCATTTTGTGCGGATTCAGTTAGCAATTAAACGCATGACAGAGTTATTAGAAGATATTCTCGTAATTGGCAAAATAGAAGCAAATACGTTACCTTTTCAACCAGTTTCATTAAACCTAGAAAAATTCTGCCGTCAACTCGTAGAGGAGCAGCAGCTCAACGACAGCAACCAACACCCGATCGCCTTTAAATATGAAGGAGACAACTGTAATGCTCAAATGGATGAAAAACTGCTGCGGCAAATATTGGGAAACATCCTCTCGAATGCTATCAAATATTCTCCTAGCGGTAGTCCAGTTTCCTTGCATCTCAAATGTCAAAATCAAGAAGCTATTTTCCAAGTCGAAGACCGGGGGATCGGGATTCCCCAAGCCGATCTAGAGCGGATCTTAGAAACTTTTTACCGAGCAACCAATGTCGGCACTATTTCGGGAACTGGTCTCGGTTTAGCAATTGTAAAAAGAGCTGTGGAACTCCACAGCGGCCAACTCGCGATCGAGAGTCAAGAAGGAAGTGGCACAATTTTTACGATTACGTTACCTTTGATTTGCCCAGCCAATCATAACTAAATTATCAAATATAAACCTCCGCCATTTAACCCTCGATTGAGCGCCTAACATAACAAATATGTCAAGTCTCTAAAGGCAGGAATTTCCAAATAAACTACTAACTGAAAGGAGCAATAACCGTGACCAAGATTTTAGTAATTGAAGACGAAGAATCGATTAGAGAGAACATTTTAGAATTGCTCGAAGCCGAGGATTTTCAAGGAATTGGAGCCACCAACGGCAAAATCGGCATCAAAATGGCGATCGACCAAATCCCCGATTTAATTCTCTGCGACATGATGATGCCGGAAACCGACGGTCACGGCGTTCTCAAAGCTTTGCGATCGGAACCTCTAACTGCTACAATTCCGTTTATTTTCCTCACAGCCAAAGCCGATAAAAGCGACATCCGCAGGGGCATGGAACTGGGAGCGGACGATTACATTACTAAGCCTTGTACGCCGCAGGAACTGCTAAAAGCAATTGCTATTCGACTTGAGAAACACAAAGCAATTAGCAGGAAATCTCAAAAAACCCTAGACGAATTGCGCACCAATATCAGTATGTCGCTCCCCCACGAATTGCGGACTCCTTTGAACGCCATTTTGGGTTTTTCCGAGCTAATGCTGTCAGAATATCAGGTGTTCGAGGAATCAGATATCTTAGATATGCTCGGTCAAATTAACACTTCCGGTCATCGCTTGTATCGGCTGATTCAGAACTTTTTGCTGTATGCAGAATTAGAAATAGCAGCCACAAATCCCGAACTATTAAAGGAAATGCGGAGCAGCGAATTTAGCTGTATCAAATCTTTGCTAACTCAAAAAGCGCAGCAGCAAGCGAAACTGGTGAATAGAACAGACGATTTGCAATTAAACCTGGAAGATTTCTCGGTGGCTATTGATTCTGTGAAACTCGCAAAAATTGTTGAGGAACTGCTGGACAATGCCTTCAAATTTTCTTTAGAAGGAACCCCGGTTTTATTAAGCACTTTGGTGGAAGATCGGACTTTTATTCTATCTGTAAAAGACCGAGGCCGCGGCATGACTGCCGATCAGATTGCACAGCTAGAAGCTTACAGACAGTTCGATCGCAAACTTTACCAGCAAGCAGGTTTGGGATTGGGGCTGGCCATCGTTCAACGCCTTGCAGAATTGCACGGAGGAGAATTTAAAATCGAAAGTTTGCCGCAGCAAGAAACCATAGTTTGCGTTTCGCTGCCTATCTAAACAATAATTATGCAGGAGCGATCGCCCGTTTGAGACACCGCTGCATATAAATTTGAGCCACCTGATCCCCAGGGTTGATTTGCAGGCACGCCGAAAACAATCTTGTAGCTTCGATAAACCTGTTACTATTGTAAAATACCAAACCTTGCTCAAAAATGGTCTTGGTCTCTAACTTTTTCTGTCGCAACAGGGGCGGATCTGCCGCAAATACTTCATAAATTGTTACCATTCGCGATTTGCCTTTCACTGTAACGCGATCGATCAGCCTAAAATCATAAACATCGTTCAATTGTATAAAAGTATTGTGAGTAATTAACATCGAAATTCCATACTCTTTCGTCAGATTTTCTACGCGGGAGGCTAAATTTACCGCATCGCTGATCACCGTGCTGTCCATCCGACTTTGGCCGCCAACCGTGCCTAACATCAAAGAACCCGTATTGATTCCAATGCCAATTTGCAGCGGCGGGCGATCGGGTCTATTGCGACTGGTATTATACTCATTAAGCTGTTCTAGCATCGCAATTCCAGCTTTCACAGCATCGTCCGCACTGCCATTAAACAGCGCCATAATCGCATCGCCAATGTATTTATCAATAAACCCAAAATTTTCAGTAATTGCGGGTTCCATCCGCGATAAATAAGCATTGATGAATTGAAAATTTTCGGCGGGACTCATACTTTCAGAAAGAGCCGTGAAATCGCGAATATCTGAAAACAGCACCGACATTTCTTTCTGTATCTGATCGCCTAATTTTACTTCCAGAATACTTTCATATCCCAGAAAGTGGAGAAATTCGTGCGGCACAAACCGCCCGTAAGCATCTGTTAATTTTTCTTCGGCTGCTAAAGCTTTTTCCAACTCGTCTGTGAATTGGCGGCGCTCGGTTTCTACCTCGTGACGCTCTGTGATATCTTGAAAAACGGCGATCGCGTAAACTACGTTTTTCCGTTCGTCGTAGATTGGAGTGCCCCAAACCTCGATCGGCACAATCCCGTCAGGGCGGTGAATTTCGGCATCGTCAACGTGCACCACTTCTCCCCGCAGCGCCCGCACGATCGGTTGAAGCTCGATCGGATAGAGCTCATTGCTTCCAGCGCAATAAGTTTGATAAACTTCCGACAAATTACTAAGAGCAACATCAGAAACCAAACCCTTACCAAGTATTTTCTGTGCCCAAGAATTCATATAGCAAGGTTTCCCGACAGCATCAATCACAAATATACCAACTGGCACCGCTTCCAGCAATTGAGTCAGCCGATTTTCGCTCTCAGACAGCGCTGCATTTAACTTTTCTTCAGCAATCAAAGCTGTTTCCAAATCATTCGTAAACCTGAGCCGTTCCACATCTACCAGTCTTCGCAAAGTAATATCCTCAGCGAAACCCTGATAGTAAAGCACTTCACCGCTAGCATCAAAAACAGTACGCGCGTCCTCAGAAATCCAGATAATACTGCCATCTCGGCGGTAAACTTCCGACTCAAACTCCGACACAGTACCGTACTGTTCCATCAACGCGAAAAACTCTTGACGGCGGTGCGGCATCACGTACAATTCCCGCTCAAGATCATTATTAACACTTGCCATCAATTCTTCAGGAGAATCATAGCCGTAGATTTGAGCGAGAGCAGGATTAGCACTGATCAACTTTCCGTCAGGTGCAGTCTGAAAAATACCTTCGAGAGCATTTTCAAATATCCGGCGATACTTCTCTTCAGCTTGGACAAGCGCTGCTTCAGCTTGCTTGCGTTCCGTAATATCAGTAAAAGCAATAATCCCATAGGAAATATCCCCGAGAGAATCATAAATAGGAGTCGCCCAACTCTCCACCGGAATAATCTTGTTACCAGTCCGAATTTCCACATCCTCAGTCCGCACATTTTCGCCCCGGAGCGCCCGCATAATTGGCAATTCTTCCACAGGGCATCTCTCATTAGTTCCCACTTTATAGAATTGATAGATTGCTGCTTTCTGCTCCGAATTAATATGCGGCACTGTGCCTTTACCAAATATCTCCCGCGCCTTTTGATTGGCGTAAAAAGATTGACCGTTCGCATCAAGCACGCACACGCTTAACGGCATAGCTTCCAGATATTGCGTCAACCGACTTTCATTTTCATGGAGTTTGGCAATCAGCATCGCTTGCTTGCGGCTTAATTTTGCCAACTCCTGATTCATCTGCTGAAGTTCTATTTGTTTTTCAGCTAATTGTTTGTCTTGAAAATATCTGTAGATTGCCTCAGTAACAGTTAATTTCAAATCATCAGATTGCCAAGGTTTAGGTATGTATCGGTACAATTTAGCATAGTTAATCGCATTGGCTACCGCCTCCAAATCGGCCTGCCCGGTCAGCATAATCTTCAGAGAGTTCGGCGAGATGGCATGAACGCTCCTTAATAGCTCGTCTCCTTTCATATTCGGCATGATATGATCGGAAATAACCAAAGGAACTTCATACTGCTCTGCTAAAAGTTCTGACAGCAACTCTAAAGCTTCTTCACCGCTTTGGGCCGTTTCAATTAAATATTTATCTTCAAAGGCTTTTAGCAGGTCTATTTCCAGACTATCGAGTATAGTCTGCTCATCATCAACACAAATAATGACTGGTTTTTTCATAATTTTGCAAGACCAGACTTAATCGCTTCAATTAATTCATGATTTTTCCAAGGTTTTTGTATAAAAGCATGGAGGTTAGCTTGAGTTTTTGTTCGTTCAATTGCTGCTTGGTCAGCTTGTCCCGTCAGCATCACTGTCACAATTTGCGGATATTTTTGATGAATTTTAATCAGCAACTCATCTCCTTTCATTCCGGGCATCAACCAATCAGAGACAATCACTAGAATGTTCACCTCATCCTCGCATAACTCTTCGATAATCTCCAGTGCTTCGGCAGCACTTTCAGCAAATTCGCAAAGATATTTACCGTTAAATGCCTGTTGCAGTTCAATTTCCAGACTTTCCAACACCGCTACTTCATCATCAACACACAAAATTGCTGGTTTAGACATCGCTAGTTTCATCCTTTCGTCTGACAGGGCGAACCCTGATGGGTCAGCGCATCGTTTTCCAAATTGTACATTCCGCGCCGGTACACTGCAAATTTTTAGCCCCAGACATCAGTCTGGGGCGATGAAACCTAATCAGTTAAATTAATCGGCACAGACACTGTAAATGTAGTTTGACCGGGCACCGAGTCCACATCTATTTTGCCCTGATGTTTGTCAATAATTTTTTTGACAATATCCAATCCTAACCCGCTGCCTTCTCCCGCAGGCTTGGTAGTAAAAAAAGGCTCAAAAATTTTCGGCAAAATCTCCGGTGGAATCCCCTTACCGCTGTCGGTAATTCTTACCAGAACGCTGCCCGTATCTTGCTGTACGGCGTCAATTGTTAAAGTTCCTTGATTGTCCATCGCTTGCAAGGAATTGTGAATTAAATTTGTCCAAACTTGATTTAGTTCGTCTGGATAACACAGTACAGCAGGCAGTTGAGCTTGATAGTTTCTGACGATTTCCACACCCTGCTTGATTTGATTCTGATAAAGAATCAATACAGTTTCAATTCCCTCGGTAATATTCACCTGTAACTTTTCGCTATTTACATCGTAACGCGCATAATTCTTCAAGGCAAAGACGACTTTTGCAGCGCGTTCTGTAGCGGTAGCGATGGTTTTGGCGCTTCTGTGAATGCTAGCAAAATCGTAGGCTGTTTTTATAATATTTTCGCGGTCAGGATCTTTGAGTAACGGCAAGAATTCTTGTAAGTTTCCCTGCAATCCGATATTGACTAAAATGCTAGCAAGGCTGTCAGCATTGTCAATTCCCTCTGACTCTATTTGCTGCTTGAGACCTTTTTTCAATTCCCGTTTTTCTCGCGTAGATAAAGAGTAAGTTTGTTGTCTGGAACTGTACATCAAACTCAAGAAATCGTGCTGGCGTTCTGCTGAAAGTTCTTTGAAAAAAACTGGCAAACTTTCAAGATTGTTATCCAAAAAGCTGGTAATATTACCAATAGACGATCGGATCGCTCCCAGCGGTGTATTAATTTCGTGAGCGATGCCCGCAATCAGTTGTCCTAATGCGGCCATTTTTTCCGATTGAACTAATTGATTCTGAGTTGCTTGCAGTTGGTCTAAAGTGACTGTCAGTTCATCGTTCTTCTGTTGGAGTTTTTTTTGCAACTGGCACATGGCTAAATGGGTTTCTACCCTAACCAAAACCTCTTCCACCTGAAAGGGTTTGGTAATATAATCTACCCCGCCCACAGCAAAGGCTTTGACTTTATCTAGTACGTCATTAATCGCGCTAATAAAAATCACCGGAATGTCGCGAGTGCGTTCGTCAGCTTTGATTTTTTCGCAAACTTCATACCCGTTCATTTCGGGCATCATAATATCTAGCAAAATCAAATCGGGGGGCATACCTTTGACCGCCGAAAGCGCTAACTCGCCGCTAGGTACGGGGCGGACTTTATAGCCCTTGCCGTTCAAAATTCCGGCTAGCAGCCGCAAGTTAGCTGGGGTGTCATCAACTACTAAAATATTACCGCGATCGGTACTGGGAAGGTCGTTATTCATGTGATCTTGTTTGAGAAATTAAGTTTAAAACTTTGTCGTACTCGAAATTTTCTATACAATTGGCGATCGCACCTGCGGTTACTGTATCCTTTAATCTAATTTGGTCGATCGCACTTTCAATTAAATCCATATCTACATTTAGGATCGCCAGCTTCAAATCAGCTACCAGCGACTCTGGCAATTTAACGAAGTCAGCCGCAGTCATTTCGCCCCGATCGCGCTCTTTGGTTGCCAATAAATTAGCTTGACCCGGATCTTCATAAATATAGCGCACTCCGATATGTTTGTGCATAGCATCGAAAATATCCGCTTCCCGGAAAGGTTTCCGCATAAAAGCATCGCAGCCCGCCGACAAAATAACTGCCCGTTCTTCCTCCAAAACGCTCGCAGTCAGCGCAATAACAGCAGTAGCTTGACCTTTAATAGTACCTTTAATGTATTGCGTCGCTTCGTAGCCGTCCATCACTGGCATCCTCATGTCCATCCAAATCAAATGGGGTTCCCAACTGTTCCAAATCTCAATAGCTTCTTGACCGTTAGTCGCTTCTTTCAGTTCAAAACCCAGAGGATTGAGAAGTTTAATTAACAGTTGACGGTTTAGCGGTTTATCGTCTACTATCAAAATTCGATAGGGGTGTTGGTTGGGTTCCAGAGCAATAACATTGCGAGTCGGTTTTTTGGTTTCAATGTCAGCAGCCTCTACCGCAAAAACTTGGATATCAAACTTAAAATTAGTTCCCTTACCGACAGCAGATGTAACGCTCATTTCGCCGCCCATTAACTCCACAAATCTGCGGCTGATTGGCAATCCCAAGCCTGTACCTTCTTGGGAGTTTTTGCCACTTTGGGTTTGCATGAAAGCTTCAAAAACATTGTCTAATTCATGGGCAGATATACCGAGTCCAGTATCTTCGACTTCAAAATGAAGAAAGAAGGAAGCAGCAGAAGCTGAAGCGTTGTAGGGGGTGGCATAACTCGCATTTTCTGATTGAATTAATGGGGATGATTTAATGTTATTACTTGGTAAATCTGCTGCATTTATTGATAATTCCGAAAACTCAAATATTTGGTCTTCGGTATGATGATTTCTGCCGGATGACTGCTTGCTAACTCTCACATATACAGCGCCGTTATCTGTAAATTTAAGAGCGTTATTGAGCAAATTGATTAAAATTTGCCGCAACTTTAATTCGTCAGTTTCTACGTATTGCGGCACATCGGGACTGCATTCAAAAATTAACTGCAACTGCTTGTCATCGGCTTTGAGTTCAAACATATCTTCCAAGTCGCCGATCAGGCGATAGAGGTCGAATTTTTTGGGGTTGAGGCTGGTGCGCCCCGATTCAATTTTAGATAAATCGAGCACGTTATTAATCAGGGTGAGCAGGTGTTCTCCGCTGTTGCTAATTATGCTAATATTTTCTTGATGTTCTGGAGATAGAGTTTGGCTGCGAGTCATCAGTTGGGAAAAGCCGAGAATTGCATTGAGAGGCGATCGCAATTCGTGACTCATGTTGGCAAGAAAGGTACTTTTAGCTTGATTCGCTACTTCGGCTTTGTCTTTAGCTACAGCCAATTCTGCTGTTCGCTCTTGCACTCGGTGTTCTAAAGTTTCAAAAGATTGTTGCAGTTGTTGAGCCATACTGTTAAATGCTTTGGCTAATTCTCCCAACTCGTCGGAGCGTTCGCTTTCTACTGTTTTGTCCCATTCACCTTTAGCAATATTTTTGGCTGCTGTATTTAAGCGCCAAATAGGATTTGTCACCCACCGAGAAGTCAGAATGCCGATAACTAAAGCTACTCCTAGAGCTGCCAAACAAAGCCAAATAGTAGTCTGAGTATTGGCATCTATTTCTTTGGTAAAATCTGATTCAGGAACAACTACCACAATCAGCCAGTCTAAACCTTTGCCATCTTGGAACGGTAGAATGTTTACAAATTGTCGCTTGCCGTCTATTTCAAAATTCAAGAGATAGGAACTTTGAATTTCCTTTAATTCCCTAAAACGAACTGCTACATATTTAGCTGTAGCTTGAGTCGTGGGATCAACACTTTCTTCTGCTTTGAATAGTTCTTTTATATTATTATCTTTGATCCGGAATGGTTTTTCCGCAGTTGAAGTTGCCAGTAACGTACCATTCTTTTCGATAATAAATGCTTGCCCGGTTTTGCCAATTTTAAGATTGTTTAAAAATTTTCCAATATGGTCGAGACGCAAGGCAGAAATTAATACTCCTTGTAGCTGATTGTTCTCGTATACGGGTTGGAGTGCGCTGAGTATTAAGGTCGGTTCTAGAAACGAAATATAAACGGAACTCCAAGTTGGTCGATCGATATTAGCCGCATTTTGGTACGAAGGATGTTCGCGGATGTCAAAGTTTTTGACAACTGTTGCTACGGTAGTGCGATCGCCTGTATCATTAGTATTGTAAGAATAAAAATCAAAATTAGTAGATTTGCCTGACATATTAATCATTAGAGAACCATTTGACAGTTTTTCTCCAGTCCGATAGTCTCCATTCTTGTTGCCAACGGAAGTGAAATTGATATAGGGATATAATTGTACTTGCCGCCAAAGATATTTCTCCCAATCGGATAAGTTTTCCATCTTTAGCAATCCGAGTTTGACAGCATCCAGCTTGCTTTGATTAATTTGATTGGGAGTTGTCAGGTAAACTTGCAGGTTTTGCTCGACACGCAAACTCACCTCGCTCATTAACTGACCGGCAAGGTTATTAACCGCTTTTTGTCCGTTTCTAAAAGAGAGATATCCTACGAGTCCCACAGCTCCCACGATTTGCAGTACAAATGGAACTATGAGAACAGTTCGCAACGATAATTTGTCTAAAATTTTAGGAACCATAAGATTCAGAGTTTTTGTGAACTTAGGCTATAACCGTTGTTGCAGAGCCTGTCTTAACAGCAGCGCCATCTGTTGCCGAGCTAGTTACAGGGCATTGATGCGCGCTATATTAGCTGTGGTAGATGCTCAAGCCCGATCGAATGCGAACCTAATCTTTGGTTAGATTAAAGTATATTATTTTACCCATTGTCGTATTATTGTGACCATAATCGTCAAAATTTGCAGTCTCGGCTGCGAGAACGGCCTGAGACGCGCCAAAGGCGGGCGACTAGAACCCGCTGCGGCTGGCGCGGTTTGGAAAATGCCGATCGAATTTGCGATCGTCCTTGCCATTTTGCGCAAGACGTGTTATGGTGTGAAAAGTTGAGGGCACGTAGCTCAGTGGATAGAGCATCTGGTTCCGGTCCAGAGGGTCGGGGGTTCAAATCCCTCCGTGCTCATTTTGAATGTCTTTTGTGGAGTAAGGGTTTTAGGTTAATTGTATTACCGATAGCCCTATTTTTCGCTCAAATTTCGATCCCATCTGTTCCAAGTATCCCCAAAACCGCCTCCATATCTGCCAAATTTGCCCAGGACTTTCTATGCCGCGCTTTCAACTGGTTAAGCAGGTCGATCGCCTCTGGAAATTCTGCGAAGGCCGGAGCTAATTTTTTAGGCGGGTGCATCTCTATTTTGCAAGGGCGAAGCATTTCGGCAGACAATTTATTAGTGAGAATCAGAGATTTACTGCCGAAATGCTTCGCCCCTACGAATATATTTGCACTCATTGAGATGCACAGTGGCTATTGCTTGTCAAATCCTTCGCCAACATCAAGTCAAAATAGAGGTAAATTACTCAAGAGGAAAGGGAACAAAATTTGTAATTACTTTGCCGATCGCTAGTATTTATCAAACTTAACAGAAACTTAACACAAATATCTGTAAAAAGGCGGCAAAATCAATTTTAACAATCGCAGCCAGTTAAGGAATAGCCAAAAATTTATGTGCCTGCAATCAGGAGATACCCTGCGCCAACATTACCAAATTGTCAGTGAATTAGGTCGGGGAGGATTTGGGAGGACATATACAGCTAGGGATTTAGACATACCCCACGAGCACCTGTGCGCGGTTAAGGAAATTAAACGGCCAGGGAATCCGCAACTCCTGCTAGAAGCAAAGGAGCGATTTGAAACAGAAGTTCGAGTTTTACACCTATTGGGCGTACACCCGCAGATTCCACAGTTATTCGATAGCTTTCAAGAAAATGACAATTTTTATTTAATTCAAGAATACATTGAAGGAAATCCGCTCACAACAGAATTCGCTTCAAATCTCCAATGGACTCAAAAGCAAGTAATTGAATTTTTGCAGGATATCTTGCCAGTTATCGCTTTTGTTCGCGAACACAATGTGATTCACCGCGATATCACTCCTTCTAACTTAATTCGGCGCGATTGCGATGGAAAAATAGTTTTGATTGATTTTGGGGCGGTTAAAGAAATCAGTTTGTTGGAACTAACTGATTCGGGAAAGACTATCAGCAAAACTATTTATACTCAAGGATATTCGCCTGCCGAACAATTAGCTGGCAATCCTCAATTTTGTAGCGATATTTACTCTGTAGGTATTGTCGCTATTCAAGGCCTCACGGGCTTGTCTCCTGTGCGAGATTTCTTGATAGATTCCCGGCTGGGCGATATCGTTTGGCGTTACTCGACTCCCGATCGCCCTATGGTACAGATTAGCGCCGGCATGGAAGCGATTTTAAACAAAATGGTACGCTACAACTTCCCCAATCGCTACCAATCTGTTGCTGATGTTTTGCGGGATTTGAATTCGATCGCCCCATTGCAGCCAACGGCGCCACTGTCACAGAATTTGAATGTACCAGCACAGTTGAAAGACGATCGTTCAATCGGAGTCGAATCGCCACCGCCCAAACGCAATCGATTCGATCGATCGCACTTTCGCCGGCCGCTGTTGGGAATTGCCGCAATTATTGCCGGATGCGCGTTAGCGCAGCCCTCGGAGAGGATCGCCCTTTTTTTTCACAACATTTTTACCCCGAAAACTTGTCTTTTAGTGCAAGGTGATGCTTTAAGCTGCGGCGAAGAATCTATCTTAAAATCCTCGACTCCTCGACTAAAGCAAGCAGGAGTTAATGAATTTGCACAATCCAATTATCGGGAAGCATTTAATTACTTTAAAAGGTCGTGGCATGAAGAAGAACGCAAAGATCCAGAAACTTTAATTTACATGAATAATGCCTTATTAAAGGCTAAAAAAGCAGATTATTACACGCTTGCCGTAATCGTTCCCGTTCGCACAAACGAACAAGGTAGAGCCGAACTCGACTTGCCCAAAGAAATCTTGCGGGGGGTTGCTCAAGCGCAAACGGAAGTTAATTTAAAATTATTTAATTCTGAGATTGATCGCAACCTAAACGGTTTAGAATTTAAAGAAAATCAAACTATTAAAGGTAAAGGTTTACAAGTCATAATTGCGGACGATGCCAATCTAAAAGAAGAGTCGATCGCCCGCGCTAATTCCCTAGTCAAACTAAGCGGTGTTTTGGGCGCGATCGGTCACTACACTAACGCAATGACAGCCCATACAGTCGATATTTACAACCAAAATCATTTAGTATTAATTTCCCCCGGCAGTACGACGGAAGCAGCCACAGAAAAACCCCGGAAATTTTTCTTTAGGACTGTGCCTCGGACTAAAGTTAGTGTTGAAGTATTTGCGAAATATCTGATTGAAAAACAAGGTCAAACCAAAGTAGCTGGTTTTTACAGCACCAGCAGCGAATCCACTTCCTCTTTTTGGGAAGAATTCAGAAAACAGTTTAGAGAACGGGGAGGAAATATTGCAAATATCACCGAATTCGATCTGTCAAGAAGCGATTTTGATGTTAAAAAAGCCATACAAGAGGTCAGGCAAACAGAGAAAATAACTATCGTTTTAAGTCCGAGTCACGTCCCGATCGCCATCAAGAATGCGATGGCACTTTTCCAAGCGAATCTAGACCGCAATTGGGTAGTCGGAACCGGCGGAATATACAGTCAAAACACCTTAGAAGCTGCTGCTAAGTTACCGTCTTTTGAGAAAATGGCGGCCGCAGTTTCTTGGCATCATTTAAACTCTCCAAACCGCAAATTCCTTGAGGATACTCGCAAGCTTTGGGAAGGAAATGTCAGTCACCGAACTGCATTAACCTACGATGCGGCTAAGACGCTGATTCAAGCCATAGAAGAGCAGCAGCAACCCAGCCGGGAAGGGATGCAAAAAACTATTGCCGATCCAAATTTTAGCGCTACCGGAGCCACCGGAACAATTCAGTTTGACCCAACGGGCGATCGCAAAAATTTTAGTCCCAGATTGGTGCACATTGTCAAGTGTTCTCAGGAGAAGTTTGGCGTGACTTTTGTGCCGATCGAATTTCCGACAGCAGCAGCGGCGGGTTTAAACTGCGATCGATCGTACTAGCTTCTACCTGGGAGGTCGGGGGAGGCGAAAACTCAGGGGACTGAGGATTTGATTCAGGGCGCGCAGTTGTTCAGCGGTGCCCAGACAGATCAGCATATCTCCTCCTTCGATCGCCGTTTCTCCCGTAGGCCCCACAATCAAAGTCCCGCTAGCGCGCCGTACCGCCAAAACCAAGGCCCCCGACTGCGATCGCAACTTGGCATCTCTCAAAGTGTGCCCGACGTAGACACAACTATTGGGATCGACCAGAAATTCTTCCATGTAAAAAGAACTGTCTGTGCCCGTCAAAACACCGTCCAAAAAATCCATAACTTGAGGGCGCAAAGCCGCCGCCGCCATCCGTTTTCCGCCAGTAATGTAGGGGGATACGACGGCATCGGCGCCGCCCCGCTGCAACTTCTTTACGGCTTCTTCTGTGGTGGCGCGGGCGATCGCCCGTACCTTCGGATTCAGAGTTTTTGCCGACATGACAGTGTATAAATTTTCGGCATCCGAAGGCAAAGCTGCTACTATGCAAATTGCGCGATCGATCCCGACATTCAGCAAAGTTTCATCCAGAGTAGCGTCTCCCTGTACAGCCGTGTACCCCAGCGCCAAAGCTGCCTCGATCGACTGCACAGCCGAATCTATCACCACAAAAGGGATATTTTCCGCCTGAAATTCCAAGGCAATTTGTCGCCCCGTGCGCCCAAAACCGCAGAGAATGTAATGCCCGATTAAAGAATCCACCAAACGCCGCTGCTGCCTAATTCTTGCTCCTTCTTGAAAATATCCTTGAATCAGCGCTTCTGTAAAGCGGTTGACGATAAAACCAATACCAATTACGCCCATCAAAATCAGGCACATGGTAAACATTCGCCCGCGTTTTCCGAGGGGATAAATTTCGCCATAGCCCACAGTTGCTAAGGTAAATACTGTCATGTAAGCGGCATCGAGCAGAGACCATTTTTCGATCTGCCAATACCAGAGAGTACCCGTGCAGAAAATGCCGCCAAGGGCGATAACCCCGCCCGTTAACTGTGTTTGCAGTCGCTGATATTTTTGCTCTAGAGTTGAATACACTAATCTGGCTGACCTATTACCTATGAGGATTCGCGGATAGGCGATCGCACTTTTTACTGATTTGTAATTCCGTCGCACAAATGGCGATCGCTTTCATTAAGCACAGACTTCACCTGAAGATAATTGCGAGTTAAATTGCAAGCCTGCATCAGCAAGTCTTCCACATTCAAATTCCACAATATCACCGTACCATCATCACTCGCACTGGCGATCGCCCGACCATCAGGACTAAAACTCGCACTCCAAACAGCACTCTTGTGTCCCTTTAAAGTTTTGAGCAATGTACCATCAACTTTCCACAATCTTACCATTTTGTCTGCACTAGCCGACACCAGCATTTGGCGATCGGGGCTAAAACTAATATTTGTAACTTGACTGGGATGTTTAAACATACTCATTAGTATACCGTTTGGCTTCGATATTTTCACATTTTCCTCGCCTACTACTGAGGAAGTTATTTTATTTGTTTCCTGAAAATAGGCATTTTTAACTTGGTCTTTATCTCCCTTAAAAGTTTGAATTAATTTGCCGTCAACTTGCCAAATTTTAACTATATTGTCATCGCTGACTGACACCAACCTCTGACTATCTGGGCTGAAACTAACATTTATAATTTTATTTTTATCGCCTCTTAAAATAGCTTTTAGACTACCGTTTTTTCTCCATATTTTAATAGTATTGTTATCACTAAATGTCGCCAAAGTTTTACTATTTGGACTGAAAGCAACAAAAGCTAACTTGGCGGTTGAAGCGCGAAAACTTATGCGTTGATTAAAACTGTAAACAACTTGTTCCAGTGCCGATAAAACCCGGAATTGGATATCTGATTTGACTCCAAGAGAGCGATTCATTTCTTGAACAGCTCTAATGCTTTCTATTAAAGCTTCCGGTTTTTTGTCCGCTGCAAATAGGGTTTCGGAAAATAAACTGAGAGTCAGGATTTTGTTATTTCTTTCCTCAATTGATGGTTTTATCCAAAAAGCAAAAATTAATATTGAAATCAGTAATGCTGAACTTACCGTGAAAATTTGTACTTTCAGTCGTTCTTCGCGCCAGAGTTTAAGTTGAGTAGCTTTTCTAAGTTTTTGCTCTAGGGTTAGTTGTTCTAATAACTGGTTTTCCCGGCGCAATAGTTCTATTTCTGCTTGAGTTTGCTGTTCGCGATCGCACAATTGGGCAAATTCTGCTTCTTGGCTAGCAGCTAAAAACTGATAATCTTGGGTACTCAAGCTTTTACCAGCAGCCCATTCTCGCGCATCTTGCAATGCTTGACCGCGCAACAATCGAGATTCATCTTGACAATCTGATACTATCCATGCTGTTAGTGATTCAGCATAAGGCCGCAAGTCACTTAGCGCTTTTTCTACCCAATTCTGGTTGAATATAGATGCGTAAATGAGGTTGTTTACCGTTAATTTTCCGCCTCGTTTTACTACTAATCCGCTCAGTCGCAATTCAGTTTGTTCGGGGGTATCATCGGCGTCGATCCCCTCTATCAGGGCGGGCACGGGGACACCGCCCCTACAATCGGGGGGTTCTGAGAAGGGCAATATTTTTTGATATAGTCCTAATAACCTACTAGCGCGGTGCTGATTTCTGAGAAGGCGATCGCGAATTGTTTTCAAATGCACTGGCTCATCAACAGCTTCCCAATTCTCAATAATCTGAGATTGCACTATCTCCCCAATCAGCAATTGGTTGGTAGTAAGGACTTTAGTCCTTCTTCCTAATTCCTGTCCTTGAACTATCAGTTTACAAAGCTTTTGGGTCAGAAATGGTTGTCCTCCAGTCCATTCCAAAATCTCTTTTAAAACTGCTTGAGGATTGTCAATTTTCCCCTCCAATCCCTTGACTAAAGGCAAAGATTCGTGTAAGCTAAAACCCTGAAGTTCAATGGATCGACCAATATTAAACGGCGTGCGAGTTGCATCGCTAATTAAATCCGACGGCGTGGCTACTCCCAGCAAAGCAAATGTCAACCGCTGGTATTCTGGTTTGTGAGGGCGTTTGTTGTAACAGGATCTAATCATGGCAAAAAAATCATCTAGCGATTCTTTGAAACTGAGAACACTATCAATTTCATCAATAAAAATGACAATATTTTGAGAGATTTTTACCAGCAATAATTCTTCAATTAGCTCTCCTAAACGTTGGACTGGCGACATCACTTCTCTCTCCCGCCACCAAGTCATAAACTCGACTGCGTTAAACAGGTTGAAATTGCACAAAAGTTTGTAAGCGACGCCGCCGTACCACTTGTCGAGGGAGACTTGCTGATTGCCAATGTCCGAAAGGTCGATCGTAGCACAAGCAATGCGATCGGCCGAGAGTTTTTGTACAGTTCGCACCAGCAAACTGGATTTGCCCATTTGCCGGGAATTGAGCACGTAACAAAACTCTCCAGCTTTGAGGGCTTGATAAAGTTCCGAGTCAGCTTGGCGCACTACATAAGTAGGTGCATCTTGCGGGAGACTGCCGCCGATTTGATATTGGTAATCGACTGTCATAAGCTTGCTTTGAGTTAGATTATTTGGTCACTGCTGTTGTGCCTTTACCGCAAATAAGTTTGCCATTTTGATAAATTGGTTCCGCTGGTTCAATTGTACCGCGATCGTCAGCTTCGCACAAGATGGATGATGTTGTTATTTCATCTTTAGCAGCATTCGCATCGACTTCTTTGGCAGGAACTACAAACACACCGCCAACATAACTTTTTTCTATTTTTTGCTTGGAGACTCCATAATTAAAAGCAGTTCACTTTGTGGCACGAGTTGAATATTTGTAGTTGTTTGTTTCTGTTTTGAGACCCAGCCCTAAATCAGGAATAGAATTGCTAAAAGAACCGTTTTCGGCAAATTTAGCTTGCTGAGCTCTGTTCATTGAACCAATATACTGTTTGCCTTGTGACTGCTTGCTTTTATTGCTGCTCGCAAGAAATGAGGGCAGAGCGATCGCTGTAAGGATCATTAAAATCACGAAGCATCCACAACCATTATATAAAATCCTAGCTGACTTAGAAGGACGCTTATAGAAAAGGCTATCTGGCTTAAAATCATGTTGACTCACGATATTGTCTCCTCTCGGTTTGTAGTAAATACTTTAGTCCTTAAAAAATCAAGTAAATGCCGATTAGACATTGTAATCGGCTGTCATTATCCGCCCTAGATTTAGATTATTCGTTCACTGCTGTCGTGCCTTTGCCACAAGCAGTTTTACCATTTTGATAAGTGGGTTCTGGCGGTTGAATTGTACCGGGAGAATCAGCTTTGCACAATATGGCTATTGTCTTGAGTTCATGTTTAGCAGCAGTTGGCTCAACTTCTTTGGCCGGAAATACAAAGACACCGCCCACATAACTTGTATTTTTTTGGTGCTTGGATACTCCATAATTAAATGCTACTTTCTTGGTGGCGCGAACTGAATAATTGTAATTCAGGGTTTCAGTTTGAAGGCCTATTTCCAAAGCTTCAACAGAATTAGCCAAAGTATTTTTTCGAGCAAAATAAGCTTTCTGCTCTCTGTTCATTGAGCTAAGATATTCTTTTGCTTCCGATGGTATCTCCAGAATTATCTCATTAATAAATGAGGGGCGAGCTAGCACGCCAATTATTGCCACGTACATTAAAAACAAGAAGCATTCATAACGATAAAGTGAAAGGCTAGCTGACAGAGGATTTTGTTTGCTCATGATATTGTCTCCTTTCTATTTGCAGTCAGAAGTTTCGCACTGAGAATGTTAATTTCATTCAGCGAGGCAGAGCCTCTTTATCTGCGTTACCAGGCTCTGCCTGGTAACGAGGGAATCCCTAATATCGCAACTTTTGTGTTTCTTTTTTGTCGGAATATTCTGGTTTAATCGCTTTAGTGCCGACCGTAAAATCGCGCAATTCTACCCTGGTAAACTTCACACCCCACGGATCGGTGGTGGTATCGAGTTCCTCTACTAAAGTATTATTGAGTTGATGGCGAGCTGTATGAAGTTCCTCGACAGTTAATGTACCAATCTGAGTCCGAATGGAAAGAATCAGCATATTGAACATGGCTTCCTTGAGATTCTGCACTTTATAAGCAGCTTTTTCTAAGTCAATTACTCGCCAGTAGACAATAAATTCAAGGGTGACAAAAACCCGATCGCGAGTTGCGCATTGTTGCAGTGGCAGTTTTAAGATTTGCTCGCGCAGAGTTTGTTTGTAGGCGACTGTTTCGACAAAGGGAATCAGGAATGTCAAACCCGGTTCTAGTTTTTTGCGATCGTACTTTCCGAAAATTTCTACTAAAGCTTCATCTCCTTGACGGACAATTTTAACGCTGCTGGCTAAGGATACACCGGTGATTGCAAACAACACCATCAAAAAATACTGATACATAGTGAATCTCCAAAATAGTTGACAGTTGACAGTTGACAGTTGACAGTTGATATCGTGTCCGATAGCGTCTGTTGCATATATTCGTAGGGGAGAAGCATTCGGGCGACAATTTTTGTAATAAATTTCAATCTTTGTGTCCGAATGCTTCGCCCCGATCCCACACAACCGATTCCCGAATTTCTTGCCGCGAATGCGAGTGTTATTTGGGTAGAAACAACTGAAATTCCTGCGAATTGAAAGGAATAACAAACCTGCATTCATTATTAGCTGTTGATCCGAATTAATCTGTCAGCTATCACAATCAATGTATTTCCCTCGCGGCGCAAAACATAAACTTTTTGTCTGGGTGCGATTCCTTCGGTATCTTCATTGCGAGCTTTCCACGAAGCACCTTCATAAATCACCATTCCGGTTTCTCCCGATAAAATTTCGCAGATAGTTGTTGCTGCGGTGGCTTCGGGAATCACAAACTTTTTGCGAACAATGAAAATCGGTCGAATCCAGATACTCAGGGCGAGGGATATCCCCATCCAGTAGGATATCTGCCAGTCAAAATCTTCATACATTACGTTCGCCCAACTGAACTGAAATGCGATCGATCCTCTCCACAAAATAAAGGATGAAATTAGAGCAGCAGCTCCCATCATCAGAGCGTAAAACCTGTATTTTTGGGGCTGAGTTTTTTGGATGAATAGATCGATCGCACTCAGTACAACTCCGAGCACCAACCAAAACATCGGCGGTGTGAATGCGAAACCTGGTTGATTAGTTGCTGATGCCAGCGACCAAATTAGGATAGAGTACACAATGCTTTTACCTCGTTTTGATGTGGTTCAACCTTGTTATTTCTCATCTAACCAGGTGGCTATTTGAGTTCGCGAGTGAGTTATTTGAGAATTCATCGACTTTTCATCGACTTTTTATCGACTTTGGGACGGTTAGCATTTATGATGGTTTCAGTGTCTCGATCGTTATAAACAATGCCGCGATCGCTCAGGCTGCGTTTCCAGTGCATTCCCGCAATTAAATCGTCTCTGCTGAGAAATGGCTTTCCCAGTCAGAAAATCTTGGCTGAGGATTTAGGGATAGCCCAATCTACTGTTAGTCACTTCCTGAATGGCAAACCTGTCGATTATGCCAATTTCATCGAAATTTGTCGCGGATTGGGGCAGGAATGGCGCGATATAGCCGATTTTGAGGCGGAATCGCCGCCCGATGAGGTGTTGCCAATATGTGCAAAAATTGCGATCGCCCAATCCAGTGCAAACCAGGAATTAGCTGTCAATTTGAGCAAAATTACTAACACAAAACAGTCAATAATTCAACCCTTGCCAGCCGCAGCGCCAGAATTGCCGGGAGGACAAGTAGATTTAGCTTCTGCTTTGTATATCGATCGCCCTCCCATCGAATCCCGCTGTTACGAAACCATCGCCCAACCGGGAGCTCTGATCCGAATAAAAGCTCCCAGACAGATGGGCAAAACTTCTTTAATGGCGAGGATTTTGCATCATGCAGAAGAGCAAGGTTCTCGCACGGTGGCGCTGAGTTTTCAGCTAGCAAACAAGAGAGTTTTCGCTAATTCCGATACATTTTTGCAGTGGTTTTGTGCTAGCGTCGGTCAAGAATTGGGAATGCTGGAACAGTTACCGAAGTGTTGGGAATTAGCAGATTTAATTGGTAGCAATCAGTGCTGTAAAGCTTTTTTTGAACAGTATTTGCTGTCGGAATCGTCGCCGAGTTTGACTTTGGGTTTGGATGAGTGCGATCGCCTGTTTGAATCGCCGGAAATTGCCGATGATTTTTTTGGATTGTTGCGCGCTTTGCACGAAGAAGCCAAGCGGCGAGATATCTGGAAAAAGTTTCGCTTAATTGTGGTGCATTCGACGGAAGTTTACATACCTTTGGATATGAATAAATCGCCGTTTAATGTAGGATTGCCGATAGAATTGCCGGAGTTTACTTTGCAGCAAGTACAAGATTTGGCAAAACGGCACGGATTGAATTGGAGTGAGGCGGAAGTTGCAGAATTGATAGGTTTAGTGGGCGGAAATCCTTATTTAGTGCGGCTGGGAATGTATCATATTTCGCGTCAAGATGTGACTTTAGATCGGTTAGTACAAGAATCTGCAACTGAAGCGGGAATTTACAGCGATCATTTGCGCAGGCATTTGTGGAATTTAGAGAAGTATGCGGAATTAATGGAGGCGATGAGAGAGGTGGCGAGTGTTTCTGGGCCTGTGCGATTGAAGTCTGAATTGGGGTTTAAGTTAAATAGTATGGGGTTGGTGAAGTTGGAGGGAAATAATTGCATTCCCAGATGTCGCTTGTATGGGGAATATTTTCGCGATCGATTAACCATGCGATAATTGCACAGAAACCGGGTTTCTGATGAAAAATATCGATTGAGATGCAAAGTCTCGGCCAGAAACCCGGTTTCTAACCCTACGATCGCCCTTATATTTCGATTTGTTGTGTAACTCCCGGAAAAGTCGATGAGAAGTCGATGATAACTCACTCATGTTCTCAAATAGTCACCTGATTTAATAGAAATACGGTAGAAAGTGCGATCGCCCGGGTTGGCAAATCCTCGATCGAAGGTCAAAGAGGCGCTACCTCAAAGCCGAATATCGCCCATCTCCTCAAACGAATCATCGTCTAAAAACTTCTCGTGTCAAACATTTGGAGAACAAGTATGCCCCTCAAAGAACAGCCTGAACTAAATCAAATCAACCAAAAATCGGAAGAAGCGAAATTTTTGGCAAAAAATTATCAATCCGATCGACCCATAAAAAGTGGAGGAACTTTACGGATTATTGAGTTTTTTATGGTTGTGATAATTATTGGGATACTTTCTGCGATGGCCCTGCCCTCTTTGATCTGTTATCGTGGCTGCTGGTCTACTAACGTGAAGCAGTCAGAAGCTAAGGCATATCTTGGCTCAATGAACCGCGCCCAACAAGCAAAATACGCAGAAAATGGCGCATTTTCTAATTCCATTACTGCCCTGGACCTCGGCATTGAAACTCAGACAATCAACTATAACTATTCAGCCCTAGCTACCAAAAATGCTGCTTTTAGTTATGGGGTAGCCCGCAGCAATAATCTTCGTAGCTATGTCGGGGCTGTATTTTTAGTACCTGTTTCCCCAGAAGCTAACAGTACAAAGACTACTGTATCCATGCTGTGTCAAGCAAATTCTCCTGGGAATATCCAACCAGCTAATCCTATCCTTCAGAATGATGTTCCTGTCTGCGCTGCTGGTAGTCAAGTGGTTAGGTAAATTAAGAGGCGTTACCTGACAGTCAAATATCGCACACCTCATCAGAAGAATCATCGTCTAAAAACCGTTCATGTAAAATATTTGGAGAACAAGTATGCAACTCAAAGAAAAGCCTGAACTAAATCAAATCAACCAAAAATCGGAAGCTTTGGTAAAAACTTATCAACCCGATCGGCCCATCAAAGAACCTAAATCTGTCGCCACAGTCGATATACAGCCCAAAGAAAAGCCTGAACTCAATCAAATCAACGAACAATCGAAATTTTTGGCAAAAACTTATCAACCCGATCGGCCCCTCAAAGAACCTAAATCTGTCGCAAAAGTCGATCGCACAAACTTGCAACCGATCAAAGAACCTAAATCTGTCGCAAAAGTCGATCGCACAAACTTGCAACCGATCAAAGAACGTAAATCTGTCGCAATAACCGAGTGGCCCGATTTGCCACCCCTAAAAGAACGTAAATTTGTGGCAACAACTTATCAGCCATATTTGCAACCCATCAAAGAACCTAAATCTGTCGCCACAACTTTACTGAAAATAATTTTGATTTATTTTCCTTTAGGTATACTGAGAATACTTTTTAGTAAATTTTCTGTGGTTTCGATAATTATTATGATACTTTCTGCGATCGTCCTCCCTGAATTTGCCCGTTGTAAGCCGTATAAAGCGATGCAGTCAGAAGCTAAGCAATATCTTAGCTCAATGAACCGCGCCCAACAAGCAAAATACGCCGAGAATGGCGCATTTTCTAATTCCATTACTGCCTTGGGCATCGGCATTAAAACTCAGACTACCAACTATAACTATTCAGCCATAGCTACCAAAAATGCTGCTTTTAGTTATGGGGTAGCCCGCAGTAATAATCTTCGTAGCTATGTTGGGGCTGTATTTTTAGTACCTGTTTCCCCAGCAGCTAACAATGAAAAGACTACTACAGCCATTCTGTGTGAAACAAATACTTTTGAGAGAAATACCCAACCGCCTAATCCGATCCTTGAAAATGATGTTCCTGTCTGCGCTGCTGGTAGTAGTGTAGTGTCTAAGTAAATATCGACATTAATCAGAATCTCATGTCACCTGAAATTATCAAAGGTTTCATCATCTTAGCCTGCATCTTCCTTCCCCTAGAAAGAATCTTTGCTTTACACAATCAAAAAGTCTTTCGTCGCGGCTGGAAAACCGATGCTACCTATTTTTTTACAGGTCACTTTATTGGCAGATCGGGCGCTATTGTTGTGGCTGTAACCTTGTCGCTGATGACTGATTTATTCAACCAGGAATTGCAAAGCAAAATAGCCTCTCAACCTATGTGGTTGCAGTTTGCAGAAGCAATTGTAATTTCCGATCTGGCATATTATATTGCTCACCGACTGCTGCATGAAGTACCCTGGCTGTGGGAATTTCATGCAGTCCATCACAGCATCGAACGCATGGACTGGTTAGCAGCAGTGCGGGTGCATCCCTGCGAGCAACTCTTTACTCAGATTTGCAAAATGATGCCTCTTTACTGGTTGGGATTTACCACGGAAACTTTTGCGGTTTATGCTCTTTATTCGGCGGCGATCGCCTTTCTAATTCATGCTAACATTACCATCAAATTTGGCCCGCTCAAGTGGTTCGTCGCCACCCCAGAATTCCATCACTGGCATCACAGTCAAAGTCCCAAAATCCACAACAAGAATTTTGCCGTTCAGTTGCCACTGTTAGATTTGCTATTTGGCACTATGTATATGCCAGCGAAAAAAATGCCCGATCGATATGGAATTTCTGATGCTGTACCTGCTGGATATTTCGCACAAATGTTCTATCCATTTTCAAGGATGATGCAAAATGCTAAATCTAAATTTCAAACAAAGTATTAATCGCTATTCTCGCCCGTTGCGGGTAATTATGGGCTTGGGATTGATTGGTCTTGGTTCTTTGAGTGCATTTGCCCTATTTAATCACATGGATATCATCACTTTTATCGCTAGTTTAAATACCAAACAAGTAACTGTTGCCGAATTGCAGCAAGGTAAGTTAAAATCAGTGATTTTGATAGATGTGCGATCGCCCGAAGAATACGCCGAAGATCGGATCGCTGAAAGTCCGCTGGTTCCCCTAATCGATCTTGAGATGGGGTTCGGTGTCAAACAGGTTCAAGCCATTGTCAAAGCTCAGGTTAAAGACGATCGACCTCAGCCAATAGTTGTACTGTATTGTGCCAGAGGAGGGCGATCGATTAAAGCATACCAACAGTTGGCAAAAGTCGATCGCTATTCCCAAGATGCTGCGGGAAACCAGACTAATAAAATTAAGGATATTAGCCTGAATTTTGTTGTGCTTTCAGGCGGAATCAAAGCGTGGCGGCAAGCAGTGCCTGCTCAAAAAGATGCTCAGATATTAGCTCCAATTACTTTGGGGAGCTTGACAAAGTCTCCGTGAGTCACCCTGATGAACGGAATGATATCAATTCCGGCTGCGCCGGAATGATATAGAGGACACGGCAGTGCCGTTTCCCTACCGCGCTCAATTGTAGGGAAACGGCACTGCCGTGTCCTCGGTTTATATCATTTCGATAAAAAGTGACCAAATTGATTTCTGTCAAATATCTATCAATAGAAAGGTGTATCGTGCTGGCAGATTAGCTATCTTCAAGAAAAGTAGCCATAATCCCCAGCAATCTGCAACGGTTGGCTGTTTTGGCAGACAGCACAATAATCAAAGCCAGACTAACTTGATTCCATGCAAAACACCGCAGAATTACTCCCAAAAACAGACTCGCCGAGTCTTCCCAAAAAGCAACCAACAAACGCAAATTACCAAGCTGTCGAGCAGCAATTTGTCAAGTTGTTAGATGTCGAGGAACTCGATCGCACTGTGGCGGCAAAACCGTTACTTGTCAGCGAGTTGGAAAGCGCGATCGCCCACGCCATTCAAGCAGCTTACAAACAAGAACCGGGCGACGATGTGGGGCACCGCTTTTTGCAACGGGTGCTTTACCGGATCAACCGTCTCAATTTATTTTGGTACGATGATTTGCGCTGCTACAATAACGAACGATCGCACTATTTGCGCTCAGTGCGCGATCGCATTGAGGAACCTTGGCAGCAGTGGGAAATCGCGCAAATCGACGTTGCAAATCTGCAAAAATTGCCGGATGTCAAGCAAGCCCTGCGCGATCGTGCGGCCGCCGATGTCGATCCAGAGCTAACCCAGATCGATCGCTATTTGCGGGAACAGATAACTGAAGAGGGATACCAACACCTGCTGGCGATCGCCTCTTTCGACGGTTTAGTCGAAGCCAGCCGCCTTTCGCGCATCCTCGGCGGTGCCGGCAACGAAATTCAGTCAACCCTAACGCGGGTGCTGATCGAAGAATACGGCGGCGGTCGCCTTCCGCGCAAGCATTCGACCTATTTTGCCCAAATGCTGGCAGAATTCGGGATGAATACGGAACCGGAAGCGTACTTCGATATGGTGCCTTGGGAAGTGCTCTCCAGCATCAATCACAACTTCCTGCTTACCGAACGCAAGCGCCATTTTCTGCGATACAACGGCGGATTAACTTATTTTGAGGTGGCGGGGCCCGTCGCTTACCGCAATTATCTAGCCGCCGCGAAGCGTCTGAACCTCTCGCAGGCTGCGATGGGTTACTGGGAACTGCACATCAAGGAAGACGAGCGTCACGGGCGCTGGATGCTGGATGAAGTGGCGATCCCGCTGGTTGACAAATACCCGCAGGAGGCGTGGGAACTGGTGTTGGGGTACGATCAAGAGAAGTCGATCGGCGATCGGGCTGCGGTGGCTGTAGCGCGATCGATCCAAACCGCAGAACAGAATTAACCGCTATCTGGGGTGCATCCAAGACTGATGCACCCTAAATCTTGCACCGTTCTCAATAAGCCTTTTAGGAACAGGCTTTCCGGCCTGTTCCTAAAAGAGTGTATTTCTTGTGGAGCAGGCCGAAAAGCCTGTTACTGACAATGGTGCAAGATGTGAGACGTACTCTACCAAGGCTGTATTTTACAAGGCTGTCATTAACTGAATTAGCTCGATCGACAAATCTCTTTGCGACTTTTGCTGCTTCTTAAACAAAACTCCAGCCAACAGATAGATATTTTCCGAATAAAAAGCCATTCCCTGTTTTCGGAGATTGGCGATCGCGCTTTTCACCTTAGACTCCGAACTGTAATACCCAAAAGTTAAAGGTGCAATCTCAAAATTCGCAACTGAGTAGCCTCGATCCAACGCATAATCAATCAAACCCACAGGATTAGAATAGCTAGAAACCATCAGTAAAACTTTGTCGCAGTCCAAAGATAAAAGTTTCTTAGCAATTGTAGAACCATCAGTCCCACCGTGCAGAAGCGGCTGATAAATCTTATCATCCACCGCTGGTAAGTAAGGCGGATTTGAGATGATACAATCGGCCGAATGGTATAAAGGCGAATCAAAAAAAGAGCAGTTGTGGACGGTGTATTGTTCGCTAAGTTCATATTGCTTAATTTGAGACTGAGCAATTTTTCCAGCTACATTATTTAGCTCAAATCCCTCTATTCTCCCGTCAAAATCGGTTCTCAGTAAAGACTTAATAACTGGACTTCCCTCTCCCGAACCAAACTCTACGATAAGTCGAGAATTGTCACTGGCATTTAACACTAAACTTTCCAAGGAGTGCGCGTAAAAATCTGATTCTTCCGGGCAGTGGAATACCTGTTTCAGAGGATGAGATGAAGTGAGCATAAATTCTGTAACAAAGTTTACTATTTTCAAAGTATCGAATAACTAATAATGCAGCCATCTGTCGCAAGAGCTATTTTTTCAACTTGTGAAATCTATATCTTCTTATTTTAGCTGCTGCGAGTGAATAACTATTACTGCCGGCACAGAATAAAATTTACAAAATTAATCCGCTTGACAGATTGCAATTAGAGCGATTGCTGTTGATATAGGTACATGAATAACTAATCGTGAACTTTAATAGTGGCAAATATGACTTTTTTTAATTATTCAGTTCCGCCTCTGCGCCGCAAACAGCTTAACCTTGATGTTCAGGATTTAGAAGGACTTTGGTACGTTCAGTTTAGCTTGGGTAAAAATCGATTTTATTCAACATTTTATACTCGGCTCGACCAAGCTTGCCTGCTGTGGGGTCTGCTATTAATACCCATGTTCGGGACGGCACAATTTTTTTCGGTGAGTTGGATGCTGCAAGCAGGTTTGTGGTCAGCGATCAGCCTCGTAGGTACAGCAAAAATGATAAGGAAGACATACTATTGGGTCAAAATATAACGCGTAACCTGGGTGCTTTACGGTTGGGTACTATTGATGTTATTAGGATTGTTGCTGACCGATTTGGGCATTTTTTTAGGTTGGGGAAAAGTGTTGGCGAATCTCTGTCCGCTCTGGTTGGGAATGAGCGGAGTTGGGTATTTTTTGACTGGATTAGCAGTGCGATCTCGCACGCTTTTAACCGCAAGTCTTTTTCACCTGTTGGGGATTTTGATTTTGCCTTATATAGCGGTTCTCAGAAAGATGAGGTACGTTGTTGGGGTTCAGCCCTCTTGGTTTAAGTGGTTATATAAGGTCTCAGTCATACCTCACCTTTGTGAGAAAGGCTATACCAGCGGTTGGCCTTTTCTGTTTACCGGAGCCGTAATGGTATTTAGCTTGCTGGTTTTAGCCGAATGGCAATGGGATATGCGGGACCCGATTAACCACACTGCATTAACTCCTGAACAGCAGCATTTTAATCAGGAACAGCACCGAATCCGACAGCTATAGCAATCCTAAATGATTATACTCGTTACTCGTTACCAGGAAGAGCCTGGTAACGCAGATCCGGAGGCTCTGCCTCCATTTTCGCAGGCGAGGCAGAGCCTCGCTTACATCGGTTCCCAGGTAGAGCCTGGGAACCAGTTATTGAAAATGATTTAGGATTGCTATAGTTATAATAATGTAGAATCTGACTTAAAAAAGCTGAGAGTCTCATTGACTCTTTAAATACACCTGCTAATGTCAAAATAGTGGCTAGGAATAAGATTAGATAAAACCCAGGCCAAATTCGCAGAATACGTCGCAAATAAAAATGTTTTAAATTAATGAACTGATGTACTTCGTATTCACGTCTCAGCAAGGTTGCGATCAAATATCCACTTAAAAAGAAAAATATTGTTACACCAAAGGCTCCAGGGATAATATGATTCAGCCCTGCATGAGATAAAAAGACAATGATAAAAGCAACAGTCCTCATTCCATCCAAGGAAGGAATATAAAATTTTGATTGTGTCATGATAATTTTTGGATAAAAAATTTTAATTTTTTTGATAATTGCATATTAACGC
>JANNOR010000314.1:0-21267 GCA_031399265.1 Cyanobacteria bacterium SOY_34_metabat_3 | reverse complement strand
CGGGTCTGGATCTACGACTTGCCAATATCGGTGAGAAGTTCTTTGATACTCTCCGCGTTCGTTTGGCTGCGGCAATTCAGGTTGGGGAGTAAAATTTTGCGTTGTATCAAATTCAGAAGTTTGTGTCATGTTATTTAAACTCGCTTTATGTCAATTATAGTCACAAAAGCGGTAAAAAGCCGATCGCTCTTCTCCTCATACACTTAGCGAGTTCCCCGACAACTTCGGCGAAGTCGGGGAACTCCCAGAACTATTTAAACTCTTTCCCCAGTCAAACTAAAAGCGCGAATATCTGTAATTTTAACCTGCACCATTTTACCAGCTAATTCAGCAATATCACCCTTAAAAAATGTGAGACGATTGCCGCGCGTGCGTCCCATCACCTGACTGGAATCTTTGAGATTTTGGACTTCCACCAACACCTCTTCAGTGCGTCCGAAATAGCGCTGCGAACGCTCCATCGCGGTTGTTGTCACGACATGATTTAGTCGTTGGAGGCGATCGGCTTTCACATCCTCACTCAACTGATTCTCCCACAAAGCCGCAGGCGTTCCAGGGCGAGGCGAATAAGCCGCCGTATTCACCAAATCGAAACCAACATCTTCAATCAACTTTACAGTCTTCTCAAACTGCGCTTCCGTCTCCCCCGGAAAAGCGACAATTGCATCCGCCGTAATCGAAGCATCCGGCATATAACGACGAATTGTATCGATAATTCGCAGGTATTTCTCCTGAGTGTAACCCCGCGACATCGCCTTCAAAATATCATTATCACCAGACTGAAACGGAATATGAAAATGTTCGCAAACCTGTGGTAATTCTGCACAAGCCTTAATTAAGCGTTCCGTAAAATAGCGCGGGTGGCTAGTAGCAAATCGCAGGCGATCGACTCCCGGAACATCCTGCACAAAATAAAGCAAATCAGTCAAAGTATGCAGGTTGCTGCCATCGGGTTTAGTCCCCGGCAAATCGCGTCCATAAGCATCAATATTCTGCCCCAACAAAGTTACTTCCTTGTAACCTTGACGGCCCAAATCCTCCATTTCCGCCCGAATAGCCTCCGGTGTTCGCGACTGTTCAACCCCGCGCACATTCGGCACAACACAATAAGTGCAGCGTTCATTGCAGCCATAAATTACATTCACCCAAGCCGTCACCTGACTATCGCGGCGAGGCTTAGTAATATCCTCCATAATCTCAACAGCTTCAGTCGCCACAACTTGATTTCCCTGGAAAACTTGTTCCAGCAAATCTTCAAGTCGATTAGCGTGTTGGGGCCCCATCACTAAGTCCAATTCCGGCACTCTGCGCAGTAGCGCTTCACCTTCCTGTTGAGCCACACATCCCGCTACAATTAAAGTTAAATCTGGCTCTTTTCGTTTGCGATGAGCCTGCCTTCCCAGGTTAGAATAAACTCTTTGTTCGGCATTGTCTCGAATTGTGCAAGTATTGTAGAGAATCAAACTAGCTTCGTTCGGGTCTTCCGCGAACTCAAAGCCCATATTTTCCAGAATGCCGGCCATCCGTTCGGAGTCGGCTTTGTTCATCTGGCATCCGAAAGTGGTAATGTGATAGCGGCGGGGTTTAACAGTCATGGCGAATTGCGGGCAAATAAAAAATCTAGGTTTTCAACCTTAACGAGTTATTATAACACTTCTGTGTTAAACGAGATATGTCGGGAATTGGGAATTGGGAATTGGGAATTGGGAATTGGGAATCGTAAGTTTTGATTTAGTTAGATAAAAAATGTAAAATTGTTTTGGCAATTCCTTGGGCTGCCAGATAAGGAACTCCATTTCCTACAGTTTTAAACATATTAGTTAAAGTCATCTTTTCTGGTAGCGAAAACTTTTGAGGCAGAGACTGAATAGCCAGGGTTTCTGCAACCGAAAGCCTGCGAACTTTGTAAGGGTGCAAGTGAACTTCATTGTTGCCGTAACAAGCAGTCGGGGAATAACGCCACCTGTGCAAACGCTTGTAAGATTTTTTAGAATCATCTCCCTCATCGACAGCAGCAAACCTTTTAATTCCCGCTCTTGGTTGAAAATAATGTTCCGCATTGGGATGATTTAAAACATCATTTTTTTGGAACCAAAACTGTACTGTTAACTCTTTGGGAATACCATCAGGGCAAGGCAGAAAACTATCACAGGCAAACGCATTCCTTTCAGGCCAAGGATTAGAAAAAACTTCGGATTTGGGATATAAAATCTGACTTGACCAAGGAAATACACCTTCTGGCAACATTGGGCTGTTTTTATCTAGATCGATTCCCATATCTTTGACAAGATTTTTACGGAAACCGATTAAAATAATTCTATCCCTATCTTGCGGCACACCGTATTCGATCGCATTTATCAAACGTTCCACAAATACGTATCCCGCCTCAGCCAACTTATTTTTAAGTTCCTCATAAAAAGCTTTATGTTTTTTGGTTCTCCACAAACCTTTGACATTTTCAAACAAAAAGAAATCCGGCTGCTGTTGGCAAATCAATTCAATGTAAGAATCTGAAAGTTTGCCTTTATCTCCTTCCCCACCTCGGTTTTTGCCGCCAATTGAAAAGTCAGGACAAGGTGGCCCCGCAATAAATCCAATAATATCGTGTTTCTTCCGGGCATCTTGCATCAATTCCCGCAAGTGAAGTGCTGGTTTTCCCTCTACAAGTCGAGTCACATCTGCTTCATCTCCTTCGCAGTGTCCGTATTCTGGCTGCGGTAAATTCAGACACTGGCGAGAGTGACGGTATGCTTGGATGAATGGCGGGAAAATTTCGCTGACGTATGCTACATTAAAGCCGATCGACTCAAAGCCCAAATCGAGGAAGCCGGAACCAGAAAAAAATGAGAATATACAGGGAATTGGGGATCGGGAATTGGGCATGGGGAATTGGGAATTGATTGTTTGTTAATTATTACAACCATTGGCCGCCTCGGAAACGCCAGTAGGGAAACAAAATCCGCATTAGTGTTTGCGATGCCAGATAAATCGCCAGCCACACTAAACTGTAATGTAGCGCAAAAGCTCCCAACTCAAAATCTAGTAGCGGTATTCCCGGCAAACCAATAGTTTTGATTAATAGCAAGACAAAAAGTGCTTCCCAAATTCCAGCCAGCAATTGAAATGCCCCCGGCCAATCTCGATCCCAGCGGAACTGCTGGATGTAGATATATAGAGCATCCCAGCCGATACCGAAAATCGCTACATACCCTAGAATCCAGAAAAAGATTGAGCCTGATTTATCAGCAATCAAACCTAAAAAAAATGGTAGTGTTACTAAAACGCCTACTGTGGCAAATAGCAGTATTCGAGTTTGCCAGCGGCCGAATAAAGTGGGAGTCATTCGATTTTAGATTTTGGATTTGGGACTTTAGATTGAATGCGAAACGGTATTATTTATAAGCAAACATTAGATTTTAGATTGAGTGCGAAACGGTATTGTTTTTAATCAACCTGGAGATTTATTAAAAATCCACTTCAACCACTGCACGAACGATCGACAAACGCTCAATTTCCGAACACCGGGCGCTCCTTTGGTGGCTAGACTTTCAACCGAACGCAAGGCGGCATATTGCAAGCCCAAAAAACTGTCCACAGGCGCGTAAGGCCCTCCCAAAGCGATCGCCCCGGCTGTGTATACCCGGCCTTCTCCGTTGCTAACAGAAGTGTTGCGCAATTCGGGAACTTCAAAATCGTTGCTCACGCTCAGCCGCCCCAACCCGTTGAGGGGAAGATTGTATTGAGCTACTAAATCCTCTAGCAGGGGACTGGTTTTTACCTTAGCGTCCAAACCCGTAGCATCAATGATAAAATCAGCTTCTAATTTAATTTGCCCTTTAAGTTCCTTCTCCTGAATGTACGTCACCGTGCGGTTTCGACTGTCGCGATCGACTCGATCGACTTCCCCGAAGGTAATTTGATACCATCCTTGACTTAAACCCTCTTTGACAATGCGCCGCCAGTCGCTGCGCCCGGCTGTAGTGGTGCCGCCCCAGTCTGCGAGCAACTGCGGGCGAAATTCCGGGGCGGCTTGTTCCAACATTACTCGTAGTTCCCCGCCCCAGCAAGCTTTCGGCCAGTTGAAGGGTTGAAATTCGTAGTGATTTTCCACGCTGCGCACAGCTCGATCGAATTTGTTACCTTCAGGTTTGGCCGATCGCATCAAATGCAATACTTGAATGTCGCGGTTTAGCTTTCTGGCTTCGTAAATCCGCTGCACCACCCGCGAAGCCACAATTCCCCGCCCTCTAATTAACACGCTGCCGCCCTGGGATTCTAACTTTTCGTAAACTCCGTCGTGGCTTTCGTAAGCATTCACAACCGACTCAAAATCCTGGGTTTGTTCGCGGTAAGCTTGCAAATCTGGCAAAAATTGAATGGCGGGATAGCCTGTGGCTAAGTGTACGTATTTGGCGATTAAAAAAGCGTGGTCTTGACGATCGGCATTCGATCGAGAATAAGCGATCGCGTACCTCCCGTCATCTGTCTTGCGAATTCCCCGCACCCTACCGTAGCGAAACATCTGATTCCACCCGATACGCCCAGTTTCCCTGTCAATCGCATCAAACACATTCCCCGCGCGAGGCGTGTAAGTTTCGGCAAAAGTCGGTTCCGCAAACACCTGCCACATCAACTTCAGCGATACTCCCAACCGCCCTCTGAGCAATTCCTGCCAAGCTTCACGCACAGCATAGGGAGGCCAGCCCCAAATGTTGTCTGGACAAGAGTCAGAATTCGATCGCAGCCGTTCCCGCAGCGGAATTTGAGAATTCAGGCACAACCGGCGGTAGCGGGCGTAAGGTTGCTCTTCCAGGCCTAAAACTGCAATTCGATCGGCTTTCACGCCGCAAATTCTCAGCAAATCAGCCCAAATAAAGCTGCCCAAACCGCCGCCAATTGCTGTCCAATCAATCTCTTCAACCGGAAGTCCCATCGATTTGACCGATCGCATTGTCACTTGATTCGCGTGCAAAAATGCGATCGGCGGAAATTCTTCTATGCTGCCCATTTGAGGAAGCGGCGACATCATTTTCGGCCCCAATACGGGGTCTGGCCCGTTGGTCTGGGGGTTGAAAAAAATGTGAGAATTGACACAGTGGGTTTCTGGGGAATTAACCGCAAATGAAATGCCGATCGCGTAGGGCCCAATTTGCAGCATATCCCCGTTGGCTAGAATACACCGGGTTTGGCGGGTGCCGTTGACAAAAGTACCGTTGCGGCTGCCCGTGTCAATAACTACAATACTGTTACCTTCGATCGCAATCACTCCGTGGAAGCGAGAAACTTGACTGCTGCTGAGGGCAATTCGAGAAACTCGTTCCCCGTTGATTGTGGCGGGCATAGCTTCAAAAATTCGTCCCAAAGCGATCGGCAAATCGAGTATAGGGGAGCGACAATCCCCCGTAGCTGTATCTTTCCAAGTCAGTCGCAGGCGCAAGGGTTGAGGATTCATTATTATTTTTTAAACATCAGCGATCGGCTTTGAGCTTTCTGCGAAAAAAAGTTTTTGATTTTGAGAGATGCAATTTGAAATCGCGGCTTATAGTAATTGTCTAGTGAGTAAGGTACAGATTGGGAATTTCGATTTGAAACTCGCTTAGTAGGGGCAATTCATGAATTGCCCCTACATTTCGGAGACAAATCATACTCGAAATCAGCAACGCCGCCCGGAATATCCCTCTATATAATTCCGACTGCGCCGGAATTATATAGACGACACTCAAGATGCCGTTTCCCTACCTCGATTAATTGTAGGGACTAAGGCACTCGCGGTGTCCTGATTTCGGGTTATATTAATTCCGATGCTACCGGATTTGAGATGATTTCTGGTTGTTAAGCCTGATATTTTCCACACAAACCGGGCGCAAGCAAGGCAAATGCGCTCCGCGTCTTATTTAAGTGGCGGCGCACCTAAAACCCGGATCGCCCGATTTTCCCTTTTTCACACCCTCACCCAGAGAGCACCACACTCACCGCGGCCGCCAAAGAAGTACCGCACCACGGACACCCTGCACTCAACTGCGCGTAAGGCGAAACGCGGCTGCACTTGGGACACTGCAAACCGTAGCTGGAAGGCCCCGTCGGCGGGGAAGAACTTTGCACCGCAGCCCCGGATAGCAAAACCGTCTGCGGCGCGGCTACCGCCACCGCAGGTGCGGACACTACCTTGATTTCCACTTGGCCTAAATGGATATGGCTGTCGGATCTCAAGGTTGCTTCGCCTTGGGCGAGAAATTTTCCGTCTACCAGCGGCGGATTGCTTTGGCGCAAATTCCGCAGTACATACTCCTGCAATTCTTGATTAAAAAATATTTCGACGTGCAGCCCCGATACGCTCGAATGCGAAAATACTAGATCGCACTTTGCCGGATCGCGCCCGAGCCTCACGGTTCCGGGATTTTTGCTCGGCTGTCCGTTTTGAATTGTCTGAGTTTGACGCACCCCAGCCTCTGTCCATTCTAAAGTGAGCTGGTTTGTCATGATTCTATAGTTTCCTGAATAAATATTAATAATCTAGCTCTTCTTACTAGCATCCTGACTGCAAACTTAATTAGAATTATTGAAGCGGACTCGATCGGGCGTTTTGAAAATATTTTGTGCAGCTCAACAAAAAAGCCCCGAATTCGGGGCTTTTGGCGATCGCATCGGCTTTTTTTGAAAGACTGACTCGCCATGAGTCAGTTGTTCTTTACCCGCAAAAATCTTCACCCCAGTGCAGCTTTGTTAAAGATTTGCCGTTAAAGATTGGCCAGCGATTGCTAAAAACTAATGGCTGCGGGGTTTTGAAAGTTGCGAATCGTGCTGTTTTTTGGAGGGAAGGTCGATCGAACTCCCTCTGAGAATTCGATCGCCACACCCCTCAAACGCCAGCGTGTCAGCCGCGGTGACTCTCAAGCTGCAACAGTTGTACCGAAAGCCTTAAGAGACTTAAGCTTCGCTCTTCCGGCTTTTCCGACCGCCTTCGCGACCAATTTGAGCCATGTGTTCGCGATTTCTGCTGACAGCTTCGCCACCTTTTTGACCAGCTTGTCTGGCTTCTTCAGAGGTAAATTCGTGCGCAGTTCCTTTCTCGTGTGCAGCTTTTCCGCCTTTGCTAGCAATTGCGCGCTGTTTTTCTGCGTCCATAGAAGCGAATCCGCGTTTGCTTTTCTCAGCCATGACTGTCTCCTTGTGTTTTTTCTGATTTTTTAGCTCGATCGCGCCTTCGCCTCACGCCCTACGTGGGTACTCCCAGTCAGTGGTGAGATATCAGACGGTAACTTATCAAACGTCATCTGACGAATCTAAACTTGTGGTTTAAGTCCCAGAATGACTGTTTCATAATTTACAAATGTGAACTAAAAATAGTTCACGCCCGGACTATGGTTAGATCCGCCAATCTTTAAGCAGGTTGCTGTCTTTCAATCATTCTATAAATCTTCCAACTTTTATACCTCTTTCTCAGGTATAGTCATTCTTTAGTTCGCTGGAAGGATGGAACGGAAAGCTGATTGGCGATAGACTCAGAGGGTTTTTGGACTCGGGTGGCGACACCTCAAAAATTAAAAGTCTAAAGAGGGATGCTTTTTTTGTCTTTTTACTTTTCATTTTTTTGATGCCTTCGGGGCTTGCCAGTTATCGGAGATGTTAGTTGGTCTGCCGATCGAGTTGTTTCTGGCAAGCGATATCTCGGGGCGCAGCGCAGGACGTACTCGATCGCAGTTATCAACTCTACCTTATGACCGATCGAAACATAAATCGGTTTTACCCCTGTTTGCGTCCTGAGTGCCGCACCTACAGTTGATCCCTCGTGCAGCAAGGGCTGCCAACTGCCCCGCTCTAACCCGACTTCTGAATGTTCTCCAATAAATCGAGTTTTGGCAACTCCGATCGTCGCAATTCCTGTCAGAACCCCCAAATGGCAGGCAAGACCGAACCTGCGGGGATGGGCTAGTCCTTGACCGTCGCACAATATCAAGTCTGGCTTCAAACTGATATTTTCCAAAGCTTCGAGGACTGCCGGCACTTCTCGAAAAGACAGGAAACCGGGAACGTAAGGAAAAGTAGTTCGGCTGCGGACTACAGCTTGCTGCTGCAACTGCAAGCCGGGAAAGCTCAGAATTGTTACAGCGGCCCGCGATACGCCGTCTACACTGTCGTAGCCGACATCTACGCCTGCGACGTACCGAACTTTTGACCGTTGATTTTCGGTAATTACCTCTGACCTAAGCTGTTCTTGAATGGCGATCGCCTCTTCAATTGTCTGGGGCCAAGGGTGTCGCTGCAACATTAGACATCTTTATTCAACCGTTCTCATCTAACCGTAACTTATTTTATGACATTTTTAAACTCGGTTTTTTATCGTTTGTCGCTATAAATTCACAAGTTGTGCAATGAGTCTTTTTTTATACTCGGGAGGCTTGAGTAAGGCGGGCGCAGGCTGATTATACAAATAGAGTCTCTACGCCTCCGATTGAATTCAATCTTTCGCTGGTGCTTGCACTAACCTGCAAAGTTTTTACCTGGGCGAACCTCCAATTTTTAATTAAAATTTACCAAAAATTATGTGTTCAATAGCTAATAGAAAATCAACATTCAGTAACACAACATAGCTGAATTAACACAGGAAAACCCATACAAAGTGTTAGGTACAACCTAGCTCTCTACATCGTCTCGATCATCGCCTTAATTTTAAGATTTTTTGCGGTCAGTCCAGGGGAACGCGGCGTTATGATACGATCGACACCCCGTTCAAAACGAAATTTTAGATGAAGGCATCTACCTTCAATCGACCGATCGTCACAAGCGCCCAAACCCTGAGCGTCCGGGCACAAAAAACAGACTTAAAAGCCGATGCAGCATCCTTCATACTTGCAAAAAATTACTGCGGACACGGGGTCAACATCCCGATCGCTAGCCCCTGGATTTATCAGTGGGGTCGCTTTCTTCAATTCTTTAATCGATTGACGGAGCACGGCGAGAAGGGGAGAGGGGGTGAGAGTCAGAGGGCGAGAGAAATTAAGGGTTTTTTACTGGGGAATTGAAGAGGTGCTTTTTTAAATGCCCAACAGCAAGCACAGAAAATACAATTAACAAGTAAGGTGAAATCCCGCTTACTTAAATGCCGAGATCAAATTTACCTTGCACAAGTGCTTAAAAACGCTAAAGTAAGAAACAACTCGGAAATTGTAAAGGTTTGCTTGAAACTTCGGCTGATGGGAGATCGCGAGAACCAGTCAATTTCTAATTTAGGTGAAGTGGGGGATGCCGATCGGCATACTGCATCAGAAGCACTGTGGCTGCGCGATCGAGCCTTGGCAGCTACTAGCAGCGGCATTGTCATTGCTGACCCCAATGCACCCGACTGTCCGATAATTTATTGCAATCCGGCTTTTGAACGGATGACAGGTTACTGCGCCGCTGAAGTCTTGGGGCGCAACTGCCGATTTTTGCAAGGCCCCGATACCGATCGAACTATCATAGCTAACATCCGCGACGCCTTGCGCCAAGGTCGAGGATTGCAGGTAACAATCAAAAATTACCGCAAAGACGGCACTCCTTTCTGGAACAAATTATCGCTATCTCCCGTGCGTGATGACAGCGGTAATTTGACTCATTTCGTCGGAACTCAGTCGGACTTATCCGAACGCATCGAAGTCCAGGAAGCATTACAGCAAGCTAACGACCAACTGCAAACGATTTTGGAAGCTGTTCCGGGCATAGTATCTTGGATTAGCTCGGATTTGCGCTATTTGGGCGTCAACCACCACTTAGCTAAACTGCACGGTTTGTCGCCGTCGGCTTTTGTCGGTCAAGATATCGGTTTTCTGGGCGTGAGCTCGGATTTTCACTCTTTTGTGGTGGAGTTTTTTGCCGACGACGCTACGGAAACGGTGAAAGAACTCACCGCTAAGGTGAAAACGGACGGTGGACAGTCGGCGGGACATTATTTGATTGTGGCTCAAAAGTACGATCGGGGTAACGCCGCTTGTCTGGTAGGGATAGACATTACCGAGCGCAAGCGGGCAGAAGAAGCTCTGGTGCTGACTCGCAAGGCGGTGGAAAGTTCGAGCGACGCGATCGGGATCAGCGATGCTTCGGGGACTCACATCTATCAAAATCCAGCGTTTTCTCAGCTATTTGAATGGGAAACTGCACAGGAATTTAAACTCGCTGGAGGTATACCGGCAGTTTTTGCTGACTCCTCCGTCGCCTCGGAGATACTTGACACGATCGCCCGGGGTTATTCTTGGTCTGGTGAAGTTACCAACCGCACCAAAAGTGGCGAGATATTGCAAGTGCTGCTGCGGGCCGATGCGATTAAAGACGCCACAGGGACAATTGTCGGTTTGATTTACATGAATACCGACATTACCGATCGCAAGCGCACCGAACAAGAACTGCGCCAAAGTGAAAAGCGCTTTCGCTCGCTGATTGAAAATGCCAGAGATATTATCGTCATTCTCGACGAGAAAGGCTTTTGCCGCTATGTCTCTCCTTCCCAAGAGCGGATTTTGGGCTACCCGACGGCGGAAGTGCTCGGCCGGTCTGTATTCGAGCTGATTCACCCCGACGAAATGCCAATGGTGGCTCAAGTGTTCCAAGGTATTATCCAAATGCCGAAAGTTGGGCTGGGATTGGCGGAATACCGAGTGCGGCACAAGGATGGTTTCTGGTGCATTTTGGAAGCTGTAGCCACGAATTTGCTCTCGGAACCTTCGGTGCGGGGAATTGTGGTTAACTGTCACGATGTGACTGAGCGCAAGGTGGCTGAAGACCAATTGTTGCACGATGCTTTGCATGACGCGCTGACGGAGTTACCGAACCGGGCTTTGCTAACTGACAGGCTGGGACAAGCTTTTGCTCGCGTCAAACGGCATCCGAATTATCAGTTTGCGGTGCTGTTTTTGGATTTGGACAGGTTTAAGGTGATTAATGACAGCCAGGGACATCGCACGGGCGATCGGCTGTTGGTGGCTGTGGCTCGCCGTCTCTTGACTTGTTTGCGATCGGGCGATACGGCCGCTCGTCTGGGGGGAGATGAGTTTGTGATTTTGCTGGAGGAAATTCAAGGTGTTGATGAGGCGAAAGCCCAAGCCAAGAAAATTCTGAGGGCGATCGAACGACCGCTGAATTTGGAAGGTAATAAAGTTTTAATTACTGCTAGCATCGGCATTGCTTTGAGTACCGACAAATATCAGTGGCCGGGAGATATCTTGCGCGATGCTGATATTGCGATGTACCGGGCAAAAGCTCTCGGCAAAGCTCGCTACGAAGTGTTTACAAGTGCCATGCACACTCGGGCTGTTGCTTTGATGCACTTGGAACACGATTTGCGCCAGTCTGTTGAAGAATTGAATTTCAGATACTCGATCGTGGATTTAGGAGATCGAGTGGCGGAAAACTCGCCGATGTGCGAAATTGACTGGAAATTGGAACGTCCGAAATCGCAATTTGCTCCTCCTCAATTGGAATGTCCTTTTACTGTTTATTATCAGCCGATCGTTTGTTTGAAAAGTGGCTCAACGATCGGATTTGAGGCGCTGGTGCGCTGGCTGCACCCGGAACGGGGTTTAGTTTCCCCGATGGAATTTATTGCGATGGCGGAGGAAACTGGGTTAATTATGCCTTTGGGTTTGTGGGTTTTGAGCGAAAGCTGCCGCCAAATTATTAAGTGGCAGAGTTTGAATTTGCCTGCGGGAAATTCGCGGTTGACAGTCGCAGTAAATCTTTCCGGGAGGCAGTTTTCGGAACCGGAGTCGATCGACCAAATCAAGCAAGTTTTGCTGGAAACTGGTGTTGATGCTCGCTGTTTGAAGTTGGAGATTACTGAGACTGTGGTGATGGAAGATGGGGAAGCAGCGGCGGCGATGCTTTCGCAGTTGAGAGAGTTGGGGATCGGGCTGTGCATTGATGATTTCGGCACTGGTTATTCGTCTCTGAGTTATTTGCACAAATTCCCGATTAATATTTTGAAGGTCGATCGGTCTTTTGTCAGCCGCGTCGGGGAAATGGGCGAAAATTTGGAAATCGTGCGGGCGATCGTCATGCTGGCCCGCAGTTTGGGGATGGAGGTAGTCGCAGAAGGTGTCGAAACCGCCGTCCAATTGGCTCAAATGCGGGCGATCGGCTGCGAGTACGGTCAAGGGTACTTTTTCTCTAAACCTCTCGACAGTGAAGCAGCTACAGCTTTGTTGAGGCGATCGCCCAAATGGTAATCCGATCTACAATAGTTAGTAGGGTGCGTCAGTCCGCAAACGCTCGATCGTCGCCCCACAACTTCACCTGACGCACCCTACAAACTTACTCATACCAAAACCTATGTCTCAATCAATCGCCCCAGTTTTAGAAGAAAAGCAAACGGATACTTCTCCTACTTTAACCTTTGAAGAATACAGAGTTTATCAAGGAGATACTGATGTACAATACGAACTGTACAAAGGCAAATTAATCCCGATGCCAACAGCCACAATTTTACACATCAAAATTTCCGAATATTTAGTTTACAAATTGCAGCGTTATTTAGCTGCTCACAATCTCGACTTAGTAGTAAAAACTGGTCTGGGAGTGAGAACAGATGAAAATAAGTCTCGAATTCCTGATGTAGTCGTCTGCACTCAAAGTCTTTTGGAACAAGCTGCTGCTAGATCCGGTGCAGGTATCCTCGATTTTGATGAAAAGCCATTATTAGTGATAGAAGTAGTCAGCGAAAATCGGCGAGCAGATTACGTGATCAAACGGGGAGAGTACGAATTAGCGAATGTGCCGGAATATTGCATTGTTGACCCTAAAAATGGCAAGCAAAAAATCCGGCTTTTTGCATTGATTGAAGGTGAAGATGGTTACACTTACACAGATTTCTTGCCGGGTGAGGAAATTGTGTCTATGGTATTTCCAGATTTGGTTTTATCAGTGGATGAAATACTAAACCCGCCATTGATAGAGGAGTTAATTAAGGCAGAACAAGCTCAATTGCAGAAAGCTGAAAGATTGGCGGCGAGGTTGCGGGAATTGGGCGTAGATCCTGATTCTGTCTAGGATATTGGACGAAGTGCGATCGACCTTTCTCATCTCAATCATCTAGCAGTAAATCGTGTAGGAAATAAAAGCGATCGCGCCGCCAATCATCTCCTTTAATTCGCCCTAAGTAACCCGTCAATGGTGAGGAAAGTTCTACTAAAATTTCGTGCATTGCTTCATAGTTTAAAGGTTGGGGCGACATAGAAAAGGCATAAGCACCGTGAAGCTGATTAAACTCAACATTTTCGGATATTGTTCTTTCCAAAAAGTCTTTTACTAGCTGAACTATGTACGATCGCAACTTAATTTCTTGTTCAACTTGCTCAATATATTTAGCAACTTCATCATCAGATTGTCCCGGTTTTAAGTATTCTTTCAGTTTAAATAAGTCCACCGAGTTAGGATATTTGCTTTGAAGTTTAACCAGTTTTTCAAGCGTCTCAGGGTTCATAATCGCCATACCGTGTAATTGTGCTGCATCCTTAAGTTGCGGGGTAGGTTCACCAGGGCCAATAATCAGCTTAGTGACTCTTCTGAGTAATGCTGGATCTCTCAGGCGTAGAGTTCCTAAATTCAGCAATTGAACTGCTGTATCGTTAGGGATTTTTTTACCGGCTTTGCACTCGCCAACTAAGGGGTAAGGTTTTGAGCAGAATAAATCTAAGCCGCCAGCACCACCTTTGTGAGCATAATCTATGGTAAATCCCAAAAACTCAAGGCTATCGCGCACTACAATTTCAAAGTCTGTTCCTGCTTGATAGTTGCTTATACTTGTATCTAGTTCTTTGGTGCGATTTCCCAAAGCTGCTATAGTTTTTATCCAAGCTAAATCGGGTTGAATGGGCTTTACAGGCTTCTCGCTACTCCAACCTAAAAATATTTTGATTTCGGTGTCTAGTTGTTTGGCGTTTGGGTTGGTGGTGGATAAATGCACTAATGCACTTTGCAACTCTTCCAATTCTGGATGCTCTGGCGGCTCTAGTTTTTCTAGTTTTTGACGGCGTTTGGCAAAGATAGACTCGCTCAACACAGGCGTTGAATCAGTAACATTTAGAGACTTTGGCAAAGATACAAAATTGCCGCTGGGATGCACTGGCATTTCCAGCGGCTGAGGCAGCAAATAGACGCGAAGATAAGCTAGAAAAATATAAGGTTTTTCTAGGAGAGTTTGCTGTAATGCCTCTGTTGTCCAGACTGTTAACCGCGACAAAGCCTCTAATGATTCTGGATCGTTTAGCATTTGACACACTTCGCACCTAGCCCAAGCTTTAATCAAAACTTTCTCAGAATTTAACTGAGCAAGTGCGTTTGCGTTTTGAGCGACAGGCAAAAAACTTGAGCGATAATGTTGCTCGTGGGGTAGCAAGTTAATCCAAATATTGGCAGGGTACAAAGCAAACTTCTGCCCCGGATTAATAAATTTCCGGGGCACAGCCACAATTAATCGCCCTATAATTAACGCTTCAACATCAGCAGCAGGTAGACGCAGGGCATTGTAAATCAAAACAGATGCGCTCATAATTCACTAAATAAATCACTCAAGTCATCCGATTCATCTGTATTGTCAATAGTCGGCGGATTAAGAAGGTCTTCTAAAAGTTGACGTTCATCTTCATCATCAACAACAGGCATGATACCAGATGGATCGCTCAATATCTCTCGCAGTAAAGGATTGTCAAAAGTTAGCTGCTTCTGAGAGATGAAATCAAAAACTTGATTTTCCGTTAAATTATAGTCTCTGCACTTTTTACAAACAGAATAAATAGCGATTAGAGGTTTTATTTGCTCTTCTATCAAATCTGCGATTTCACCACCTCTTTCTTGAGGTGATACCAGTTGTTCAAGTAACTTGTATGCTTGAGCGGTCTTCTTTATTGTTTCGATTTTGGCTTGAGAACGGACTAAACAACCGCGAGTCAGATCAAATTTTTCATAATCTATTAAACGCCTCAATCCAGCAACTAATTCACTCTGAGAAGACTGAATAACGGCAATGCCAATTTTGACAGTTTTTCCATTTTCTGTGCCAATTACTTTGAAGTTAATCCAATCACCATTTTTAGCTTTTGGCTTAATTTCAGTAGTAACCTGTTCAATCATTACTCCTTCGATTGTATGACCTTTCAACGTTTCAAAACCAAAGCAAAGAGCTTTAGCAATTATGGAATTATTCTCCATATAGTCTACGAGACCTGACTCAAGTTCCCTGAGAGCAAGTTCAAATCGCTCAAAAGGATCTTCTGGAAGAGCAGGTCTAGAAACTTTAAAATTCTCTTCACACCATGTCAAAGCTTCCCGTACCGCTGGCTTATTTTTGCCGTATTCTTTGAGTTGATTTTCTTCAAAAGGATATAGCTGATTGTGAGGCTTTAAATTCCTGAATTCATAGAAATCTTTCAGCCACAAAGTTACTATCTCTATCATTGAATTGCCATCAAGAAAGTTTAATTCAATTGGCTTTCCTTTTGTATGTGTTGATAGTCGAGCTGGTGTACCGCCCGACATCAGCTTGATTTTATGTGTCCAAGTATTGGGCAGCATTACTGTGAGAATGACAACTCCTTGACCGAGTTCCGATTGATTGAGAGTATCGTGGAGGCGTTTTACTAAATCAGCAATTACCATTTCTGTTGGCAAGCCATCATCAGTAGAGTTGTTTTTGACATCTATTTCATCAAAACAAATGATGACTGGGTTGTAGCAACTCACCAAATTCACTATTTGCTGAACTGTATTAAGAGCTTCAGCTTCTCTATCTTGATTTGTTTTACCAGAATTTGCTGGCAATCCCAGTTCCTCAGCCTTAGACTTATCTAGTTCCTCACCTGACAACCATTTGATTGCAAAGGCTGACTGAATTTTTGAAAGCGTCCACAAAACAGCACGAATAATATAAGGATCAGCATTAGGCTTTGTTTGGCAAACTTTTTGACTCAGAGTGTTCATAAAACTCTTATTTTTAGCCGCCCAACTAGCACATACTTTATCAAATCGGTCAAGAAGATTGGCGGGTGAAAGGTTTGGAGCATCAGCATTTATAGCTTTCAAGCCTTGATTTGCCATTGCTGCGGCTACTTCCTGCCACTGCATCACCCCTTGATTAACTGGGTGACTCAAACTATTTGCTAAGGTTTGCTGAAATTGGTACTTAATCAAGTTTAAGTCGGTGTAATTATTGACGCTTGCATAGACAAACAAAGCGCCACCATCTCGTTCTAGTCGATGGCGAATGCGAGCGAGAACATGGCTTTTACCGACTCCTTGCGGAGCAGTTAGGGCAAGGGAACTAACTTTTTCTTGACTGGATTGACTGGTTCGCACCAGCTCAACGGCCTGAAAAACTGCATCAGAAGCGTGTTTGTTGAGAGTGGGAACATCGGGGAATCCTTTTCCCCAAATATCCTGCTCTTTGACAATGCCAGTTTTGCTAAATGGATTGTGACTTTGGATGGCAGCTTTGAGGGATTCTATGGGAGATGCGGCTGAATTTTCCATAATAATTGGGTGTGAGGTAACAAACTACAAAAAGATTCAGGGTAATTTTAGGCGTTCAAGCGCTTGGCGTAGTTACGAAATCCAACGCCAGAAATGGTGATTGAGTCCTCGCGTTGGTCTGCAGTGATGTCTGGCATTTCTCCAGACATTAGCTGGAAAATGTCATTAGCCTGCATCTCCAACAGCCACTCATTGAACTGCGATCGCCCTACCCTTTCCCCGATCGCCCGCCGCATCCGATAAATCGGTACTAAATCGTCTAAGTTATAATCCCGGTTCAAGCTGTCGTACACATCCAACGCCACAGCCTTAAATTCTTCATAGGATGCGATCGCCCTTACATCCCCTTTCCCCTTCTCACCCGCAACACTCGCCGCACCATCCTGATGCCGAATCCACTTCAACAAAGCATTTCCCAGCCGCGTACCAATTTGAGAACCATCAAACTCAAACAGAGAATCCCGACTTTTCAAACCATCCGCTAAAACTTCTTTCCCGCGCGCGCTCAATTCCACCAGCGTCACCCGATTTGACAGCGAATAGACGATCGCCCCTGCTTCCTGTAACTCGCCGAGCACGCCCTGATATTTCACACTCGTCTCATTAGTACGTACAATCCGCTTAGTCAAATCGCCCTTTTTGACCATCATCTTCCCGCCACCCAAATCCCACAAATTCAGCAGCACCCGAACTTTTGCCTTCGCATCCCACACCGCTTGCTCTTCGGGCGTCAAAGTTTTAGACACCGGAATTTCATTGTTCTCAGACATATCCATACCTTTAAATACTTGTTATTAGTATCAAATTTTACCAGAAATCTTGCTGAAAAACTATGTAAATTTTTTGCGCGATCGCCCAAAGTATTTGAAGGACTAAAGTCCTCACTACGAACCAGTTTTATTGCGATCGATTTCTAGTTGTTTAAAAAACCCTAAGATTATTAAAAAAGGGGCAACTTTCGTTGCCCCTCATCTATCTATTTAACTAACTACAAAATTAAACTTCCACAGCAATCTTTTGTTCCGAAGCCTCCGGCGAATTCGCTTCACTTGGCGGCACAACTTGCCAGAATTTCGGCAAGTATTCGGCCCAATTTGCTAGGATTTTCTCGGCTTTTTTGCTGTTAGTCCGATCGCGCTGAGCTTCAATTAACTCTTTCAATTGCGCTTCTCCAGCGGCCGTACAAACGCGCTGCATCTTGACAATCTCCCCGTTGACGTGAGCTGGGAAACTCCCATCTTCATCGAGGAAATAACCCAAGCCGCCAGTCATTCCAGCGCCGACGTTGCGGCCGACTTTTCCTAACACGACGATCGCGCCGCCAGTCATGTATTCGCAGCAGTGATCGCCGGCACCTTCAATGACTGCTTTCGCCATTGAGTTACGCACCGCAAACCGTTCGCCCGCTTTGCCCGCAGCCAACAGAGTTCCACCTGTTGCACCGTACAAACAAGTGTTGCCAACGATCGCATTTTGGGAAGCATCATAAGTCGCATCAACCGGCGGTTTGATCGCAATTTCGCCGCCGTGCATTCCTTTACCAACGTAGTCGTTAGCTTGGCCGTGCAGTACCAAAGTCATGCCCGGCAAGTTGAATGCGCCGAAACTTTGACCCGCAGTACCACTACAGTTGAGGGTGATTTGTCCAGTAAAACCGGTGTTACCGTATTGCTTGGCGATCGCACCGCTGATTCTGGCGCCGACAGTGCGATCGGTATTCACCAATTTTACACTTTTGCTAACACTGGTTTGATTGGCGATCGCACTTTGAATCTCCGCATCCGCCAGCAAATCGTCGTCTAACACAGGCCCGTTGGTGTGTATGTCGCCGTGGATCAAGAAAGATCGATCGTGCTTAGTATCCGGTAACTTGGTCAAACAATCCAAATTAATCGCTTGAGTTTTGGTTAGTTTCACCCCAGCGCGCATGGTTAGTAAATCGCCGCGGCCAATGATATCGGCGATCGACTTATAACCCAATTTCGCCAACAAACTCTGCACTTCTTGGGCGACAAAGTAGAAGAAATTGACCACGTGTTCCGGTGTACCAGGGAAACGCTTCCGCAACTCTTCCTTCTGCGTGGTAACGCCGACGGGACAAGTATTCATGTGGCATACGCGGGCCATAATGCAGCCTTCTGCAATCATTGCTACGGTGCCGAATCCGTACTCTTCGGCGCCCATCAAAGCGCCGACAATCACGTCCCAGCCGCTTTTGAAGCCACCGTCAACGCGGAGTAAAACCCGATCGCGCAACTTGTTTTCCATCAGCACCCGGTGAACTTCGGTCAATCCGAGTTCCCACGGAGAACCTGCGTGCTTAATCGAACTCAGTGGCGATGCGCCTGTACCGCCATCGTGGCCAGAAATTTGAATCACATCAGCATTGGCTTTCGCAACGCCGGCGGCGACAGTACCAATCCCGACTTCCGAAACCAACTTGACAGAAACTCCGGCTTTCGGATTGATTTGATGCAAGTCAAAAATCAACTGTGCCAAATCCTCGATCGAATAGATGTCGTGGTGAGGCGGCGGCGAGATCAATGTGACACCCGGTTTCGATCGGCGTAGGAAGGCAATATACTGGCTGACTTTCGGCCCAGGCAATTGTCCACCTTCACCCGGTTTCGCACCTTGAGCAACTTTGATTTCAATCTGCTTGGCACTCATCAGATATTCTGGAGTCACGCCGAAACGCCCGGAAGCTACTTGTTTGATGGCACTCGATGCAGTATCGCCATTTTGCAAACCCTTCAAGTGAGGCAGAGTTTGGGATAAACCAGCCTCGCTGACATCCTTGAGTACGTTGTATCGAACTGGGTCTTCGCCACCTTCGCCGGAGTTGGATTTGCCGCCGATGCGGTTCATCGCGATCGCTAAAGTTTCGTGGGCTTCCGGGGATAGAGCACCGAGGGACATCCCACCGGTGGCGAAGCGTTTGAAAATGTCTGCTACAGATTCAACTTCTTCAATGGGAATCGAAGGGCGATCGCTCGCAAAGTCCAGCAAATCCCGCAAAGCAGTCACCGGGCGAGTTTCAAGCTGTTTCTTGTAAACCTCGTAGTGATCGTAGGCCTCCGAATTTTTGAGACCAATTGGTCTCATTTTTGGTTCGGCCCCATTGCCGTTACCCTTGCTTCCTTCTTCCTCTTCCCTTCTTCCTTCTTCCTTCTTCCTTCTTCCTTCGTTAAAGCTAGTCACAGCCTTGTGCAAAGCCTTCGCCATTTCCGGGCTATTCATGTGATACTCACCACCGCGCCGATATTGCACAAAGCCGTAATTTTCCAGCTTCTTAGCGTTCAATTCCGGGAAAGCCTGAGAATGGAAGGACATTACCTCGTGGGCGAGTTCCGCCACAGTCAAACCGCCGATGCGAGACACAGTGCCTTTGAAGCCCAAATCTAGCAAATCGCCACCAATGCCGATCGCCTCAAAGATTTGCGCCGCTTGGTAACTAGACAGCATCGAAATCCCCATTTTCGACATAATCTTCAACAGCCCATTTTCCACAGCTTTGCGGTATTGAGCTTGAGCAGTGGCAACAGTAATATTAGGGACTTTGCCATGTTTCATCAAGTTTTGAGTTTTGGCGTCAGCCCACCAACCGCGCACGCTTTCGAGTGCTAAATAGGGGCAAACAGCGGCTGCACCATAACCGATTAAACAAGCAAAATGGTGAGTGCTCCAGCATTGGGCGGTATCGACAACTAGGGAAGTTTTCATCCGCAGCCCTTCCTGGATCAAGTGGTGATGAACTGCACCAATGGCGAGGAAAGGTGGAATGTAAGTCGATTCTGTACTCAAACCAGCAGAGGATATTTCGTCCCCTTCTTCCTTCTTCCTTCTTCCTTCTTCCTTCTTCCTTCTTCCTTCTTCCTTCGCAACACGATCGCTCAGAATCAAAATCTTAGCGCCCGATCGCACCGAATCAGCAGCTTCTTGGCAAAGTTTATCTACCGCATTTTTCAATCCTTCCGGGCCTGCCACAATGTGGTAAAGCGTTGACAAAACCTGTGCGGGGAAAGACTTTTGCTCTTTCAAGAAACCCAATTCACCGTCATTGAGTATGGGAGAATCTATTTTGATCAGCTTGGCATTTTCCGGTACTGCTTGCAGCAAATTGCCTCGCAGCCCGATATTTACCGTCAGAGACATCACCATCCCCTCGCGCAGAGGGTCGATCGGCGGATTTGTGACTTGAGCAAACCGTTGCTTGAAATAGTTGTACAACAACTGCGGCTTTTCTGACAATACAGCCAAGGGAATATCATCTCCCATGCAGAAAGTCGGTTCCTTCCCCGAACTTGCCATCTCCACGATTACCATATCCAAATCTTCGGCGGTGTAGCCAAAAGCAGTTTGAGTTGCTAACAGCGTTGTCGCGTCGAGAGTTGCTGTTTCCGCAAAAGGTTGTGGTTGCAAAATTTCGCGGTTTTCTTGCAACCATTCACCGTAGGGATGTTGCTTAGCAATGCGCTGTTTGATCTGCCAATTTTTGAGAATTTCGTGATTTTGCAGATCGACTGCGATCATTTGTCCAGGCCCTAAACGGCCTTTTTCGATGATATCAGTTTCGGGAATATCGACGACTCCAGCTTCGGAAGCGACGATTACCATGCCGTCTTTGGTAATGCAATAGCGGGCGGGACGTAAACCATTACGATCGAGGGTAGCACCTACTTGTTTCCCATCGCTAAACACCAGCAATGCTGGGCCATCCCAAGGTTCTTGAATCCCGCTGTAATATTCGTAAAAATCGACAATTTCGGGATA
>JANNOR010000289.1:0-20912 GCA_031399265.1 Cyanobacteria bacterium SOY_34_metabat_3 | reverse complement strand
GAATGTCGATCGGCACTGCGGGCTCGTTTGCCGCCTTTATTGCTTCTAAAACCTTTTGCATCGAACTTTCATTTATATCTGTTCGCATCGGCAACTTCACGGTAAACGTTGCCCCTTGTCCCTCACCTGGACTGTTTGCATCAACTGTGCCGCCGTGAAGTTCTATCAAATGAAGGACGATCGAGAGCCCTAGCCCTAGTCCAGAATCTTGTCGAGTGTAGCTGCTATCCGCCTGACGGAAGCGCTCGAATACGTGGGGGAGAAAGTTGGGGTGAATGCCTTTGCCGGTATCGCTAATCTGGATTTGAGCCATGCCGTCAATGCACTCTAATGCGATGTCAACTCTGCCTCCGGTTGGGGTGAATTTAATGGCGTTTGAAACTAGATTCCACAGCACCTGCTGTAAGCGGCTCGGATCGCCCAACACTATTATGGTTGAAGGAATGACGCTGGATTTGAGTTGAATATTTTTGGCTTCTGCGGAGAGGCGAACAACTGCGATCGCACTTTCTAGCAGTGGATTTAGCTCAATTAGATGAGCGTTGAGCCGAAATTTGCCTGTGGTAATCCGCGAAACGTCTAGGATATCTTCGATAAGTTGGTTTTGGGCTTTGGCGCTGCGCTCGATCGTCCTTAGCCCTTCTTCGATTGTGGTTTCGTCAAATTTTTTGATCCGCAGCAGTTGTGCCCAGCCAATCATCGTATTCAGGGGCGTCCGCAGTTCGTGAGAAAGGATGGACAAAAACTCGTCTTTGGCGCGGTTGGCTTGCTCTGCGGCCGCACGAGCGGATTGTTCTTGCATCAGCAGGCTGCGTTGTGTGTCTAACCGTTTTTGCTCGGTAATATCTTCGATCGCCAGCAGAATCATCTGTGTATCGCCGATCGGAGGCATTTTGCGGGCATTCAGCAGCATGATTTTATGCCCGATCTGCTCGAAGTCATGCTGGATTTCTACGTCTTGAAACTGGGCATTTCCTGCCATGATTGCTTCTAGGATCGATCGCAAGCTGGGAATATTCCACTGTCCGTTACCGAGCTCGAAGATCGATCGATGCTCTGTTTGGGCCGCCGTCACCTGAAATGTTTCGTAGAAGGCATGGTTTGCCGTAATTGCCCGCAGGTTGAGATCTAGCACTAGCAGCGGTTGCGCGACGGTTTCCACGATCGTTTCGGCGTAATTTTTTGCTTCCGTCAACTGCTGGGCGATTAGTTTGAGTTCGTTGATATCCACCAACACCAGCACAGCCCCGTCAATCTTGTTGTCGATCGTCCGATACGGTCGAATCTGCAAATCGTACCAACAACCGTCTCGATCTTGAACCTCCTGAACATTCAAATTGAGCGTGCGGATCACCTCTAAAATTTGTTGCTCTAAGTCTGGCACGATCAACTTGTGAGTGATGTCGCTCAAAGACCGCCCGACATCGGTAGAAATCAAATTGAAGATGCCTTTGACTGCGGGAGTAAACCGGCGGACTCGCAGGTCGCCTCCCAGCATCAGAATCGGAATCTTGATACTGCCCAGCAGGTTCTGCAAATCGTTGCTGACCTTAGTTGATTCCAGATTGCGCCGCTGCAATTCGTCGTTAATTGTATTCAGTTCTTCATTGGTTGCTTGAATTTCTTCTTTGGCGGTTTCGAGTTCCTCATTCATGCTTTGCAGCTCTTCGTTGCTCGACAAAATCTCCTCGTTGGCGGCTCTCAAATCTTGGTTGGCGGCTTGATGTTCTTGGACGATCGATTCGAGGTGTTCTTTTGTAGTTTTCAGTTCCTGTTGAATCCTCGCAATCTCCAGACTTTCATCGCTTTTGGGGCCGGAGTTGACTCTACTTTTGTCCTCAGCAGCGGGCATTGTGGCTATCTGTGGCTCGTCTTGAAACAATACTAAAAGGTAGTCTTTTGCCCCAGCGCCTGCTTGGAATGGGATGATGTTAATTCTGACTTGCCTGTATCGATCGCCTTCTCTAACTTGCAAGCCAGTTCGTTCGATCGGCTGCTTTTGCTGTGAGGCTTGTTGAATTGCCGCCCGCAGTTCGACGCGCAGTCCTTCTTTTGCCATGCTCAGCAAATTTAAGCTCGCCTTACCAGGTGCCGGTTCTAGGTAGGCATTCGTCTGTCCCCGAAACTGCAAAATCTCGCTGTTGGGGTTAATTATCACTCCGACTGGAGCATGGTAATTCAAAACAAGGCGATCGGCTGCTTTTTCTATTTCGATTTCGTCCAACCTTTCCGTCTGCACTGGTAAAGCATTGGTGGCTGTCAGGGGATAGCTGCTAGCAGTTAAATCAATGCTGACCCAATGCGATTGCTGTTTTTTAGTATAAATTTTGTGCTTTTTGTCGAATAGCGCAAACAATTCTGCACTGTCACCAACTGTTTCTGAGGTGCCTAACATCAAAAAGCCGCTGAGGGCGAGTCCGTAGTGCAAAATTGGCAGCAGCTTTTTTTGCAGCGGCGAACCCAGATAGATCAGCACATTCCGACAGGTAATCAAATCCATCCGCGAAAACGGCGGATCGCTAATCAAATTTTGTCTGGCAAAAACGCAGAGTTCGCGCACAGGCTTACCGATTTGGTATCCGCCCTCGACTTGAACGAAGAACCGGTGCAAACGTTCGGGTGAAACATCGGCGACTTGGCTGGGCGTATAAAACCCAGTGCGGGCCTGGGCGATCGCGCTTTCGCTGATGTCTGTGGCATAAATCTGCACCGGCAGATTAGTCGCTCGATTTGTGAGAAACTCTAACCAGCAAATGGCGATCGAATAAGCTTCCTCGCCCGTCGCACAGCCGGCAATCCAAATTCGGATCGGTGTTTGCGGCGATTTATCTTTGACGATTTCGGGAAAAACTTTGCTGCTTAAGGCTTCAAAGCTTTCGGAGTCGCGGAAAAAGCTGGTGACGTGAATGAAGACATCGTGATAGAGCGCCGTTATTTCGGCCGGGGTGTTTTGGAGATATTCGGCATAATCTTCGAGCCGATCGAGCTTGTACAGCAACATCCGCCGGTGCATCCGCCGCTTCAAGGTGGTTTGCTTGTAGTGAGTGAAGTCAACTCCTGTGGCGGTACGCAGCAAACTGTATATCTTGGCGATCGCATCTGTATAGCCGATCGCATTTTCGGTGTCTGCCGATATTGTCAAAGCCCGATCGGCAATGTAAGGATGAAGGGCGATTTCGGCGATTTTTTCGGCAATTTTTTCCGGCGTCAAGATAAAGTCTACCTGACCGGTCGCCACCGCAGTGTTCGGCATACTGCTGACTTGTGCGGAACCTTCGCATTGAGCAAAAGTAACACCGCCGGCGGCCTTAATCGCTTTTAATCCTTGGGCACCGTCGCCGTCGCCCCCGGACAGAATAACGCCGATGGCTTTGCTTCGGCATTCTTCGGCGAGGGAAAACAGAAAGGTATCCACGGACATAAATACGCCCGCTCCCCTGCCCCGGGGCTGGAGCTTTAGCATCCCCCGAGCGATCGTCATGCTGGCATTTGGGGGGATGACGTAGATTTGATTCGGTGCTATGGCCATCCCGTCTGTCACCTCATGCACTTGCATCTGGGTCGATCGGCTCAGAATCTCACTCAACAAACTTTCCTGGGCCCGCAACATATGCTGAATTATCACAAACGCCATGCCTGTATCGATCGGCAAATGGCTCAGTAATTCTATAAAGGCTTCCAATCCACCCGCCGAGGCTCCAATTCCCACAACTGGAAATAAGTCGTTTTGATTTGGCTGTTGCGGGCGATCGGCTTTGGGTTGAGATTTTTTGGCAGACCTTTTAGGAGTCATGTTTTATACCAGATATCTGGCTGGCTGCGTATTATCACAATATTAGTGCAATATGTTCGTTCATAAAACTTAAAATTAAGCATCTAGCTGCGGATAGATATAGGTTAGTTGTTGTAGTTAATCCGTAGGGTGCGTCTCATTTTTGCAAATATCTTCGTAGGGGCGAAGCACCTGACGGCAGTAAATCTCTGGTTCTCACTAATAAATTGCCTGCCGTCAGGTGCTTCGCCCTTTCCAAATTGAGATGCACCCAATCCGTAGAGTGCGTCCCTACGAGATATTCGATATAACTTGCAGATTATAGATCCCGTGGCACTCTAATTGCTTTGTTTTTGTTAAAATAGGAACAGATTCCGCCTTGTCCAAAAAATAACTTATGACTCAGATACCTCTGGCATCGGTAATCCAAGAACATATTGAAATTACTCCGGGTGTTTGTGGTGGCAAACCGCGCATTGCCGGACATCGAATTAAGGTACAGGATATTGCCATCTGGTACGAAGATATGGGACTTTCGCCGGATGAAATAGTTTATCACCATCCCTCAATTACTTTGGCTGATGTCTATGCTGCTTTGGCCTACTATCACGATTGCCGACAACAAATCCGACAACAAATTAGAGAAGATGAAGCTTTGGCCCGCTCCATGCAGGAGCAAACTCCTTCTCTCCTTCAAGAAAAATTAAAAAATCGCAATGTCTGAAACTATTCGATTTCATTTGGATGAAAATGTTAGCAATGCGATCTCCGAAAGTTTGGGACGGCGCGGTATTGACGTGACGACTACGCTATCGGCAGGGTTAATGGGTTTCTCAGATGAAGAACAGATTGCTTTTGGCGTCGAGCAAAACCGGGTTATTTTTACTCAGGATACAGATTTTTTGCGACTGAATCAAGAGGGGTTACTCATAATGGTATTGTTTATTGTCAGCAGAATAGTCGTTCTATTGGTGAAATTGTCAGAAGTTTAATTTTAATTTGGGAGTATGTAGAACCTGAAGAAATGCGCGGGCGAGTTGAGTTTATTTAAGGGCGCGATCGCTTTTCCCTCCAAAAACAACTCTACCCCACCGCAATTAATCTCGTTTTTACGAATTTTGCTGCGATCGCAAATTTGCTAGCGCCCCGTCGATATAAACTATCTCTGGATGATTTTCCAACTGCTTTATCACTGCTTGCTTAGGCATTTTTACCTTTTTAGCCATTTCCAGCGTATCGTCGATCAACCGTTGCCGATATTGCTCCAACTCAGCAATTACTTCTTGAACTTCTTCGGGCGTTGAAGTTTGAGCCTCTAAATTTGCAGACATAATCTAAATAAGTGAATTTTTTTTAATTTTCCCAAAATCCGGCAATAATTGCTAAAGTTGTAAAGAAAAGTAACAAAAATATATCAGAATTGGGTTATGGAAATTAGCGAAATCGAAGCAGCGCTGCAAAGTTCGGATTCTCAAGACAGGCTGCGGGCGATAACTGCTCTGAGAAAGTGCGATAATGCGGTGGCGCTGCCGATGTTGCTAAGGAAAGTGGACGATTCTGAGTTTATGGTGCGATCGTTCGTGGCGATGGGATTGCGGCAAATTCAAACTGCGGAATCCTTTGCGGCGCTGTTAAAAATGATGCAGTTCGATCGCGATCCGAACGTGCGCGCGGAAGCTGCTAATTCTGTGTCAATGTTCGGAACCGAGGCGATTCCGCACTTGGTGGAAGCTTTTCGCCGCGATGACAATTGGCTCGTCCGCCGCAGTATCATGGCTCCGCTGTACGAAATGCAGTGTCCTGATGCCGTATTTGAAATTTGCGCGATCGGTCTAGTTGGCGAAGATGTGCCCGTTCAAGAAGTAGCGATCGACGGATTTGGCCTGCTAGCAAATACGGAGAAACAAGAAGAAGCATTGCAGCAATTGCTACCTCTAGTTAGTTCCGATTACTGGGGAACTAGAATGCGAGTTGCGCGCGCCCTCAGAAAATTTGACAATCCTCAAGCCCGGGCTGCGGTAAGCTATTTGGCAAAAGATCGAGATCATCGAGTTGCCAGTGTGACTTTGGAAGCTTCGCTTTAAGATTTAAAACCATAATACAGCAGATTTCACGTTTATGAAGTACACCTCGATCGCTCGCTCGTGCCGTAGGGACACGGCACAGCCTCGTGTCCCTACAAGGGCTATGTACCTCTTCGATCGCCTCTTTTCAAAATTTATCAAAACTTTATAAATTTCGTCCTGATTGTTTGATTAAGGTGAGGGATATCAGTGTTAATACTAAGGCTCGGTGCGATCGGGATACACCAGATAAATCTCTTAGTTTAGTTTTCGTTGAGGATTAAAAAATGACTACTACACAGCAAATATCTCAGATTAAACTTACAACTGTTGCGCCAGTTTATGGCAATAACTACAACAAAGGCTACATTGGCTTTAGTTATAATGACAACAGTGTTATTGCCAAAGGAATCGCCCATTTTACCGGATGGCAAAGAATGAGCGATCTTTATGCAACTCATGTACTCATCGTCACGGGAGAAAATAGCTGTATCGAAGCTGATGCTTTTCACAACTGTGTGAAAGAGGGGCCACTCCAGCACTACTTTGATCAACCTCATTGTCAAATTTTCTTCCGCCAACCTCAGGGATTAAATAATGAAATCGCAGAGGGAATTGTTCAAGTATTGAGGCCGGAAATCGGCAAGAAATACGACTTTAAATCAATCTTGACTCAAACGCTTTCTGGTAGTTTTTTCGGACGTTTGTGCGATCGTTTATTACAAGGAAAATTAGAAGATAAATTGAGTGAAAAGCTCAACAATCCTGAAAAATGGATCTGTAGTGAATTAGCAGCTTATGCTTTAGACGAGCAACCCCAATATCAAGACCAAGGAATCTTAAAACGTCCCAATGCGACAATTAGCCCTCAAGAGCTGTTTGAAGATTCAGTCATCTTTGAACCTTGGAAAGATGGGATATTTACACAATTTTATCATGGCAATTAAGCTGCGATCATAGTTTTCAGTTGCATAGGTAATTTAGGATTTAGGCATAAAGTCTATCTGTAGGGTGCGCCTACTGCTACCAATGATGCCTGATACCCCGATCGCGATCGCCCTCGCAATATTACGGATTGTTACTTTGTTTCTAATAAACGAGACGGGGGCGATCGGCATCCTTTAGGATCGCCATTAGTTTTGCCATCCGAGTTAATTCGCCATGTACCAGCCTTTTCGGGAATACCTAGAGCAAGAGCTGTTTCAAAGGTTTGATTTGCAAAGTCGCCCCATTCCCTCCGGGTTGGAAGTCAATGTCAGCGATCGCGGCAAAACCCCAGCTACTATCCGCAGTTCGTGTTACGAATGCCCGCAATTGCGGAAAATTCGCTACACTTACATCGATGCCGGTGAATCTGCTCAAGTTTTTAATTGCGTGATTTATCCGAGTCACAATTACGATTTGCCGCTGTTAGGAATTGACCTATTGTCTTTCGGCAAGAAGAAAATTTTGGTAGTTCTCGACTTTCAGCCGCTATTTAGAGATGAGGCATATATTGCAAAATATGTTCAACCTCTACAATCGCTGCGCGACAAGTACGACGACTTGGCCCAAAATTTAGAAATGAAATTTTATGATGCCAATCAGTATTTTTCTAAATACTTGCTGTTCGCCAAAACAGATGCGGAAACTGTAGAAAATCGGGTATATCCAGCTTTTAAAGACTATTTGGATTTGTACTGGCAAATGCTGTCGTCCGCACAACCGCTGACTGACCCTGAAGATATCCAGCGCATCGTTAAAGCTCAAAAAGATTACGACCAGTACAGCGCAGACAGAGACCCGGCTTCGGGCTTGTTCAGCAGTTATTTCGGTCACGAATGGGCTGAAAAATTTCTTTACGAATTTTTGTTTGAAGATGCCGTGCCTTTAGCCGTTACTGCGAACTCGCGATGACTGCTAAATTTAAGTAGTAAGGTGCGCATTGCGCACCCTACAAACGGGTGGATAGAAGAAGCTTAATCTAAAATCTAAAATCTAAAATCTAAAATCGAAATGACTCTTTATCAGCCTTTTTTAGATGCAGCAATAGCACTTTTGAAAAATCGGTTAGACTTACAGCCTTACCCGATTCCTGAAGGCTTTGAACTCAAGCAAGCTACAGTCGGCAAAGGGAAAAATCAAGAAGAAATCGTAACAGCAAGTTACGCTTTTTCATCCCCGAAACTGCGGCAAATTCGCGCGGCTCACGTTCAAGGCGGCAGCAGCTTGCAAGTTCTCAATTTTGTGATTTTCCCGCACCTTAACTATGATTTGCCGTTCTTTGGTGCGGATTTGGTGACGCTACCGGGTGGTCATTTGATTGCTCTGGATATGCAGCCTCTGTTTGGCGGGGACGCTGACTACCAGGCTAAGTATACGGAGCCGATCGAACAAATTTTTCAAGCTCATCAACCGCACCTCCCCTGGGGCGGCGATTTCCCAGAAGAAGCGAAGCAGTTTTTCTCGCCGGCGTTTCTGTGGACTCGCCCCAAAGAAACCGAAGTTGTGGAAACTCGCGTTTTTGCAGCGTTCAAAGACTATCTGGCTGCTTATTTGGATTTGGTCGATCGCGCCGAACCAGTCACAGACGGTGCAAAGCTAGATAGTATCTTAGAAGCTCAACTGCGCTATCTGCGGTATCGTGCCGAAAAAGACCCAGCCCGAGGAATGTTCAAGCGGTTCTACGGCGAGGAATGGACGGAAGAATACATTCACGGCTTTTTGTTCGATTTGGAACGGAAGCTGCCACAATTAGTAAGTAACAAAAATTGATTTTAATAGAAACTTCAGCCACTATACTAATAAGTGTAGGTTGGCATGAGGAAAATGCCAATGGTAAAAAAAAGTCGCAATCCAGTTAGTTCAAATTCAGAAAGCAAAGTCAAAGTCGGACTTTCGCTGACTCCTTCTAGTGCCGATCGATTGAACTCGATCGCTCGCAAGCTCGGAATATCAAGGTCGGAACTCCTAGAACGCTTGGCACAAGGCGCTCTGGATATTTCGATCGACAAGAGTAAAGTTAGTGTTACTTGGGAAAAAGGTCAAGCAACGGAAGTCGCACCGGCCGACTTGGAACCAGAAACAGCCGAAGAAAGCGAAATTAATGACGCTGTAACGGCAGAAACTTCATCAGAAAAGGTCAGCGTACAGCCCAATTCGCTGCAAGCAAGTTACGAAAGTTTACAGCATCAGTTGACTGAACGCGAAAGTTCGATCGCCCAATTGCAGCAGCAATTAGCCACCGAACAGCAAAATCTTGCCAGCCTCCAAGCCGAAACTGTGTCGAAGTCGAGTTACGAAAGTTTACAGCATCAGTTGACTGAACGCGAAAGTTCGATCGCTTCTTTACAGCAGCAATTCGCCAGCGAAAAGCAAAATCTCGAAAGCCAATTAGCCGAAACTGTAAGTAAGTCGAGTTACGAAAGTTTGCAGCACCAGTTAGCAAATAAGTCAAGTGCGATCGGCGACTTGCAAATTCAACTGACCAAGTTGCAATATCTGGAAAATCAATTGAGCCAAAGTACCGCGAAACAGCGAAATTACGACGCTTTGCAGCAACAGTCTCAAGAACAGCTAAGAACCATCAAAGCTTTACGGGAACAGCTAGGTCAAATGCAGGCTGTGGCTGGGATTGGGGAAGCTTATCTCAATAAGTGGCGCCGTCCCTGATTCTCAAGTGTGAAATAATCGATCGCGCGATCGATTATTTCACGGTTTGTACAGATAAAAAGCAGCCTGATCGCCGTCATTATTTTTATTTAATTCCTCAGCTTTTAGTTTAAATTCTTTCAGCTCGTTATCGGAAAAATCCGAAAATAGTTTCCCGCAGAGAAATTGTAACTCCCACTAGTCATACACAACATCTTTGATTTGAAATCCCACCTCAGTTGCTAGCAAACTCATACTTTTCTGAGTGTGCAAAAACAAGTGAATGGGCGGCTCTATTTGACCCCATTTGACACCATATTCCCGCCACGCATAAGTTGCGGTAACAGGAATTCTAATCAAAGCATAGCTATCGCGTTTGAGCAGCCGCCATACATTTTGTAGAACCTCTCGCGGTTGGGGTATATGCTCAAAAGAATGATGCAGCATAATCAAATCAAATTGATCTTCTAGTTCCGCTATTTCTTTTTTAATAATCTTGACACCATTTTTATATAAAATATCGCGTTCAACCAAAGGATCGAGTCCTGTCAGGTTATAAAAACCTTCTTGAGCCAGACGCACCAGCAGATCCCCCGCACCGCAGCCAACATCCAATATTTTCGATTCCAATGTCACATTCACCTTAGTCAGTCAGTCAAAGTAATAAGGAACTCTGGATATTTTTGATGCAATTGCTCCCAACAAGTTTTTGCTACCGAGGCAGTTTTCTGCTCTTTTACGCTTCATAAATTTAAAAAATTCCTTGGTTTCTTTAACTTGAGGATTCTCGAAAGAGTAATAGTTAAATGAATAATACTCAGGCAATTTTTCGGGGACGTTCACTATTTGCAAGCAACCGCATTCACTGCATTCAAAATACTCAAATGGGTTGTTATTTAAACCAGGAAATTCTTGGAGTGGTTCAATCTTATAAATCGTGTTATCTTGGGAATTGCCGCAAATTTCACAATTATTCAAAGTCATGAGATTCTACCTTAGTTAAAAAAAAATTAAGCTCAACTACACCTAGAGATTTTTCAGGACTGATGCAGCCACGGTAACGTAACCACGGCTTTCCTCTGAAAGCGATGCGGAAGTGCCGCTCTAGCTTAACCGCAATCTCGAATTTGCTTGGCAAGTCATTCTAGCTCAATCTCCAATCGATGGGTAGAAGGCTGTGGAAGCTTTTTTTGGTAATATATGATAATAATATTAAGAAATATTACAGTAAATTGATTATGCCGATCGCTCCCACCCCTCAACACAAATCCCGCGTCACGGTAATTGGAGCCGGAATCGGCGGCCTGACAGCAGCAGCCCTGCTAGCCCGCAGAGGATACCAAGTGCTAGTCTTAGACCAGGCGATCGTCCCCGGCGGATGCGCTTCCACCTTCAAACGCAAAGGCTTTACCTTCGATGTCGGCGCGACGCAGGTTGCAGGATTGGAACCCGGAGGAATTCACCACCGCATCTTCTCAGAACTAGACATCGAACTTCCCGCCGCCACACCCTGCGATCCAGCCTGTGCAGTAATTTTGCCCGGAGAAACCTCACCGATTAGCGTGTGGCGAGATCCGCAAAAATGGCAGCAAGAAAGACAGCGGCAATTCCCAGGAAGCGAACCATTTTGGCAGTTATTGTCTGCATTGTTCAAAGCTAGCTGGAAATTTCAAGGACGCGATCCGGTTTTACCGCCCAGAAACTTCTGGGATTTCTGGCAATTAATTCAAGCAGTTCGCCCCGATACTTTGATTACTTTACCTTTCACTTTTATGACGGTGGGAGATGCTTTGCGGCTGTGCGGGTTGGGCGAAAATTTGCGATTGAAAACTTTTTTGGATTTGCAGTTAAAATTGTATTCTCAAGTCGATACTGAAGAAACGGCGCTGCTTTACGCGGCGACGGCTTTGGGAGTAAGCCAAGCGCCGCAGGGATTGTATCATTTGCAAGGAAGTATGCAGGTATTGAGCGATCGCCTGGTAAGTGCGATCGAACTCTACGGCGGCAAAGTCTTACTCCGTCACACAGTGGAAAGCATTATCACAGCAAACGGCCGAGCGATAGGTACAGCAATTCGCAATCAAAAAACAGGCGAAGTTTGGACGGAAACCGCCGAGCATATTGTCGCAAATGTGACTGTACAAAATTTAGTCAAATTATTAGAACCAGATTCAATTACATCGCAAGAATACGCAGATTTATCTAACAATTCAGTTGTAAAATCTGCTGTTGCTAAATTACCCAATCAAATGTCCGGCTACAAATATCGAGTAGATAAATTGCCACCATCATCCGGCGCTTTTGTGATATATTTAGGAGTGAAAGAAAGCGCAATTCCGGCAAATTGTCCGCCTCATCTTCAGTTTCTCTACGACTACGACGGTGAGATAGGTGAGAATAATTCACTGTTTGTTTCTGTCAGTCATTCGGGAGATGGTAGAGCGCCAACGGGAATGGCGACGGTGATTGCTTCTTCGTTTACTGATACTCGAATGTGGTGGAATTCCGATGATTATGAAGGTTTGAAGCAAAAGTATACGGAAGGGGCGATCGCCCGTTTGAGCGAATATTTCGATTTAACCCCAGGGGCGATCGTACATCAAGAATCAGCCACACCCCGCACCTTTGCGCGGTATACAGCGAGAGATAGAGGCGCTGTGGGCGGCATCGGGCAGCGAGTACCAACCTTCGGCCCCTTCGGATTTGCCAACCGCACGCCGATTAAAAACCTCTGGTTAGTCGGTGACTCCACCCATCCCGGAGAAGGAACTGCCGGCGTTTCCTATTCTGCATTAACCGTAGTGCGGCAAATGGAAGCAGCTTCTAAAATCTAAGAGGACACCGCACCGTGCCGTTTCCCTTTCCCTACCCCAAAAATAATTAATCGCCCTGGTGAAAGAGGACATGGCAATGCCGTTTCCCTACCCCAAAAATAATTAATCGCGTGAGAGAGGTAACTATCGCGCGATTAATTTTAGGGAATAGTCAACAGTTAACAGTCATTCCCGCAGCGCCGGAATTAATATCACCCGAAATCAGAAAACGGCAGTGCCATCTCCCTACAATAAATCACTGTAGGGACACGGCACTGCCGTCTGCTCTATATCATTCCGGCGCTGCCGGAATGATATAACTCCGTCACTACTTGATAGATACCTTTGCGCCCACAGCTTCAAGCTGTTTCTTCAGTTCTTCAGCAGCTTCCTTAGCAATAGCTTCCTTAATTGCTTTCGGTGCGGCTTCTACCAAGTCTTTTGCTTCTTTCAAGCCCAGACCGGTAATCGCCCGGACTTCCTTCAGGATCGCGATTTTCTTGTCAGCAGGAAATTCTTCCAACATGACAGTAAACTCGGTTTGTACTTCTACTTCTTCAGCAGCAGCAGCAGGGCCGCCCATCATCATCATGCCGCCGACTGGAGCAGCAGCGCTGACGCCGAAAGCTTCTTCAATTTGCTTGACCAATTCAGATGCTTCGAGCAAAGTCAAAGACTTAAGTTTACCCAAGATTTCTTCAGTTGCAGTAGACATTTTTTGAACTCCTAGTTCGATTTGATTAATTGTCAGTTGTCAGTTGTCAGTTGTCAGTTGTGAATTTTAAGTTCAAGATTTCTCAATTCAAAACTCAAAATTCCAAACCAAAACTATTTAAGCAGATGCGCTTTCCGCTTCGGCTTCGGGTTGTGCTTGTGCTTCGGCTTCAGGTTGTGCTTGTGCTTCCGCTTCAGGTTCTACTTGTGCTTCTGCTTCTACTTCTACTGAACCGCCGTCTTTTTCAGCATAAGCTTTAAGACCACGAGCGATCGAAGTAGGAACTTCATTGATACCCACAGCCAACTTGGTTGCGACACCGTTGAGAGCGCCAGCAATCTGAGCCATGAGTTGTTCTTTCGACGGCAGATCCGCTAATGCCTTAACATCAGCTTGTTTCAGCACCCGTCCTTCCATCACGCCGCCGCGAAGTTCTGTCTTCTTAGAGACTTTTTGGAATTCTTGGTAAGCTTTAATCGCGCCGCCAATGTCTTCTTGAACGAACATGAACGCCGACGTACCTGTCAGCAATTCCTGTATCGGCTGCCATGTTTCATTGCCTTCAACAGCAATGCGCATCAGCGTGTTTTTTGCCACTTGGCAACTGCTGCCTTTCGGACGCAAACGCCGCCGCAAATCTGTGATTTCAGCCACAGTTAAGCCCGTGTAATCGATCGCGATTACCAATTGAGATTCGCTCAACGTCTGCTTGAGACCTGCAATAATCTCATTTTTTACTGCTAAACTTTTGCCCATACTTATTTCACCTCCTTTTAGGATCGAAAATTGCCCGTCAAAAACCCCGACCATCGAGCCGGGGCAGAGAATTAAAAATTAACAAGTCAGAGTTAAAAATAGAAAATTTCTAATCTTGGAGTCTTGAGTTTTTATTTCTTCAGCCTCGGCAGGAAATTAAGCGATCGGCACCTGCGGTCTTCAGCTTATTGATTTTTGATTAGGCTATCATCAGAAGGCAGACATTAGCAAGGGTATGATGCAAATCTTGTCAGAGATTTACACAGACAGCCGAAGCAGTCTTTTACCTTCTGCCTTCTGCTTAATTCTTTTTAGCCAGCATCAAGTTTGCTATCGCGCAGGACGCTGATATCGACTTCTATCGACGGCCCCATTGTTGCGGATACGTACAAACTGCGCCAGTAGCGACCTTTAGCACCAGAAGGACGATTGCGATCGACAGTTTCTTGCAAAGCATGAAGGTTGACCAGCAAATCTTCCGCTGAGAAAGCGGCCTTGCCAAACATAACATGAACGATGCCAGTTTTGTCGGCACGGAATTCCATCTTACCACCTTTGAACTCGTTGATCGCCTGAGTTACGTCAGCCGTCACCGTGCCGCCTTTGGGAGAAGGCATCAAACCCCGAGGCCCGAGCAACCGGCCCAATTTTGCCACCAACGGCATCACGTCTGGGGTAGCAATCAGGCAATCGAAGTCCATCATGCCCTTCTGAATTTCCTCGATCAACTCTTCAGAACCAGCAATATCTGCACCGGCATTCAGGGCTTCTTTAACTTTTTCGCCCTTAGCAATCACCGCAATTCTGACTACTTGACCAGTTCCCTTGGGCAACGACACAGTTGTCCGCAACTGCTGGTCAGTATATTTTGGGTCAATTCCTAAACGAATGTGAGCTTCAGCCGACTCTGCAAACTTAGCTGTAGCTGTTTCTTTCAAAAGTTGGAGAGCTTCCAAAGGTAGGTAAGGTCTCTCTTCAACTTTCTTTTGAAGTTCTTGCAGTCTTCGCGATACTTTCTTTGCCATTTTTTTTTGGGGTTAATCGATTTGATATTTGAGATTTTAGAATTGAGAATTGAGCCGTTTCGGTCATTTCAAATCTAAAACATTTGCGATTCCTAGCGAAGCTTTGCTTCTCCCCCTGAATCGACTTAGGACTTGCGATTTGAGCTTGAAGAATTGAAAGTCAGGGATTTTGAATTAGGAATTTGGAAATTGGACTAGGAAAACTCTTCCTTCTTCCTTCTTCCTTCTTCCTCAATCCGCGATCGCCACGCCCATGTTTTTAGCTGTTCCCGCCACAATTTTCATGGCAGCCTCAACATCATTAGCATTGAGGTCAGGCATTTTGGTTTCCGCAATTTCTCGCAGTTGAGCCTGAGTAATCGAGCCTACTTGCTTGCGGTTAGGTTCTCCCGAACCCTTATCAATGCCAGCAGCTTTTTGAATCAAAACCGACGCGGGCGGGGTTTTGAGAATAAACGTAAAACTGCGGTCTTCAAAAACCGAAATTTCTACCGGAACCACCAGACCCGCTTGGTCTGCGGTTCTAGCATTGTACTCCTTGCAAAACATCATGATATTGACGCCGTGCTGACCCAATGCCGGGCCGATCGGAGGAGCTGGGTTGGCTTTTCCCGCCGTAATCGCCAACTTAATTACTGCAACAACTTTCTTTGCCATTAGTTAGTTCTGTTTCTGAACCTGATTGAACTCCAATTCTACAGGCGTATCGCGCCCAAAAATCGAGAGTAAAACTTTGAGTTTGTTTCGTTCCGGGCTCACTTCAATCACATCGCCTTCAAAATCCTTAAACGGCCCGGAAAGTACCACAACGTGGTCTCCTGTCGCCATCGATACTTTGACAACCGGTTCTGATTCCTGAGCGTTTCTGAAGATCCGTTCTACTTCCGAATGACTCAGAGGTAGCGGTTTGACGTGACCCCTGCCGCGCCCGTAGCGGCGTTTTTGTTCTGCCCCGACAAAATTAATTACGTTCGGGGTGTTTTTGATCACCTGCCACGTATCCTCGTCCATAAACATACGGATGAGTACGTAGCCGGGGAAGATTTTTTCATCTGACTGCCGCCTGGAACCGTCTTTGCCGACTTTTATCGCTGGAGTTTGCGGAATTTCGACTTGAACGATGCGATCGGCAACATCCAAAGTTTGAATCCGCTGCTGCAAATTTGCCTTCACCCGCTTTTCACAGCCAGAGGCAACTTGAACAGCATACCAGCGAGCGTCAATTTCCGGCACATCTGGCGATGCTGCCTGTCCCGTCGCTTCTGTGGAATACTCAGATTCTTCTGATGCAAAAGTCATGCGCCAAACACCTTTCCAGCGCCCCAGTTAAAGAAATTATCCACCAAATAGATCAGGCTTGCTGAAAGGATTACCATCAAAAGCACGGCCAAAGACTCGCTGATTAGCTGTTGGCGACTGGGCCAAACAACTTTGTCGAGTTCTTCTCTAGTTTCCTTAAAAAAACCCGCAGGGTCGAACCCTGGCGCCGTTATTTCTTGAACTTCTTGAGCTTCGTCTTTTTTTGCCATGATTGAATCCCCTTGCGATTTTAGATTTTAGATTTTAGATTAAAGAATTGTGTGAGTGGCTCGCGGCTATCTGATTTTTTGACACTAACCACTTACGCCCAAGTCCAAAATTTCTAATCCTTTCGCCAGCACTTTTTTACAAGCCTAAGCCATCAACGGTGTCAATGCCGATCGCCGAAACCGACGAGCCAGAAGCCACACCGAGCATTTGTTGATGGCATTTTTTGCGAACCGCCCACAAAAATTAATTCTACCTGAAAGTCTGCGGTTTTGACTGTTTCCAGGCAATAATCCGGGCGCTTTCAGGCAGAATTAAAAATTTGGTGATTCAGCGCGCCCTGGAGGACTTGAACCCCCGACATCAGGTTTTGGAGACCTGCGTTCTACCAACTGAACTAAGAGCGCACGGGTGAGGTTGCTGAAACTGGCTTAACCTCTAGATTTGTATTTTAACACAGTGCGTTCGGAAATGGAAAACTTTTTTGAATTTTTTTGAATTTTCCATTTCCGATCGACCTGGATGAAAGCTGGGTGCATTCCTACAGGGAGCGATCGAACCGCTGTTTGACGCGAGTAGCTTTGCCCACCCGATCGCGCAGGTAGTAAAGTTTTGCTCTGCGAACTTTCCCGCGGCGCATCACTTGGATGGTAGCGATGCGGGGCGAGTGAATCAAAAACACCCGTTCCACGCCAACACCCTGAAACACGCGGCGCACGGTGATTGTTTCATTAATCCCGCCGTTGCGCATGGCAATCACAGTCCCTTCGTAGGGCTGAACCCGTTCTTTAGTGCCTTCTTTAATTCTCACGCCGACTCGCACGGTGTCGCCGACGTAAATTTCCGGTAGAACTTTGCTTAGTTCTACCTTGACTCTATTTATTTCTTCCGTCTCGATCGAACGGATTATTTCTGCGCCTTTCATGGGATTTTCCAAAACTCACAATCCCTTATCATATATCAAACTGCTAGTTTTATATCAAAAAACTCTATGTTAAATACGTCTGGGGTCGTATTTCTGCAACTTGGCGCGATGGCCGCGCTCGCCTTGTACGTCGCCGCCAACTTGGGGGCTAACGATGTCGCTAACTCGATGGGGACATCTGTAGGCTCGAAGGCGCTAACGCTGCGACAGGCAATAATTGTGGCGGGCATACTGGAATTTTCTGGCGCAGTGCTGTTCGGACAAGGAGTTTCCGAAACTCTCGCTACAGGAGTTGTGAATGAAGAAATGTTCGCGGCCAAACCGCAACTATTTTTAATCGGGATGGTGTCAGTGCTGATCGCTTGCGGCTTGTGGCTGCAAATCGCTACCAGTCTAGGTTTGCCGGTTTCTTCATCCCATGCGGTTGTAGGCGCGATCGCGGGTTTTAGCTGGGTTGCAGCCGGAATTCATGCGGTTGATTGGCCGATCGTCGGCACTATCTCCCTAACTTGGCTGGCGACACCTTTTGCCAGCGGTGCTTTAGCCGCTCTATTTTACAGTGGGGTGAAGTATTGGATTCTCGATCGGTCAGATCCTCTATTTCAACTGCGCGAGTGGATACCTTGGCTGAGTGCAGCAATGCTGACCGTATTTGGCGTCATTGTACTGCCGTCTGTTGTAGATGTGGCTTTGGTGCAGACAGGGGCGATCGACCTTGCACGCGATCGATCGATTTGGCTGGAATATCCCAATTCACGATGTGGCGATCGGCATTGGGAGTGTTGGGGCGATCGGACTTACACTCAATAGCTGGAAAAAATTAGCATCAGCGGGCGGGCACGAGGGCACAAATGCGACTGTTATCGAGCAACAGATGGCGCGATTTCAGGTGATCAGTGCCTGTTTTGTCGCATTTGCCCACGGTTCCAACGACGTAGGAAATGCCGTTGCTCCCCTAGCTGCGATCGCCTACATCCGGCGCACAGGTTCCCTTCCCCTAGACGATTTCAGCGTTCCCCTATGGATTTTAGTCCTCGGAGGTGCAGGAATAGTCATCGGTTTAGCCATCTGGGGGGAAAAGGTAATTGCGACAGTCGGCGAAGGCATCATCCAACTGCAACCCAGCGGCGGATTTTGCGCGGAATTAGCCACAGCCACCACAGTATTGCTAGCATCCGACTTAGGTTTGCCAGTTTCGACATCCCATGCTTTAGTCGGTGCAGTTGTCGGAGTTGGGCTGATCAAAGGTTGGAAATCAGTCCGTTTGCAAACTTTGGTGTCAATTGGTTCCGCTTGGCTGGTGACAATTCCGATCGCAGCAGGTTTGAGTGCTGGCATTTTCAGCATCGCCCAATGGATTGCGCAATTTTAGATTTTAGATTTTAGATTGAGGCATTGCACAACCGTCAACTGTCAACTGTCAACTGTCAACTGTCAACTGTCAACTGACTTCTGATTCCCCCGATTCGGATATTCTCGCAGTGGCAAAACTTTCCAAGCGGCAGCATCTGCGCCCCAGTTGCGAAAAATCTTTACAGACGCGAAAATTTGAGCGAAACGCCAATTGTAGTAACGCTTCCAGCTAGGAGGCCACTGAGCGGTTTCGTCAAACGCTTGCAAAGCTCGGACTTCAGCTTCGAGAGCTTCAGCATGACGCTGTAGTATGATTTCTAGTTGCACAAAGTGTTCTTCGGGCGATCGCAAATTTTTTACATCTCCAACGCAAGCGACTAATATTGATTAAACAGTGTCAGGCATCTTTTTAGATAAAATGACTGGAAGTTGGGATGTACTTTGCAAAAATACTTAAGAACACTCTTTCGTGCAGTTTAAATTAGAGGTTATAGGCTAATGGCACAGCGCAACGTCTACTCGTCAAAAGACGATCCAGAAGATGGACAATCAGCAGAAGAAGTCCTCCACTCAGTGATTCAGGAATTGGACGCTTTGCATCAAAATGTCAAAGGCCAATTAAATCAGGATATTACTCGACTGCAAAGTGAAAAAAATCACCTGATTGACGATATTGAAGACCTCCGGGATCAGTATCGCAAATTGCAGTCTCAGCAAATGGAATCTCTGTCTGGGCGATACATTCAGCAGCAGCAATTGTGGCTGAAGCAGTTGGCTCAAGTATTGGCTCACAATTTGCAAGATTTGCTGGTGCAGCGGTTCAACGAACTCAGCGCTAACTCTGGTCATTCTCTCAGCAGCCCTATTCCCAGCGGAGAGTTCCCGATACCGATGCCGCCGAGCAACTACGGCGAACGCGCCTCGGAGTTGTTGGCGGCGCTGGATGAAAGGCTCGATCGCAGTTTCCAGATGCTGGAACAAGATTTGAGCAGCTATGAAAGCGAGCTCTCGGTGCGGCTCAACAATATGCAAACCCTAGAGCGGCAAGGAGAGGAACTGTTACAAAATCTCGTAAACCGCATTAGGGAAGAACTCGAATCAGAAGAAGCATATCTTGACAATCCTTTCAATGCTGAAGATTCCTACCCCGAGGAATCAACTAATTCTGTCCGCCCGCAAGTTCTGCCGCCAATAGCTGGAGCTGAACCCCGGCAAGCCGTGCCCCCGTCCGCACCTGCTAAAGCAGGTTCTCAAATGCAGGCTGGTTTGGTGCTGGCTTTGTCTTCGGCGGTGGTATTGTCGCTGTTTAATGTTTGTTTGAGAATTCTGATTAAAACCAGAAATCCTCGGATGGTTTTTGGCTTGTTTGAACTTCCGGGAGTTGTGACTCCGGGTTTTGGAAATTCTTTGTTGATTTTGTTGATGCGGCTGATCGTGGTGATGGCTTTGATGCCGGTATTGGCGACTTTTCTGTATCCTTCTGTGTGGAAAGATATCAAGCGGTTGTTCCAGTCGGGCGATCGAGCTTTGTGGAGCAAGGTTTTAGGAAGCGCCTTTTTTCTGTTTTTATCTCAGGTTTTGATTTATTTGGCGATCGGCAATATTCCGGCGGGGATTGCGATTACGATTTTCTTTATTTACCCGATCGTCACCGTACTGGGTTCTTGGGTCTTGTTTGGAGCTCGCCCCACCAAAGTCGGCTTTTTGGCGATGTTCGGGATTACCGCAGGTCTGATTTTAGCTGGGCTGCCGAGTTTTGCGGCTGCAGCTCCCGACGGCGGCAATGTTGAGGTAGGAGTCGCAGCCGCCCTGGGTGCTGGGATTATGTTTGCAGGTTACGTATTGCTGACGCAAATGGCCGCAGGAAAGCTGCACCCCATTCCTTTTAGTTTAGTTAATTTCGCCGCGATTTTTGTATTTTCCGCCCTCAGTTTGTGGGTGCCCCTGTCGGAAAATTTGGCTCCTAAAATCGACCAAGATGTTTGGCCTGGTTTGATTGTGGGAGGCTTTGTTTTAGGGGTACTGACGCTGTTTAGCTATCTTTTGAATAATTTTGCCATCCGGTTTGCAGGGGCGGCGTTAGCATCAGTAATTGGCACTTTGGGGCCTGCTTTGACTGCACTCTTCGGGTTTATAATTATCAATGAAAAGTTGCAGCCTGTGGCTATTTTCGGCATGGCTGTAGTAACATTGAGCGTCGCTGCTATGAGTGTAGAACGGATGGTGGCTCCTCAGCAGAAGGCTAGTTAATATCAATTCCGGCGCAGCCGGAATTATATAGAGGACACGGCAGTGCCGTTTCCCTACCGCGATTAATAGTAGGGAAACGGCAC
>JANNOR010000243.1:0-11678 GCA_031399265.1 Cyanobacteria bacterium SOY_34_metabat_3 | reverse complement strand
CTTGCTTGACGACTTGCAAGATATGTTCCAACTCCGGGCACAAACTCAAGAATTGCAGTTGTCTTTCCACCGCGAGGATGAGGTTCCCCAGTACGTGCGAACCGATGATGTTAAACTGCGGCAAGTGCTGATCAATCTCCTGAGCAATGCCATTAAATTTACGCAGATAGGCGAGATTGTATTGAGAGTTAGAAAGTTAGAAAGTTCGGGATTGGTTGAGTTGTTGGACAGTTCGACAGTTATTTTTGATACCGCAACAAGTATTCGAGAATTTGCTATAAATAGCAGGAATTTGACCAGGCTTGAATTGAGCGAGGATACTGATGATTCAATTATCGATCCGGTGGTTTTCCTTCAGTTTGAGATAGAAGATACAGGAGTTGGCATTGCTCCCGAAGAATTGGGAAATGTTTTTAAGGCATTTGTGCAAACAGCTTCCGGTCAAAAAACTCAGAAAGGCACGGGCTTGGGGTTGACGATCAGCCGTCAATTTGTCCGCCTGATGGGAGGAGAAATTGTGGTAGAAAGTCAACTGGAAGTCGGCACTACTTTTAAATTTGAAATTCCAGTGGGTGCAGTTTATCCTGCTGATGTTCCCGCGCCCCAAATTGACCGCGAAGTTATTGGGTTGGAACCAAATCAACCGTGCTACCGGATTTTAGTTGTGGACGATCGCGAAGACAACCGCCAACTTTTAGTCAAAATGCTTTCTCCCTTGGGTTTCAAGCTGCAACAAGCCACCAACGGCTGCGAAGCAATAGAAATTTGGGAAAATTGGCACCCGCACTTAATTTTGATGGATGTGCGAATGCCAGTGATGGACGGCTACGAAGCTACTCAAGAAATTAAGCTCAGAATACAGCAGAGAGAGCAAGAGCAGCAAGGAAACGGGGAAATGAGTATTTCCCTTTCCGACTCCCCGATTCCGAAGATTGTGGCTTTGACAGCCAGTACCATTGAAGGCAGGCGATCTTTTGCTTTATTGATCGGCTGCGACGATTTTATTAGCAAACCTTTCCGCAAAACAGATATATTCGATACCCTCAAAAAACATTTGGGGGTGAGCTATATCTACTCTAACTCAGCGGATTTTATCTCCACGGGCGATCGAAGCAATCAATCTGACTCCACAAGTAATGCTGTGCTTGCTTATTTACCCAAACTTCCCGCAGAATGGGTAGAGAATATGAAGCAGGTAATCCGCAGTGCTGATTTTGACTTAATTGCCAGGACAATCGAGGAAATAAGGGATGCTCATCCTGAATTTGCCGAAATCCTCCAGGGTCATCTGAATAATTTTGACTACCAGAAAATTCTCAATTTAATTGCCGAGGCGGAGGAATCAGATAATGCAGGTGAAGGCGGAGCAAACTGAAAACTATCAAGCAGATATTTTAGTAGTTGACGATACGCCAGATAATCTGCGTTTGTTGATTAGGATTTTGCAAAAGAATGGCTATAAAGTTAGACCTGTTACTAATGGTTTTTCTGCCATAGATGCGATCCAATCTAGCGCACCGGATTTAATTTTGCTCGATATTATGATGCCGGATATTAACGGCTACGAACTCTGTAAAAGATTGAAAGCTCAACCGCAATTTAAGGAAATTCCGATCATTTTTCTCAGCGCGCTAGAAGAAGGGATAAATAAGGCACAAGCTTTTGAAGTGGGCGGAGCGGATTATATTACAAAACCTTTTCAGGTAAAAGAAGTATTGGCGCGAGTGAGCAATCAACTTACTGTGCGTTCCTTGCAAATGCAATTGCAAGATAAAAATCAAAAATTGACGGATCAAAATGTCCAGTTGCACCAGGAAATTGCCGAACGCCGCCAGGTTGAGATGGAAACGAGGTTGCTGCTGAAGGCAACTCAAGCTATTAGCAAATCGGAGAATTTTGAGTCTGCTATAGATGTGATTTTAGGCTTAATTTGCGAAACTATTGAATGGAATCTGGGCGAGGCTTGGATTCCTTGCAGTGAGGGCGTTTTAAAATGCGCTACAGGCAGGTACGTCAGCGACTCCAGTTTTGCCCAATTCCGACAGACAAGCTGGCAGTTAACTTTCGATCCCGGTGTGGGACTCCCTGGCAGGATTTGGCAGTCGCAGCATTCGGAATGGATCGAGGATGTTTCTAGTGCACCGGAACAAGTCTTTTTGCGATCGGAAATTGCGGTGAATGTGGGATTGAAAGCGGCTTTTGGGGTGCCAATTTTGGCGGAAAACCAAGTGCTAGCTATTTTGATTTTTTATCGGGAGAAAGTTCTGGAATGTCAGCCGCGTTTGTTGGAATTGGTGAGTGCGGTTGCTACGCAGCTCGGTTCGCTGATTCAGCGGAAACAAGCTGAAGCTGCGCTGAAATTGCAGCAAGAGCAAACCGAGAAATTGCTGCTGAATATTTTACCGAAACCGATTGCCGATCGCTTGCAAAAAGAGCAAAAGTTGATTGCGGATCATTTTGATGAGGTGAGCGTATTGTTTGCTGATTTGGTGGGTTTTACGGAGTTTTCGGCTCACAAAAGCCCGACGCAGTTGGTGGAAATTTTGAACGGGATTTTTTCGGAGTTCGATAGGTTGTCTGAGTTGCACGGGTTGGAAAAGATTAAGACGATTGGGGATGCTTATATGGTGGTTGGGGGTTTGCCAACGGCGCGGCAGGATCACGCAGAGGCGATCGCACTTTTAGCTTTGGAGATGCAGACAGCTTTGAGGAGGTTTAATTTCAAAATAGGAGAAAATTTTCAATTGCGGATCGGAATTCACAGCGGTTCGGTGGTGGCGGGAATTATTGGGATTAGCAAATTTAGCTATGATTTGTGGGGAGATACTGTGAATGTTGCTTCGCGGATGGAGTCGAACGGATTGCCGGGTAAAATTCAAGTGACGGCGGCGACTTACGAGCGTGTCAAAGAGCAGTTTGTTTTTGAAGAACGCGGCCAGATCGCGGTTAAGGGTAAAGGAACAATGCTGACTTACTGGTTGATTGAAGAACAAACTATAGCCTTTCTCAGGTAAATGAGGTACTCATGGGCATTGGGCATTGGGCATTGGGCATTGGGCATTGGGCATTAGTGCTTCTTTTTCCAAAGTGAATTGCCGGCACCTCACTTACTTAAGAATCGCTATAAATTTTTTTAATTTTTAGATGTCAATTCCAATTAATATTAAGAGCGTACCGAATTTGCAATTTTATGAGGGCTAATCTTTTGCAAACAGTTGAAACAAAATCGCCGGCAGCATTGAAAAGAGTCCTAGTTATTTTAATATCGCTGCTAGCAGTAGCGGTACTGTCGATCGCTACTTTTATCGCAATCCCAGGAGAAAAAACAGTGTTTGCTGGAAAAAGACCTGCTAATATCGGCATTCAGTCAGGAAAACTCGCCGCGTGCCCTCCTTCCCCCAACTGCGTCAGCAGCTTCAGTCAAGATGCGGAACACAAAATTGAGCCTTTGGCATACGTTTCGTCGCCGGAGGAAGCGATGGCAAAGCTCAAAGGGGCGATCGAGTCCTTGGGCAAAACTAAAATTATCACCGCAACTGATAATTACCTCTATGCGGAGTTCACCAGCGCTTTGATGGGGTTTGTGGATGATGTTGAATTTTTGGTAGATGATGGGGCAAAAGTCATCCAAGTGCGATCGGCTTCGCGTCTGGGAGAGTCGGATTTGGGAGTTAACCGCAAACGGATAGAAACTATCAGAATTCAACTAAATCAACTCTGAATTTAAAAATTTTGAGCTTTCCCCAAGCCCCTCTTCCGCAAAATGAGGGGCTTTGATTTTTCGATTAACTATATAGTGTGGATCTGCCACCGCTTACTGAACAATGATTAACAGTAGAGACGCTGCACTGTGTGCGGCTTTCTTGCTTGCTGTGTCGGGCGCGGGGAGGGGAGTAGGAGACGGCTCTTGGACATTAGTCAACTTAAGCCGAAAGCCCGCCAAGTCCGCTAGTGGGCACGCGATTCCGCCAGGGAATTCATTCCCTGGCGGAATCGCGGACTGAGCGAAAGAGCGTTAAGTTGACACTCCTTGGGCGGGAGTGCGGTGTCCCTACGGTTCGGTAGCACCGACACTCCCGCTGTATTCCTATAGTATTAAACGCCCTAACTTGTACACTTCAGACTTTAGGGAGAGGCAAGTTAACGAATTAATTTTTACTATTAATTTAAGTAGATTAAAGAGGAAAAAACACATGGCACTTCAAAAAATAGCTGAATTTTATCCTAATTATCAGGAAGAAATCTTTGCCGGAGACGACATCAAGGGATTTGATGTTTTTGCTGGCGACTCTGATGAAAAAGTAGGCACTGTTTATGACGCTTTGGTTGATGAAACTGGCCGTTTCCGCTATTTGGTAATTGATACCGGTATTTGGATTTTTGGTAAAAAGGTATTGTTGCCGATCGGCTCGGCCCGCTTCGACTACGGAGCTCGTCGCGTTTACGCAACAGGTCTTCGCAGCAAAGCTCAAGCAGAACAATTGCCGGCTTACAATGAATTGGAGCCCGTAGATTACGATGGCGAAGAACAGGTGAGAGGCGTTTACCGCAATCAAGACACTGCGGTCGCAAGCACTGCGGCGGCAAGCACTGCAACTCCTGCTAGCTACGATCGCAGCAACTACAGCTACGATATCGATGCTCCCCTGTACGAAACCAACGAACAAAACCACCAAAATCTCAAGCTTTATGAAGAACGCTTGGTTGCCAACAAAAACCGCGCCAAAACAGGCGAAGTAGCAGTTGGTAAACGCGTGGAAACTGAAACAGCACGAGCTTCAGTACCCATTGAAAAAGAACGAGTCGTAATCGAGCGAGTAACGCCAACAGAAGCGGGTCGAGTAGTTTCAGTCGGTGAGGCTGACTTCCAATCAGGGGAAGTTGCACGCATGGAAGTCTACGAAGAAACGGCCGACATTCACAAGGAAGCTTACGTGCGCGAAGAAGTCAAGGTCAGAAAAGAAGTTGTTCGCAGCACGGTTGACGCCGAAGAAACCTTGCGCCGTGAAGAATTAGACATTAAGACCGATGGAACTCCGGTTGTAGATAATAAAGCTATCTAAACCAACCGCAGCAGGTATTCAATAGGAATTGCGCATCGATCGCATAATTCTGTCAGGGTGCAGGTTTAATTTTTGCGATCGGGCACTTCCTCTATAACGCAATACGGTTTACTTAAGACAGATCCCCCCTAACCCCCCTTAAAAAAGGGGGGGGACAAGAATGCTCTCAAAGTCCCCCTTCTTAAGGGGGATTTAGGGGGATCTCCGGCGCAGAAATAGTGTTAAGTAAGCGGTATTCCTCTATAACGGGCGGGTATAGTACAAAACTTGTCTGGTTTGGGCAAAGTTTATGCACTTTCTCCGCCTTTACCAATTCATAATAAAAATCCCTAAGCAGGAAAGTTTAAAAGATGAACGGTCAAGCATCAGCCGAAAAAATAGCAACTGCCAAATCAATTACCCGTCTCAACCGGGTTCCCGAAAAAGTCAGAACTAAGCTAAAGAGTTTTACAGTCAAAGATAACCAAGGTCTCTTGATCGGCAAAATTAAAGATGTATATTTTGATGCTAACGGTCAGCTAAACTTTGTCGTAGCAGGGCTAGGTACGGAAAACACGCGGATTTTTTTAGTAAGTATTAAGCTGCTGAAAAAAGTGGATTACCACCAAAAAACGCTGTTTGTAAGTATTAATTCAGAGCAAGTCGAACGGCTCCCCGGAATTTCGGCAAATGCCGGGATTGAGTCTTTAGAAAATCCCTCGGCACCGAGCCGTGAATTTAGCAACACCGAGTCCACAAATCCCCCAAAAGTTATGTTAAATCCCACAGATGCCGATCGCACAAATGAGAATTTGGAGACAACTCAGCATGAGGAAGACTTTGATATTGTCGATCGAGATGTAATTCGCCTGCTAGAAGAACGATTGGTGATCAATCGCAGCAAGCGCAAAGTTGGGGAAGTGATTGTCCGCAAAGAAATTGAAACTCGGATGGTACAAGTACCTATCCAGTGGGAAAAGCTGATTGTGGAACAAGTCGGCGACGATCCGAAGGTGTTGGCCGAAATAGATTTGGGCGAGGGAAACATCACGGGTATAGATTTGGCCCAGACTAAGAGCGATCGCCAGGAACCGACTGTTAAGGCTGAATTTACCTCGGTGCAGAAAGCGAGCAAAATCTTAAATGCGATCGCCTCTCAACCCCGCCACGGTTGCCTTAAAGTCCGCATAGAACTCGTTCTAGAAGACAAGCAACTGGAGGATACTTATCAAAAATGGATGATGGAAAGCCACTCAGATAGTTAAACTATTCATCCTCTTTGCTGCGGACATTAGCTAGAGCAGAAGAGAAATGGAAATCGGAAAAAGCAAAGAGTAATAATAGCATAAGATAGCGTCCGGTAAATTAACCGCAATCTTGGTAGGGGCGGGTTCACCAATATCTATAATATAAGCCCGAGTTCTGTAAACCCGCCCCGGCCGGGATACTTAAATTTTTAGCGAGGCATCTAGACAAAATTGTACCGAATTGCGGTAAAATTGTCTTAGTCAAATTTAGAAATATTTGAAAATGCCCAGCACAATCTCCGACATTACAGTAAAAACGATCGCAGGCGCAGACAAGCAGCTAGGAGAGTATGCTGGCAAGGTACTCTTGATAGTTAACGTAGCTTCCCAATGCGGCTATACGCCTCAATACAAAGGACTCGAAGAATTAAACCAAAAGTACGGCGCTGCTGGACTCTGCGTTTTAGGATTTCCCTGCAACGACTTCGGAGCTCAAGAACCCGGAACTAACTCAGAAATCGTCAATTTCTGTACAACAAAATACGGCGTCAGCTTTGAATTATTTGACAAAGTACGTGCCAAAGGCGGTCAGCAACACCCGCTGTACGCTAAGCTGACAAGTGCAGTCGAGCCTAAAGGTGAGGTTTCCTGGAATTTTGAGAAATTCTTAGTTAGCAAACAGGGTGAAGTGGTTGCCAGATTCCGCAGCAGTGTGGGTCCAGATTCGCCAGAACTGATCGCCGCCATTGACAAAGAATTGGCAAAATAAGCAGTCTAATAAGGGGTTTTTTAAGGGATTTAAGGGATGGATGTTTGGGGAAGAGAGAAGAAGTTAATCTGCTTTTTTTCGGCTCTTCCCCATTGTTTGCAAGCCATCAGCACTTCACAAATACCGATGATTGGATTTAATTGGAGAACGGTTTAATTTAATGGAAAATACATCGGGATTAGATTTAGCTGTAGGTTTACTGGCGTTTGCGATTTTGGGAGGCGGGCTAGCAATGCTATTTGTGGGTATGTCATCGTTCCCTAAAGAAAAATAATATCAATTCCGGTAACACCGGAATTATGGCAACGGAGGACACGGCAGTGCCGTTTCCCTACCTCAAAATAATTTCTCGCCGTCGCGATAGTCGGACACGGCACTGCCGTGTCCCTACCCCAAAATAATCATGCGCGATCGCACTTTAGATTAATCTAACAGCATTCAATTTTAACATTCGCAATTTACATATCATGCAAACTAGCGAAAACAGCGTCAAAATTGCCCTCGCGCCGGGAAACTTGCGCCGCGTTCACCATATCGCTTTAAACGTGCGCGACATGAACGCTTCCCGACACTTCTACGGTACAATTCTCGGTTTGCGCGAACTCGCAGGTGCAGATATTCCGGCAAGTTTAACCGAAATGGTAGCTGCTGGTAAAGTCGCTAATTTCATCACTCCCGACGGGACTGTGATTGACTTATTTTGGCAGCCAGATTTGGAACCGCCCAACCCCGATCCGGAGAAAGCTTTTACTCGCGCCAACCATTTAGCCTTCGACATCGATCGCGATTTGTTCGATCGCGCGCTGGAAGTGCTAAAGTCAAATCAAATTGCGATCGACAGCGGGCCCGTCACTCGCGCTACAGGACGCGGCATTTACTTTTACGATCCCGACGGATTTATCATCGAAATCCGCTGTGACGCAGTTTAAACAGTCGCGATCGGGCTTTCGGTGCTGCATTTAGAGTTGTTTACTTGCCCTCTTTGCTAATAGGTTGCTTCGGCCAAGTAAACCCAAAAGTTGCTCCCTCACCTTCGGCAGATTCCAGCGAAATACTGCCACCTTGACCTTCGACAATTTTCTTTACCAGCGACAAACCAATCCCAGTATTTTCTACTTTATCGCGAGCTTCCAAGGTCTGAAAAATCACAAAAACTTTATCGTGATATTGAGGAGCAATCCCCGGCCCATTATCTGTTACAGAAAACTCGTAAAAGTCATCTAACTCTTTAACCGATATTTTTACGTAACCAGATTCAGCTCGATTGTGCTTGATGGCGTTGCTGATTAAATTAGCAAAAACCTGCTGCAACGGCAATCTTTCGGTCACAAAAGTTGGCATTCCCGGTTCGATTTTTACCTCAAATCCAGACGGCGGAGCCAAGGAATCAATAATTTCTGCTAATAAATTCTCAGCTTTTACCGTTTCTGAAGCCACTTGAATGCGTCCAACGCGGGAATATTGCAGCAGTCCCTCAATCAAAGCTTCCATGCGGTGAACTCGGCCGCGTAGCAGATTCATTTGGTGCAGAGTATCCTCTGTCATCGAGTCGCTGAGGTCTTCTTCAATCCAACTGCTGAGATTGGCGATCGCCCTGAGAGGCGCTTTCAAATCGTGAGAAACTACATAAGCAAACTGGTCAAGTTCTAGATTTCGCTTTCTCAAAACATTCGTCGTTTTAGCCAGCGTCTGCGCCGTCCAACTCAATTCTACAGCGCGCAACCTGAGCGATTCCTCAGCTTGTTTGCGTTTCCTGATATCTTCTACCACACCCATCAGAAATTGATTGCCATTTTGTTCTCGCAGTAGCGAAACCGTCAAGTTACCCCAAACCAACTCTCCATCTTGGCCGATGTAGCGCTTTTCCACATGGTAATTTTCAATTTCTCCTGCTAACAATTGGCTCAATAATTCTAATTCACTTCCCAAATCTTCGGGAAAAGTAATCTCCTGAAATTTTTTCTCGATCAATTCTTGGCGGCTGTAGCCCAAAATTTCGCAAAGTTTTTGATTGACTAACAGCAACTTGCCATCTAAACTCGCTTGAGCCATGCCGACTGCTGCTTGTTCAAAGGTATCGCGAAATCGCTGTGCACTTTCGGCTAAAGCAATTTCTGAGGCTTTGCGATCGCTAATATCGTTGCTGATTTCCAAAATAGCCTGCGGTTTATCTTGCTCGTCGCGCTGCAAAGTCCAGCGGCTCGCCACCGTTATTTTTGTGCCGTCTTCCTTGGTGCGTATTAGTTCCCCTTGCCAACAACCCAGCTCGAAAAACTCTTTTTGAATAGTCTCAAAAGGCTGCGTCCATTCTGTTTGCAAAAGCTCGTGAATATTTTTGCCGATTGCGTGCGACTTCCGCCAGCCGTAGAGCCACTTCGCCCCCAAATTCCAATATGAAATCACCCCGTTCAAGTCTAGTACCGCGATCGTATCGTTTGCCAAATCCAGCATTTGCGCTTGCTTCCGCAGAGTTTCTTCGGCTTGTTTCCGTCCTCGCACATCGCGGCAAATTGCAATAAACAACTGTTGATTTGCCAGACGCATTTCGCTCAGCGCCAACTCCATCTGAAACTTGGTTCCGTCGCTGCGAAGTCCAACTGTTTCTTGCTGGTAAGTCTTCAGCTTAGCATCTGGATTTAAGACAAAATATTCGATCGCATAATCCCCCGCGCTGCTGTCCGGCTGCGGTTGAGCTATCAGCCTGCGCAGGTTCGAGCCGATCGCGCGATCGGCTTTTTCACCAAAAATCCGTTCTGCAGCGGCATTAAAAGACTCAATATTTCCCCTTTCGTCCAAAGTAATAATCCCGTCAGCCGCGTTATCTACCACAGCTTGAATGCGAGTTTTACTTTCTTGCAAACCAGCTTCCCGCTGCCTCAATTCCTGCTCTAAACTATCAAATAAATACCAAGAAGCCGCTGCACCCAAACAGCCGACCAGCAAACCAGCAACTTGCATGGCATTAGTTAAATCTCTCAACTCCAGTATTTCCAGCTCTAAACTGTTCTGGTCGGCTTGGCTGGTATCAGTAAACGCATCAATTTTTTCGCGCAGGTTATCCATCTTCAATTTACCTTGAGCGAACACCTGAATTGTTGCCGGCGACTGTACTATTTTTTCCGAACTTTCAAGCAGATTTAAAGTATTTTGTAAGAAGTTTATTTGCTGTTCGCTACTTTTTTTTATATCTTCAAATTGCTGAGCTTGTAGTTGATTGTCTCGCACCATCACCTTAAGTTTAGCCAATAGCGGAGGCAAACTCTTCTTGGCTTTTAGGTACGGTTCGAGAAATTCGCGGCGGTTTGTCAACCCGTAACCCCGAATGCCAGTTTCCGCATCCACCACCGTTGTTAATAACTGGTTAGTTTCTTGAAGTATTTGCTTATTTCTGTCGATGCGCCTTCTTAGCTGTATGGTAGTATCCCGGAGCCCTGCAATTGCGATCAGCGAAGCAAACAGACAAATCGCGGGGATAGCAACGATTACTGTTCCCCGCTGGCGAATTGGTCGGTCTGTCCAGAAAAATTGGACTGCGCGATCGAGCAAATATTTCACGGATCTTGAAGGAGAAAGTTTTGTGTCAGTGTATCACTTTTTGGCTATTTGTGCTAAGGATAAGTTCATTTTTTTGTAGGGCGATCGGCGGGGACTAACTGCGGACACTCTTATTAGACCCCCGCAATCGCTATCTGCTAAGAGTGACACCAGATTTTTTAGCGAATTTTTTCAGCGGAGGAAAGGAGAAGGAAAGGTGTTTTTTCGGCAGCGAGACAGCAGGCGAAACAGAAACACTCGTTTCTACTTTACCTTCGTTTTCGCCTTCGGCTTTTGCTTTCAAACTACAGTCTGTTTCGCTATTCAAAACTGTTGGAACTACAGTCCACCGCCCTGTCGCGGGATCGCGATAAGAAGTGAAAGGATTTATTTTTAGCGGTTGGTTGCAAGGTTTAATCATGTAGATGCACTCCTTTGATTCTGAGAACTTGCGCGCTGATGAAGGCCCGATTGCTATCTCGGCAGTAGCGGCAGCAGTTTGAAGGCAACGAACGCCGGATTCGGCAAAAGGCAGGCATGATGTTTCTGCGTGCTTAGACCTTCGATCGTTCTTGATTTCCTGTTAACTTTTGCCTTCTACTGGTTGGCGACCCTAGCGTTATTTTTACCAAATTGCCTTTCTACAAGCAATCCCCCACCCCCCCTTAATTAAGTGGCGGTGCGAGTTGTGAATGCAGCGCGGCCCTAGATATTCCTTTCGGCACAAGCTCGGGATAATACAGGTATTCTAGGCTCGAAAAAATGCTGCGAATGCGATCGGCAACAAGGTCGATCGCGATCGGTGTCACAATTAAAACGGGCATTGGGCATTGGTCATTGGGCATTGGTCATTGGTCATTGGTCATTGGCATCGGGAATTGGGAATTGGGAATTATTCCATCTTCCACCCATCCGTTAAATAGGTTAAAAAATCCGTGGCTATCTTCCTTCTTCCTTCTTCCTTCTTCCTTCTTCCTTCTTCCTTCTTCCTTCTTCCTTCTTCCTTCTTCCTTCTTCCTTCTAACTAAAAACTTATTCCTTTAAAATTAAAAAAAATAAAGTCAAAAATCAAAAATCTAACTAAAT
>JANNOR010000231.1:0-7746 GCA_031399265.1 Cyanobacteria bacterium SOY_34_metabat_3 | reverse complement strand
ATGGCCAAAGATCCAATCTGCCAATCCATTATTAACTCAGTCCTCAAGCCGGGGGAACCCCGCCCAGCACGCTGCGAAGAAGCTTATTATGAAGCGCAGCAAACTGAGAAGCTGCTCAAGGTTTTGGATGATGAAAACGGTCTGCAAGCAGTTGTTTACCTGGAAAATAGCAACGTAGCCCTCGTGCTGGATGGTATGAAACGGAAGCGGGAGAAGTTGGAAAAATATCACGGCAAACAATTGGATGGTGAAAAGATTGACTGCGAAGTAGGTAAAAGCTGCCTGTGTCCTGAGAAGGAAGTTAATAGACAGAAATTGAATCTGACGAAATACGAATGCGTTCCTGTGGAGCTAAATGTTGAAGCTTTCCCAGCCCTAGAGTTCGGTACTGCTGAGGGTGAAGTGAAAGAGATTAGCAAGGATGCTGAGCCTCCTACTGAACTGCGGAAATACTACGCTTTCAAAACCAAAGTTCAGCTCAAGAATCAAAAGTTTATTCTGAACAAGGGCAAGCCTAATCAACAGGAGGTTAACTTGCAGTCGGGAATGGCCGTAAGCTCTAATGTCAATATCGGCAAGCGGACTGTTTTGCAGATGTTTATCAACCGATTCACTGGCAAACTCGATACGTTCAAGACTGTTAAGTAGCGGATAGTTGACGGTTGATTGTCATATCAATTCCGGCTACGCCGGAATGATATAGAGGACACGGCAGTGCCGTTTCCCTACCGGGATCGATTGTAGGGACACGGCATTGCCGTGTCCTCCGTTTATATCCTTCCGATGAAGAGAGGATTTGATATCAGTCGAAAAGCTGATGACTGGATTTTACAATTCCGATGCTACCGGATTTGATATTAATGAAAAAATTTATCTTATTTAGTTTATACCTAATTCCTGTTGTCCTGTTAATCGGATTTGTAGCGAATTTTAGCGTTAACGTTCCCATTGATGACGAGTGGAGGTTGGCGAGTCTTTTTGAAAAAATAGCTGCTGGGAATGTAACTTTTAACGATTTTTGGGCTTTGCACAGCAACCACCGGATTCTGTTCCCAAAAATCACGATCGCAGTTTTGGCTTTTGCTTCCAGATGGAATATTAATTATCAGTTGTGTCTCAGCATCGCTTTGGCTGTCGTAACTTTTATCGCCCTGTACAAGTTATCCTCGATGCAGGTTAAGAATGCTGGGGATAATTTATGGCATTTAGCTAATATTTTAACTTGTATTTTGCTATGTTCCTTGGTTCAGCATGAAAACTGGCTGTGGGGATTTCAATTAGCGTGGTTTTTGGTAAATTTGTGTTTTGTGGCGGCGGTTTATGCGTTGGTTTCAAATCACAAATTATTGCCCTATATTAAAATATCTATTGCTGCTATCTTTTGCTTAATTGCTAGTTTTTCGCTCGCTCAAGGTTTGCTTTCTTGGTTGGCTGCAATTCCGGCTGTAGCCGCTCTAGAAGGCAATGCGGCGCGGAAAAGGAAAAGACTTATTTTATGGATGCTACTGTTTGCGGCAACTTGTGCAGTTTACTCGATTGATTATCATCCCAGTCGGAAAGCTAGTATTATTTCATTGTTGAATAAGCCCCTGGTGGTAATTGATTACTTTTTGAGTTTGTTGGGTTCGCCAATTGTTCGCTTGTCGGGAATTTCTGCATTAGTTGGATTCCTGATATTTGCCAGTTTCTTATTTCTGATATTCCACTTTGGCAGAAAGATTAACGAGCATCGCGAGGCTGTACCTTGGCTGTCAATAGGTTTATTTTCGGTTTTTTCGGCTTTGTTTATTACGGCTGGCAGGGCTGAATTTGGGGCGATTCAGGCGATCGAATCGTCGAGATATACGACTAATTCAATTTTGCTGTTAATTGCTTTGGTTCAGCTCGGGCTATTGTTTGTCAGAGGTAAGAGTGCAACAAATTGCAACTACAAACTTGTTTATCGGGTGTTGGCTGGGCTGTTAATTGGGATAATTATTGTTAACTCTGCGCAGGCGATCGCCCAATCGCGATCGGCACTTCCTTACAAGCAAGGCGCTCAAGATTGTTTGCAGTTACTTAACTATCTGGAACTGTCGGATTTTTTCAAGAATTCGCCGGAAAGTTGTTTGCGGGTGCTGAGCAAAAAAACTTGGTTGGTGAGAGAAGGCGCTGCAATTATTGATAAAATAGGTTGGAGAAATTTCGCGAAAAATGTAGAGTTTATTTCTAATCCAGAGGAAGTTTACGGTTATTTAGACCAACCTCAAATCAGCGATAAATCCTTGACGGTTAAGAAAAATTCTGCTTTCAAGGCTGCCGGTTGGGCTGTTTTGCCGGAGAATTTGCAACAGCCTAATATCGTACTGCTATCTGTCGGAGAAAAACAATCTTTTTTTGCTAACGGTTATGTAAACTCAGACAGTCCCGATATTGCTAAGACTTTGAATTCTCAGGTTTACAGCAATGCGAGGTGGGCTGTTGATTTGCAGGCTAATTATTTGCCGATCGCCCAAACGGAAATTAAAGCTTGGGTGTATAATCCTGTGGACAACCAATTTGTCAGGTTGCGCGGCGGCGGTAGGGTAACAGTGGAGGATGAGGAGTGAAAATTTCTGTGATTGTACCAGCTCACAACGAGGAGGGCTGTTTGGAAGGTACTGTGCGGGCGATCGCCCAGACGCTCGATTTAGAAGGCATTGAGCACGAAATTCTGATTGTGAATGACAACAGTGTCGATCGAACTCTGAATATTTGCCAAGAATTATCAGAGACTTTTCCCGCAGTTAGATATATCAACAATCAACCTCCCAACGGTTTCGGATTTGCCGTGAGGCGGGGATTGGCGGAATTTGAAGGCGATGCTGTAGCAATTGTGATGGCAGATGCTTCCGACGATCCGATGGATTTGGTAGCAGGATACCGCAAATTGCAAGCAGGATATGATTGCGTTTTCGGTTCCCGATTTATCAAAGGTGGCTTTGTGGTTGACTATCCAATTCACAAGTTAGCAATTAACCGCTTGGCAAATTGGTTTGTCAAAACTATTTTCGGCTTGGGCTACAATGACGTTACCAATGCTTTTAAAATTTACCGCAAAGAAGTGATTGATGGAGTGCAGCCGATTTTGAGCCATCACTTCAATTTAACTGTAGAACTTCCCCTCAAAGCAATTGTTAGGGGTTTTTCCTATGATGTAATTCCTTTGAGGTGGTACAATCGAACTGCTGGTATTTCCAAGCTAAAAATTAAAGAGATGGGAAGCCGGTATTTGTTTATTGTTTTGTATGTTTGGTTAGAGAAACATCTCTCTCGCGGCGATTATCATCGCAGCGAATTAAGGAAGAAAGTGTTGACTGCGAATGAAATTTTGTAAAACGAATGGTTGAAAGAATCTTAATTGTTGGCGGTGCGGGTTTCATTGGCAGTTGTTTGGCAATTGGCCTTAAGAAACTTCACCCGGAATGGCAAATAATTTGTTTGGATAACCTGCGCCGCCGGGGTTCGGAATTGAATTTGGCGCGCCTTAAAAGTTGCGGGATTCAGTTTGTTTACGGGGATATTCGCACAGCGGCAGATTTAGATCCAGTTGCGCTCAACCCTGACTGCATTATCGACTGCGCTGCGGAACCTTCTGTGCTGGCGGGTTTTAGTTCGCCTCAGTACGTTTTGCAGACGAATTTGTTGGGTACTGTGAATGTTTTGGAGTTGGCGAGACAAACTGGTGCGAGTTTGCTGTTTTTGTCTACAAGTCGGGTTTATCCGATCGCCGCTGTCAAGTCGATCGAGTTATTGGATTTGCCGTCAAGATTTGCGATCGCCCCCAATCAAACTTTACCCGGAATATCAGAGTTGGGCATTTCTGAAGACTTCCCTCTCAAAGGTTCTCGCTCACTTTACGGAGCAACTAAATTAGCTTCGGAATTGCTGATTGAAGAATACAGGGAAGCCTACAACCTGCCGGCAATTATCAACCGCTGCGGGTTAGTTACCGGTGCTTGGCAAATGGGTAAAGTCGATCAGGGAGTTTGCGGTTTGTGGGTGGCGGCTCACTATTTTCAAAAGTCACTAAATTATATCGGCTTTGGCGGCAGCGGCAAACAAGTTAGGGATTTGCTGCACGTTGAAGATTTGTTGAGATTGATCGACTATCAGTTAGAACATTTTGCTGAATTTGACGGCGAAGTTTTTAATGTAGGCGGCGGTTTGAGCAACAGTCTTTCTTTGGTTGAAGCAACTGATTTGTGTCGCAAGATTGCGGGTAAATCGATTCCGATCAATCCTGTTTTGGAGGAACGCGCGGGCGATATTCCGATTTTTATTACTGATGCTTCTAGGGTGATGGAGAAAACAGGATGGTCGCCTGTTATTGGGCCCGAAGCCGCTTTGCAGGATATTTATGATTGGATTGCTGCTAATTCAGCGGTGTTAAGTTCGATTCTGTAGGGATTCTTTGCACCGCAGATACAGGCGGATGTGTGGTGCAATGGTGTCATATTCTGTCTGCTCGATCGACCGTTATTCCCGTAGGTTTTCCCCTCGCTAATATCTGTAATAAAAATGAGAAATCTCGTAAACCCGCCCCGCCCAAGATATTACTTTAAATTTCCCTTTGCTTCACCGTAGATAGATTTTGTGCTGTTTTTTACATAAATGTGTAGTTAGTCAAATTCACAATTTTGGGGAAATAACTTTGGATTCGTCTCCAAAATTACCCATTCCCACTTATCAAATTTAGTTATGAATTTCTAGATTTAAAATATAGCGACCGAGTTGCACTTTTTCCGACCACAACTCGTATTCTAACCGCATATGTTCCGGTTCCGGCTTTCCTGTCAGTATCAAGTTGCGGGTAAAGTTGCGGAGCCGCAACTGTTCGGGAGTAGCCAGGGAGTTGCCCTGGAGCCAATAACGGCTCATCCCGTACATTCCTCGTTCCCAACAGTGACGGTAACTGTATTTGCCGTTTCCTTGCATGGTCATAATTACTCGATAGGGCGAAACTTCTAGCCAAAGTAACCGGGGTTTTGCGGTGGTTGGCAAGATAGCAACTTGCTCGGCCGATTCGTCGGAAAATTGGCGATCAAGGATGGCCGGTTCGTGCAACAACAGGTGAAAGCGATCGCGGTCTTTTTGATAAATCGTACCAGCGGTTTCAACGAATGACCACAAAGGTAAATCTGTGGATACCAGGGATAAACTTACAGGCTTGCGGTGATGCGTCAGCATAAATAAAAGTGTAGGAGCTCTTGGGGATCGAGGGATTTGAAATTTGATATTTTAGATTTTAGATTGGTTGGGTTCCAAATTCCGGAGCTTTTGCTTGAAAAAATGAAAAATCTTTAATTCCGAAGCGAAAATATAAAATTGTTCAGTCAAAAATCACTCCGGTGCTGGATAACGGAGAGCATGGCATGAAATCTAGGCAGATACACGGATAGTATTTGTCAGGAGTCCTGTATGGGGCTAGGAACCCGGTTTCTGCGAAATTTGGCATTTAGTAACGGTAAATATACGAAGCAACCGGGTTTCTAGGTCGCGATCGAGCGATCGCCAACTATTTTTGAAATTAAGGTAAAATCGGTGCAGTTGCGTCCCCTATCCGGTGTTGCTGACAGCCGAAGGCGAGGGCGAGGGCGAGTTGAATCAGCCTTTGAGCGAACCGCACAGACTGGGAAAAGACCGGCAGACATCACAAATAACGACTGACTTAGGACTCGGAAAAAGGTAGGATAGCTAACGCCGTCCCATCCTAGTTTATCTCAATGCAAGCTGACATCATCACTACTGCGAAAATCGGCGAAAGTCAAACTTTAACTATTCAAAAACCCGCCTCGGGGTTGTCGCTGACTGGGAGGATTCGGGTTCCCGGCGATAAGTCGATTTCTCACCGAGCTTTGATGTTGGGCGCGATCGCCACTGGTGAAACGACAATTGAGGGGCTGCTGTTAGGAGAAGATCCCCGCAGCACAGCTAAATGTTTCTCGCTCCTCGGAGCCAAAATTTCTGAACTCAATGCGGAACGGGTGACAGTCCGGGGCGTTGGAATTGGTCAGTTAGAGGAGCCTGTCGAAGTCTTGGATGCGGGTAATTCCGGCACGACGATGCGGTTGATGTTGGGAATTTTAGCATCTCATCCCGGGCGTTTTTATGCGGTGACGGGTGACAGTTCTTTGCGATCGCGCCCGATGTCGCGCGTCATTCAACCGCTGCAACAAATGGGAGCGCAAATTTGGGGCCGAAAAACCAATTCTTTAGCGCCTTTGGGGATACTCGGACAGCAGTTGAAAGCGATTCACTACCGTTCTCCGATCGCCTCGGCTCAAGTTAAATCTTGCATTTTGCTCGCCGGTTTGATGGCGGAGGGAGAAACTACAGTCACAGAACCCGCTCTGTCGCGGGATCACAGCGAGCGGATGCTGCGGGCGTTTGGAGCGAAATTGAGCGTCGATCGCGAAACTTGCAGCGTTACCGTCAGTGGCGGGGCGCAACTGCAAGGGCAGAATGTAATTGTACCGGGGGATATCAGTTCCGCAGCATTTTGGTTGGTGGCTGGGGCGATCGTCCCCGGTTCTGAGCTGCTAGTCGAAAATGTCGGCGTCAACCCAACTCGCACAGGCATTTTGGAAGCTTTGGAGATGATGGGAGCCGACATTCAACTGCAAAATCAGCGAGAGGCGGCTGGGGAACCGGTAGCGGATATTTTGGTTCGCAGTTCCGGCCAATTGCGGGGATGCACCATTGCTGGCGACTTAATTCCCCGACTGATTGACGAAATCCCGATTTTGGCAGTGGCGGCGACTTTTGCGTCCGGTAATACCATAATTCGAGATGCGGCAGAGTTGCGAGTCAAAGAGAGCGATCGGCTCGCCGTGACTGCTGCGGAACTCAACCGCATGGGAGCCAAAATATCCGAGTTACCTGACGGTTTAGAAATTACCGGGGGAACTCCTTTAACTGGCGCGGATGTTGATAGCTACACCGACCACCGAATAGCGATGAGTTTGGCGATCGCAGCCCTCAACGCCACAGGTATTACTAACATTCACCGGGCCGAAGCCGCTGCCATTTCCTACCCCGACTTTACCGCCACTTTGCAACAGATTTGCCATTCCAATTGAGAGCGGGATAGTGGGAGAGAGTGGGATAGGGAAGAGTGGAAGAGTAGGATAGGGAAGAGTGGAAAAAATCTTCCCTCTTCCTTCTTCCTTCTTCCTTCTTCCTTCTTCCTTCTTCCTTCGCTTAAGCATTTTTGCCCACAACTTGTTCTTTAAAAGCATCAACTTCCGTTAACAGCTCTTGGCGGGTAGAAGCGTTGAGCAGATAGCGGTAAACAAACCAACCCGTATATCCCATGCCAATCAATTCAAAAACTGGAGCTACCAAAGGCACATCATTAAGAGCACCTAAAACTCCCAGCAGTACCTTAATACTAATACCGCCTGCCAGAATTAAACCAAGAGTTACGAGGGGCTTTTGATAGTCAGCAAAAAAATTGGAGACATAGGCCGGAAGTTCTGACAAAATTGTCAGAACTTGGTCTTTAATATCTTGGAACTGGCCGGTCGGTGTTTCTGTGGTTGTCATAGCAGTCATGACTCCAGGTTTGTCAGTCACCAGGTCTACTGTGACGACTTCAGTAATTGTTTGCGTGTCATCCGAAAAGTTAGCTTGGGTCATGGGATAGTTCCTCCGTTGTCAAGTAAAATTGCAGGCCTTGAGTTGCTGCCGGTATAATTCTCCGGCAATTAGCACAGCATTCGCACT
>JANNOR010000230.1:0-34125 GCA_031399265.1 Cyanobacteria bacterium SOY_34_metabat_3 | reverse complement strand
TTCAAACAACACCGCTTGTCAACTCTTGTTTCCTCAAATTCGGCAACAATGCCAAAACATCCAAATACCACCACCAACGCTGAGGTGTAATCTCCTCAAATTTGCGCTTCTGGGTTAAATCCACAAATCTCGACAACTCCTCATAAAACTCCCTTGCTTGTTCAACTAACCGTCGATCGGCATTTGCTAATAAACTTTTCTCTTCCTCACTCAGTTGAGATTCAACTTTTGCCAACTCATCTCTAAGTTGCAACATTTCTAAATGTTCAGCCCCACTCACATCAGGAAATTCAACCATCACACAATAGTTTTTTACCAAAATATTCATCATAAATCCTTAAGTAAACCTACATAAATAAACATTGAATTAGCCAGGTAGCTTTCCGGTTCCCTTGGAGGAAAAGCCGTTTCTAAAACTCCATCCAAGCCCATCATTACCAGCCATATTGTATTGTTTACACTGCTGATAACTGTCGGATAAAATATTTTTCCGTAGACATATACATAAACTTTAGCGTCAGCATCCCTAACAATAAAACTGATAACTCCATTATATTCTTCAAGGGTCGCATCCGGCCCTAAATGGCCTAAATTAATCCTTTTGAGTAAATGAGACATTGCTTTTCCAGGTTTCCAGAGAATTCCGTCTCTCACCCGCTCAATTGCTTGCACAATCTCTAATTGCCTACCTTCATCAAAAATCAACTTTAACCTTACCTGAGAAGAACTGAACTGCAAACAAACATATCATAACCTACAATCAAAAAACGCAGATGATTTGGACTCATCTGCGTTTATTTATGGTTTAATTCAACCCTTTTAAACTCAAGCCGCAGCCTTATCTAAATGCCGTACTTCAGCCAGTAATTTGTGCAAAGCTTCGCCTTCAACTACTTCAGTTTCCAACAGTTGCTGGGTGATTGTTTCCAACAATTCGCGATTGGCTTTGAGAATATCCAAAGCGTGCTGGTGAGCAGTTTCGACAATTTCTTTGACTTCTTTGTCGATCGCCTCAGCAGTTGTAGCACTCACCGCACGGCGCGCATTTCCCATACCATCGCCGAGGAACGATTGTTGAGCCCGATCGTACGCCAGAGGCCCCAACACCTTACTCATCCCGTAAGTTGTCACCATTCTCTCTGCTAAATCAGTCGCCCTTTGCAAGTCGTTTGAAGCGCCGGTAGTGATGCTACCAAACACGACTTCCTCAGCCGATCGACCTCCCAGCAGTGTAGCAATTTGACCGCGCAATTCCGATTCATCCAACAAGAAACGGTCTTCAGTTGGCACTTGCAACGTGTAACCCAATGCAGCCATACCGCGCGGGACGATCGAGATTTTCGCAACTTCGCCGCCGCCAGTCATCACAGCGCCCACCATTGCGTGTCCGACTTCGTGGTAAGCCACAATCTTTTTCTCTTTTTCGTTGAGCACCCGGCTTTTCTTTTCCAAGCCAGCTACAACGCGCTCAAACGCTTCATAAAAGTCTTCCTGTGCGACAGTGAGACGCTTGTTACGGGCGGCTAGCAAGGCAGCTTCATTGACCAAATTTGCCAAGTCTGCGCCCGAAAAACCGGGGGTACGAGTGGCGACGGCTTTTAAGTCAATATCCGGGCCCAACTTCACCTTTTGAGAGTGAATGTTCAAAATTGCTTCGCGGCCAGATAAATCCGGGCGATCGACCAAAACTTGGCGATCGAAACGGCCAGGGCGCAACAAAGCAGCATCCAAACTTTCCGGGCGGTTAGTTGCAGCAAGCACAATTACCGTAGTATTTCCCGCTGCAAAACCATCCATTTCAGTTAACAGTTGGTTGAGAGTTTGTTCGCGTTCGTCATTCCCGCCGAATGCAGCATTTGTGCTTCGAGATTTGCCGATCGCATCCAATTCATCAATGAAAATAATACAAGGAGCTTGCTTCTTAGCCTGCTCGAATAAATCTCGGACTCTTGCAGAACCAACACCTACAAACAATTCTACAAACTCCGAACCGGAGATGCTGAAAAACGGTACACCAGCTTCACCAGCCACTGCTTTTGCTAACAGAGTTTTACCAGTTCCCGGCGGCCCGACTAACAGCACGCCCTTCGGAATTCGCGCGCCAATTGCCGTAAATCTGTCTGGAGTTTTCAGGAACTCAACAACTTCGACTAATTCTGTTTTAGCTTCTTCTACTCCAGCGACATCAGCAAAAGTAATTTTCGCCGATTCACCTTCCACGTAGACTTTAGCTTTGCTTTTGCCGATCGACAGCGCGCCTTGTGGCCCGCCACCCTGCCTGTTCGCGAAAAATTGAAATATTGCCACAAAAATCAGCGGCGGTACTACCCAGCTTAAAACACTGCCGATCCAGCCATTTTTAGAAGGGGGAGTTGCCGCAAATTCAACGCCTTTTTCTTCCAAAAGTTTGGGGAGTTCCAAGTCAAAAATCGGGGTAGTTGCAAGCACTTGACCCGGTTTGTCGCCTTCTCCTTTGAGTTGGTAGCGAATTTCATTTTGGCCTACCGAAGCTCTGACTACATCTTGTTCTTGGACTTGATGGACGAACAAGCTGTAAGGTACTTGCGGAATTTGGGGGCCGAACAAATTGGGCAAAAAGATATTTGCCAGCAGAAACAAGCTTGATAGCAATAATAAGACATTGCTAATTTGCCTAAAACGAGGCGGTTGAGGCTGGTCTTTAATTGCCATTGATAACGATCGTCCTTTGATTTAAAGCAGTTTTATTCATTTATTTTCTCATCAAATACCCACGCACTGTCAAGCGGATTTCCTCACTCGATCGGTCGGTTAACCGGGTAGCACGGATTTGCTACTATTAACAATGTTTTTTTAAACGAAGTAAGGCAAAAGTATGTAGGGTGCGCACTGCGCACCTGATCTTTATGCAGCTTCGGGGTTTAACTGAATCATTTCCCAAGTAGTATAAGTGCCGATCGCGCCCCAAATCGCGTAGGGCAAAAGTAACAAAGCGGCGATTTGAGAAATCGGTAAAACACCCAACAGCAGCACAACTCCCAAAATCTCGCCAACGCCTCCCAAAATCGTCCCTACTTTGAGACTTTTGGCTCGCAGAGTAGCGGGAATATAAGCAACTGTGACAATTTCTAAAAGCAAGTAAAAAGCCATCAGCAGCCATGTTTTGAGACTTCCCGGTTCCTGTTCCCACACGACAGACGCGCTACCGGCCCCGCTGGCAAAAATCACCGTCCAAATTAACGGAATTGCAGGCTCGAAAAACATCCAATCCGGTCTTTGAAGTTTGACGGCCCATTTAATATCGCGGAGTTTGAAAAACAGAGTGCCGAAGGCGACTGCGAAAGTCACGCCGCCGATAATTATCCAAGATTGCATCATGGTTCTAAATTTTCAGATTGCTCGATCGCTCTTTAAGTCGATCGTCCCAACTTCCCACCCAAATTAGATCCGCCTTTAGCATGAATTTTTTTGAATAGCGATGCAATTCTGGCTAACCGCCAGATACATTCTTAGCAAACTCTTCGCGTCCCGACACCAAATTAGCTGGAACGCCATTAGGGAAATTTTGCGCGATTAAAGCTTGCAACTTTTCAATTCTATTTTCGGGATTCGGGTGAGAGCTCAAAAACTCCGGCGGTGCTTCTCCCTTCCTCGCAGAACCGAGAATTTTCATCACCTCAACAATACCTCTAGGATCGTAACCCGCTTCTGTCATAAACTGAAAACCGAGCCGATCGCTCTCAAGTTCATCAGACCTACCGTACCGCAAACCGACAACTTGATTGACAGCTTGAGCAATTAATGCTGCCTGCTGTCCGCCACCGCGATCGTCGCTGGTAGCCACCCCAACCGCCGTTACCAAAGACCTGCCCAACTGCTGTTTTGCCAAGTGTTCCGCACCGTGGCGCGCCACAACGTGACCGCTTTCGTGCCCGAGTATAGCAGCCAACTGCGCCTCGGAATTCAGCCGCCGCAAAAGTCCGGCGGTAATGAAAACCTGTCCCCCGGGGAGAGCAAAAGCATTGACAGTTTGGGCATCTCGCAGCAGGTGGAATTCAAACGGATAACCCGCTTGTTTCGCCGACGAACCGCTGACAACTCGTTCTCCTACTCGATCGACATACTGCTGAATACTCTGGCCCGGATAAAGCCCGCCGTGCTTGGCGGCCATTTGATCTCGCGCCTGCAATCCCAAAACTACCTCTTGGCGGGGAGAAAGCTGCACCCGCTGTCTCTCTCCAGTTACGGGATTTTGTACGTCGTTTGTAAAATAGGTGATCGCCCCGAAAAATGCCATTAACAGCCCGATCGCGGCCCGGAATAAAAATCTGTTCACCGCAGTTCACCTATAAAGTTTAGCGAGTAGAATACTAGACTCACAAGTACCTCCACATCCGTCTGAAGTATCAAATAACCAATTCCCAATTCCCAATTCCCAATTCCCAATTCCCAATTCCCAATGTTTCAAACTACTCGCCGCCGCCTCGCTATTTGGTACACTGCTGTTACTGCTGTGCTGTTACTTGTATTTGCCACTGGTTTCTATTTCTATGTTCGCAATACTTTAATCGATCGCATTGACGACACTCTAAATCACGTTGTTGAAGTAGTAGAACGAACTTTGGTCATTGAACCGGGAAATCCCCCTACTATCGGAGATAGAACTAAATCACAAGTAAATATTCAAGCCAGTTTTCGAGACAGTACGGATGCAGTGGAAGATGACCATATTGATTTAGAATGGTTCAGTCCTACGGGCGAATTGCTGTGGTCTACTTTGTCGGAACCGCTGAATATTCCGATTCATGCTAACCGCACGGGCGAAACGGTTTGGGTAATTAACAATAAGTTGCAATCTGAAAACTATTCTCTCAGACAAGTTACGCAGCGAGTAGAAATCGGCCGCCAAGTTTTGGGATATTTGCGAGTCAGCCATCCTTGGTTTGAGGTGACAAAACCGATTCACCAACTAATTATAGATTTGATTTTAGGCGCGAGTTTAACGCTAATTTGTGTGGCGGCTATTGGCTGGCTGCTATCGGGATTGGCGATGGAACCGGTGCGGGAATCTTACGGGCGTCTCAAACAGTTTACTGCGGATGCTTCCCACGAACTCAGAAATCCGATCGCCACTATTCAAACTAACGTCCAAGTCGCTTTGGCGGAACCGGATATTGAACCTCAACAACATCAACAACTACAAGTGATTGAACGCCTAACGCGCCGTTTGGGACGCTTGGTTGACGATTTGCTGTTTTTAGCCAGACAAGACAGCGGAATCGTCCAGCAGCAGTGGGTTGATGTGCCTCTCGATGCTTTGCTGATTGAAGTAATTGAAGAACAACTGGCGATCGCCACTACCCAAAATCTGTCTCTTTCTTTGGAAATAGTCGATTCACCCAACGCAGAAGATAACTTTACAGTATTGGGAGATTGGGATCAACTAGCCCGACTGTTTACCAATCTCGTCAGCAACGCGGTGCAGTACACGCCATCGGGGGGCGAAATTCAAGTAGAATTGCAGCTTGCAGCTAAAAGCAAAAGAAATTCGTCGGTGTTAAATCCAGCAGTGCAAGTAAAAGTAACAGACACCGGCATCGGCATTTCGCCATCCGCATTACCGCATATATTCGATCGATTCTACCGCGTCGATCCCGCCCGCAGCCACCGCAGCGCCGCCGGTTCCGGTTTAGGATTAGCCATCGCCAAAGCCATTGTCGAAAATCACGGAGGCCAAATCCACATCGACAGCCAACTCGATCGAGGTACAGTTGTTACCGTCACCCTCACTTACCGCAAATCAGAAACATCTCGCCCCTAAAACTTCCCATCTTCCTCTGCGCCCTCTGGCGCTGGAGCGGTTAAAAAATCTATCCCTCAAACCCTGATTCCTTCTACCTCGCGCCCAAACCCAACTATAAAAATTGAATTCCGCCATAGATTAACATAAACGTTGTTAGAAAACCTCGATCGAACTTGTGAGGAGTTATTTATGTTTCGCCACAATCTACCGTTCAAAAAAATCAGCTTCCTAGCAGCCACCTGCGGGGGTTTACTCGTCAGTCTCGCGACACTTGGACAAGCCGGAGGCCCGCCGCCCCAGCAAGGAAAACCCGTTTCCCAACCCAGTCCAGCAGCCACTCCCGCAACTGAAAAGCCCGTCAGCGAACCGACTCCCGCCGCGAGTCCCAGGCCCAATGGAATGCCCGCCACACCTCAAGACGCCCCCGCGCGCTTCCCGATGCCAAGTGCGCGAGTAACGCCGACGGAGGGCATGGTAGCAATTAAACTCGTGAATACCACCAATGCCGTCATCAATTATCAAGTGATTGGCGTTACCCCACCGCGCACTCTGGGCGAACAATCGGAAATTTTGCTCAAAAACTTGAAAACGCCGCTTACCCTCACTTACCAGCGTCCAGACGGCGGATTGATGGTGGTTCGGCCGCAAGCAACCGCGACGCCGGGAATGCTGCAAGTCAGTTTCGGCGCCACAACTGACTTGGGCATTGATACAAAATCGATGGAAGTTCAGGAAGATGGGAAGGTAATTTTGAATTAAGTTGACGGTTGACTGTTGACTGTTGACGGCAAAAGAGGACACGGCAATGCCGTTTCCCTACCTCAAAATAATCCATCGAACTCGATGATATCTGTAATCATCGCCCGATTAATTGTAGGGAAACGGCACTGCCGTCTCCTGATTTCGGGTAACGGGTAAAATCAACCGGATCGTCCAATCGAATTGCTCTCAAAGTGCGATCGGATTGGACTATCGACAAAACTGCTGAAGAGGAGACGGCAATGTCGTTTCCCTACCCGAAAATAATCAATCGAACTCAATGAGAGATGCAACCATGACGCAATTAAATGTAGGGAAACGGCACTGCCGCGTCCTTATTTCTGCCTGATTTATGCCGCCTCTTTCAATCGCCTAGTGACAAAGGAGGTAACTTAGTAAAAGGTAAATCTTCGTTAACTGCATCAATTTCTTCCTGTTCTCTTTCGTTGATTTGACCGATATAAGACTTGAGAATTTGCGCGAGACGGTTGTTATAAAATCGGTGCAAACTATAATTTGGCGTAGCTGGGAAGCCGCGCCGTTTTTTGTGCCGCCCGCCAGCGCCGGGATCGAAGGTTTGGATGCCCCGATCGATCGCCCATTCGATCGGTGTATAGTAACAAGCATCGAAGTGCAAGCAGTCAATTTCCTGCAAACTACCCCAATAACGTCCGTACATTCGATCGCCCTTATACAGACAAAAAGACATTCCCATCGGCTGTCTCTCATCTTCCTTGTCATAGGCGGCGACGAACAAAACGCGATCGCGATAATTATCATGTAACTGTTCAAAAAATCGCTTAGTCAAATACTTGCTTCCCCACCAGCCAAACTTGTCACAAGTATTCTCATAAAAAGCATACATTTGCCCGAACATAGCTTGGGGAATTTCATCACCAGTCAAAGTTTTCACCAACAAACCTGCGGTTTCCACAGCCTTGCGTTCGCGCTTGATATTGCGGCGCTGATTAGCATTAAATGCGCCTAGATAGTTGTCAAAAGTTTGATAGCTTTGATTTTGCCAAATATAACTGTGGTGCAGCCAAGCGCTAAAACCGTGCTGTTCCATGCGATCGCGCCAGACTGGATCGACATACAGGAAATTGCAACCAGAGATGTTGTGGCGATCGCAAAAATGGTCGATCGCGCTTACCATTATCCCAGTTAACTCATCCTCATCTTCCCCATCCGCAATCAAAAATCGATAGCCTTCAGTGGGAGTAAACGGCGTCATTCCCATCAATTTCGGATAGTATTGAATACCCAAACGTTGAGCTAAATCCGCCCACTGATTATCGAATACAAATTCGCCGTAACTGTGACTTTTGACATAAAGCGGCGCGCAAGCAATCAACTGTTTGTCTCGCCAGACTGTCAAGTGATGCGGTAGCCAACCATTTTTACCTGTCGCGCTACCGGAAGTTTCGAGATTATTCAGCCAATCCCATTCCATAAAAGGCGTTTTGAGCGGCATCGCCAAGGCATCCCAGGATGCTTGCGGGATATCTGCTAGTTTGCTAATCCAGGCTACAGAATATTGAGGCTTGGTCTGTTTCAGCATAGGAAGATTTGAGCGTAGAGCGAACTTCATCGAGACTTACGCAGAGATCCCCCTAAATCCCCCTTAAAAAGGGGGACTTTGAGAATACTCTTGTCCCCCCCTTCTTAAGGGGGGTTAGGGGGGATCGAGTTTTGAGACTCTCAATGCGTAAGTCTTGTTTATTTAACTTAATACAACTCCCCTATTTATGGGTATTTTGACTCTGTGCTCGATCGACCCGATAATGCAAAAACACCTCACCCCCCACCTGTTTGACTGCCAAAAGCTCCAATTTCGGCGCTAAATCCGCTAAAAAACCCTTTCCCTCCACAGGTGTGGGTGCATCCACGCCGCCCAAAATTAGCGGGCACACCGTTAGCCAGAGCTCGTCTATCAAGCCCGCAGCGAGCACAGACGCGACGAGTTTTCCGCCTCCCAAAATTGCCAAACGTTTGATGCCGAGGGTTTCTAGCTGTTGAAACGCATCAATCCAATCAATTTCTCCCTCGATGGTGTTGGCTACTAAAGTGCGATCAAATTTACTGTCTGGTGTCGGAGATGAAGACGGCAGAAATGGAGACGGCAGTGCCGTTTCCCTACCCGATGACAGACTGTAGGGACACGGCACTGCCGTCTCCTCTTCTGTCATGTCTCCTTCATACCCAGTTAGCAGCCAGCGCGGAACCGGTTGTTGGAAAAATCGCCAGTTGGGGTCAAATTTGCGCGATCGCGAACACACAATTTGCACCGGTTGTGGGGGCTTTCCTTGGAGTTTCCTTTGTTCTAGCAAATCCGGCGAAATCACTCTCATAGTGGTTCCATAGGCGCGTAAAGTGCCGTTTCCGAATAGAACTGCGTCACTGGCGGCGACTTGTTGTTCTAGGTGGGATTTGTCGTTAGCTGAACCAAATCTGGCGGCGGTGAGGGCGGTATCTGTAATTTTGCCATCGGCACTCATGGCGAGTATTACTGTTGTGTGAATCATTCGATTTGCGATTTATGCTATAATTATCTGAAATTCATCGCAATTAAAGCTCAGCTAAAAATGTATGGAAGCTGTAATTGAAAGCATTGTAGATAAGCTGCGTTATTTAGCTAAACCGCAGCTAGAAGTTGTCCTTAATTTTGTTAATTTCCTAAATTGGCAGTCAGCGCCGGGCCTGTTATCAAGAGTAAGTGATTCTGACGCAGAAATCAGCGATCGCGAGTTTGAAATACTTTTAGATGAATTGGCTGATGAGTCCATTAAAAACATGGGAGGCAATGTTCCCGTGCTATCAGATTTTGCCATAAGTCGTGAAGGTATCTACGAGGAGCATCCTTAGTAATGTTATGCCTTGTAGATACGAATATTTTGCTCAGGTTTGCCGATCGCACTCATCCTTTATATCCTGTAATCCGAAGTGCCGTCAAAAAATTGCGACAGGATGGATATAAACTGCAAGTATCATCACAAAACTGCGTTGAATTTTGGAACGTGGTGACTCGCCCGATCGAGAAAAATGGGTTTGGGTTGACTCCTGCTAATGCCGATCGCCTGTTACGGCGGATTGAGCGTCTTTTTCCGTTGTTTCCCGACACGCATTTAACATACTCTGAGTGGCGTAGGTTAGTTGTTACCTACAGAGTTTCGGGAGTTCAGGTACATGATGCTCGTCTTGTGGCTATTATGAAAGCAAACGGTGCAGCACATATTTTGACATTAAATGTGAAGGATTTTACTCGCTACGCTAACGAAGGAATTGTGCCGATCGATCCGAATAGTATTTTTGAACAATAAAACCCGATCGCCCCCATCCACAAAAAAACCCGATCGCGGGGCCCCAGAAACCGGGTTTTTTCCGAAATACTTCCCTACAACCCACAGATGTGGACAAAAACCTCGCTGTCAACTGTCAACTGTCAACTGTCAACTGTTTAACTCCCTCCAATCGCAGGAAATGCACTCGGCCCGATCGATCGCCGGCTAAAACTGTCACTCCATCAGGGGCGATCGCACAGCAAAAAAACTTACGTTCTCCACTGAAACTAGCAACCTCTTTACCTGTGAGCAAATCCCAGATTTTCAGGGTAGAATCATCTGAAGCGGAAATCGCTGTTTTTCCGTCGGGTGCGATCGCCACTGCCCATACCCTCTCACTATGACCCGTGAGAGTTTTGAGTGCCCGGCCTGTCTCGGTGTCCCAGATTTTCAGGATTTTATAGGATGTGGAAATCGCTGTTTTTCCGTCGGGTGCGATCGCCACTGCAAATACCAAGCCACTATGAGGGGTGAGAGTTTTCAGTTCCCGGCCTGTCTCGGTGTCCCAAATTTTCAGCGTCTCATCCGTTGAAGCAGAAATCGCTGTTTTGCCGTCGGGTGCGATCGCCACTGCTGTTACCGAGGAACTATGACCGGTGAGAGTTTTGAGTGTCCGGCCTGTCTCGGTGTCCCAGATTTTCAGGGTAGAATCATCTGAAGCGGAAATCGCTGTTTTTCCGTCGGGTGCGATCGCCACTCCTTTTACCCAGTTAGTATGACCGGTGAGAGTTTTGAGTGCCCGGCCTGTCTCGGTGTCCCAGATTTTCAGCGTTTTATCATCGGAAGCGGAAATCGCTGTTTTTCCGTCGGGTGCGATCGCCACTGCACTTACCCCGGAACTATGACCGGTGAGAGTTTTCAGTTCCCTGCCTGTCTCGGTGTCCCAGATTTTCAGGGTTCTATCATCTGAAGCAGAAATCGCTGTTTTTCCGTCGGGTGCGATCGCCACTGCCCATACCAAGTCACTATGACCGGTGAGAGTTTTCAGTTCCCGGTCTGTCTCGGTGTCCCAGATTTTCAGGGTTCTATCATCTGAAGCAGAAATCGCTGTTTTACCGTCGGGTGCGATCGCCACTGCCCATAACGGGCCACTATGACGGGTGAGAGTTTTGAGTGTCCGGCCTGTCTCGGTGTCCCAGATTTCCAGCGTTTTACCATCGAAAGCAAAAATCGCTGTTTTACCGTCGGGTGCGATCGCCACTTGTACCGAGGAAATATTATAACGGGTGAGAGTTTTGAGTACCCGGCCTGTCTCGGTGTCCCAAATTTTCAGCAGCGTGTTATCCGTTGAAGCAGAAATCGCTGTTTTTCCGTCGGGTGCGATCGCCACTGCATTTACCCAGTTAGTAAGACCGGTGAGAGTTTTGAGTGTCCGGCCTGTCTCGGTGTCCCAGATTTTCAGCGTTTTATCATCCGAAGCGGAAATCGCTGTTTTTCCGTCGGGTGCGATCGCCACTGCTTTTACCGAGGAACTATGACCGGCGAGAGTTTTCAGTGCCCGGCCTGTCTCGGTGTCCCAGATTTCCAGCGTGTCCCTTGAAGCGGAAATCGCTGTTTTTCCGAGGAGTGCGATCGCCACTGCACTTAACCCGTCAGTATGACTGAGAAGAGTTAGCAGACACCCTTCCCCCGAGCGTTCTAAATTAGCCCTCAAAGGTCGCAGCCAAGGACTATCTTTCCACTGCTTTGCTTGTTCTAGCATGGCTTGAATGTCATCAGGAGACGAGATTTTTTCCGTCACTTTTTTGACAGGTTTACGGGGGGCAAACCTAGAAATTAATGGTAAATACTCCCAAAAATACTTAGATTCATCTATAATCATAGTTATTTCATCAGGTAGCAACCTCCCCAACAAATGCCCTGCCAATTGCGTTTTATCCTGATCCAAAATGTGCGCCGACTTCCGAATCGCCCCTTGAATCAACTTCAGCGTTTCAGTTTGCCCCTCCGACAACAAAACATCAGAAACCCTCGCCAAATCATAATCCTCAATTAACCCTTGAACCCCGATCGCATCCAATTTCGCCTCAATAAAGTCAAAATCCGTCAACAACTGATGTAGCCGTTCCCCTTGAACGCTTTCCACCAAATGCCCCGGCAGAGTTTCCAAAGCATAAAGCCGCTTTTTCGGCGACATTTTCCCCAACCTTTCTTTAAACTTACTCATCCGTACAAATCCCTCAACAAATTATTAGAAATTGCCCTTTCAATATCCCGCAATGACACCCCAGCCATTTGCACCACATCTTTGCGATGCAAAAATCTTTGGAAACTCGCGTGATAGATACTGTAATCGGGAGGACTATCACCGCTACGCCGCAGAAACTGTTCCCACTCATCGAGAACTTCCTGCACATCCAAAGCATCTTCCTCAGCAAAATCCGCCAAAATATCGCAGCAAACCGGCTTGCGAGTTTTGGTCAACAAATAAATCACCTTCAACTTCCGGCGGCGCAATTCTTTATCTTTAACCGCCATTTCCATCCGCGCCCAATGCTTGTCATAATATCCTTCCAACTCCCTCGGCAAATCTTGCAAATTCACATCGCTGTACTTGCCGCTATCGATATCATTCAGCACGTAGCGCAGGTACATAAAATTATTCTGGCTTTTTTCCGCCACCGCCGATACAAACTGTTCGCGCTGCAAATTTTGACGGTTAATCCAATTCTGAATAGACGCGCTGTTGCTGGTGCGTTTGTCAATATAAACCTTGACATCCGCCAAACTTTCTGCACTGTACTGCATCAAATCAAAAACCTGATGATTTGGCAAAGGCAGAGTTTTCGGCTGCTTCGATACAATAAAATAAACGTTATCCGGCAAAGCATCAGGCAAATAAAGCACATTGCTACCGCGCCCCTGCAAACTGAGATCCACTTCATCCAGGGCATCGACGACAATAATCAACTTTTTGCCGCCCAATTTAGCGCTGACTTCCCCCAACAATCGACTCAGAAAATTGCCATCTCTCGTCGTATTTTCCGGCAGTTGCGGATAATTTAGTTGATAGCCTCGAATTAACTGAGTGCAGGCATTTTCCAGAAATTGTTCGGCGCGGACAATGCCTTGAGATTGCGAGTTAAAATGGGCGACGCAGCGCCGCTTCAACAGCAGCACTAACTTTGCCATAATCGAACTTTTTCCGACTCCCGGATCTGCTTCTAAAACAAAATAGCCTTTCGGCTTGTTCTGCAAAAAATCGGCAATTGCTGCAAACACAAATTGGCGGCCAGTAAAGTCTTGAGTCCGATCGGCAATAATCGTTTCGCACTCGTAGGGAAGCGGCAATCTGGGCGCGGAAATATCAACAAATCGTTCCAGCAAATTCTGAATCTGCGCCAAATCATCGCGGATGCCAATTTCGATCGCCTCCAATTTCACCATCACTTGACAAATCTGCTGCTGCGTCGCCACGGCCTCCAATTTTTGCAGAATCTCCCCATTTTGCAGCCCCAAATCTCTCAGTTCCGTCAAAGCAATTTGGTGAAGATTCAACAGCATCGCCGCAAACTTTTCTCCTCCCTTCGCCGCATCCAGTTTCAACACTTCGCGGTACGCTTTCGGGAATGTTTTGTAAAGTTTGTTGGCGACAAATTCCACAATTTCTGTATCGAAGGATTTGCCCTCGCGTCGGGCGAATTCCCGCAGGAAAGTTGCCCAATCTTCTGGTGTCAATCCGGTAACGCGATCGAACTCCTCGACATCCGCAGAAAAAATCTGGGTTAACTGCTCTTCGGAAATCTGTAAACCCCTTGACAAATCGGCTGTACTCGTGTTAATATCCAGCCAGTATTCGGGAGTTTTCTCAGCTAATTCATCTAAATGCCGTTTTGCATAGGGCAATTTTTTGGTTTCGGCGATCGCAATTAATTCATCCGACTTCGCAACCTCTCTCAAAATATAGCCGATCGCCTCACCCGCCGCCTTAATCAAATCGTGATTGTCGAGAATCCTCGGATTTTTCCCCAATCGTTCCGACATCTTATTTCCAAGCTCATTAGCCGCGAGATTCCCCGCGATCCCAGTAGCAATCGCAGCTAAGATCGAAATGCCTCCAAGTGCGATCGGGCCGCCGATCATCCCCGCTGCTGCTTGAGTTCCCGGATTGGCGATCGCACTTGAAATAAGTTGCCCAACCGCCATCACCGCGCTGCATCCAATAACCCGAACTTTAGTATTAGCTAAATCAACTAACGACATAATTTAAATACTTCCCATATTTTGCCATAGTTTAGCGCGGTGAGATAATTAAATACAAGGTTAATTAATCCGCAAATCGACAACACGGCAAATTCGGACACGGCAGTGCCGTTTCCCTACATCAAAATCATCGATTGCCCGATTAATTATGGAGGACACGGCAGTGCCGTTTCTTGCGCCCCCAAATCATCGGTAGGGACAAAGGCCAAGCCGTCTCCTCTTATGGCTGGGCATCCCACCCAAAAAATACAATCCCGCCCGCCCAAAAAACACAATCTCCCCGCCACCCCACAAAATCCCATTTGTAAATTTTTTTATCAACCCGATCGCACAGCTTTCATTTGATAGATAATATGAGGTTATTTGTTTTTTACTTCCCACAGATATACCACAAAAAAGTTTACGTTTCTTTACAAAAAAACGGCGTGTAAAACAAAAATTCCCTTACAGACTTTAAAAGCGCCACGCGATCGACTAAAGTAAAAAAAATGGCTTTATCCGTTTATTCATCGCAAAGGAAACAAAGCTCATGGTTCAACGCGGTTCTACAGTTCGGATTCTCCGCAAAGAATCCTATTGGTATCAAGAAGTCGGCACCGTTGCTACGGTAGACCAAAGCGGCATTAAATACCCAGTTATCGTTCGCTTTAACAGCGTAAATTATGCCGGTGTCAACACCAACAACTACGCCCAAAGCGAATTAGTGGAAGTGGCCGCACCCAAAGCCAAAGCCAAAACAGCGACTCCAGTAGCTTCCGGTGGCAAGCAAACCACTCTCGACGAGAAAACCCGCAAAACCGGCAGCGGCGGCGCCCCTAACCAGCCGAAAACTTCCGCCGACAGCAAACCGGGTGCGGAAGCCGCCGGCACCGTCGAAGGTTCGCCAAATCAAGGAACGGAACAACGCTAATTGTGCCAGAACTGCCAGAAGTAGAAACTATTTGCCGGGGTTTGAATCATCTCACCCTCGATCGAGAAATATTGGGCGGAGACGTGCTGTTAGAGAGCTCGATCGCCCGCTCAATCTCTGCGACCGATTTTTTGACAAAACTCAAAGGAAAGTCGATCGAACGCTGGTACAGACGCGGCAAATACCTCCTGGCAGAACTATCACAACGTAGGGGCGGTGCCCCCGTGCCCGCCCTCCCCGCGCCCGCCCTCTTCCTGCCTTCAAAAGTTGGCTGGTTGGGCGTCCACCTCCGCATGACAGGCCAACTCCTGTGGGTGAACCAATCCGAACCCGTCTCCAAACACGCCCGAGTGCGACTATTCCTTGAGGGAAACCAAGAATTGCGCTTTGTAGACCAGCGCACCTTCGGGCAAATGTGGTACGTCCCCCCGGAGACCGAAGTTTCCAGCGTCATCACCGGTCTCAAACTCTTGGGCCCGGAACCATTCTCCGAGGAATTTTCAGTAGCCTATTTCGCCCAAAAGCTGCACCGGCGGGCGCGACCGATTAAAACAGCATTGCTAGACCAGTCACTGGTGGCGGGTTTGGGTAATATCTACGCAGACGAAACTTTGTTTGTGGCGGGCGTTTTGCCGACAACTCTGTGCGCCGATTTGACAGAAGTGCAAATTGAGCGCATCCATTCAGCTATTGTTCAAGTGCTCGACAAGGCGATCGACTCCGGCGGCACCACTTTCAGCAATTTTCTCAATGTCCAAGGTGTAAACGGCAACTACGGCGGTGTGGCGTGGGTTTACAACCGCAAAGGTCAACCCTGCCGCACTTGCGGTACGCCGATCGAACGGATAAAATTAGCAGGGCGATCGACTCATTTCTGCCCTGTTTGTCAGATATAGGAAGAAGGAAGAAGGAAGAAGGAAGAAGGAAGAAGGAAGAGGGAAAAACAGCCAACCATCAACCATCAACACTCAACCATCAACAGTCAACAGTTAAAAGAAAAAAGTGCTTTCAAGCCAAATCTAGATTAAAATTTGTATAGTTTTATAAACTAAACAGAACAAGTCATGGCAATCAAAAAAGGCAGCATAGTCCGCGCTATCCGCGAAAAATTGGAAAATAGTTTGGAAGCCAAAGCCAGCGACCAGCGCTTCTCGTCCTATATATTTGAAACTAAGGGCGAAGTGATGGATGTTCGCGGCGACTATGCTTTCGTCAAATTTGGCAAAGTCCCCACCCCGAATATTTGGCTGCGGGTAGACCAACTCGAAGATTTTAAGTAACACAGCTAGCATTAAACCTCGCTCTTCTCAATGTAATGTAGGGTGTGCACTGCGCACCTTACTAAGACCAACCTCAAATCTCAAATCTCAAATCGAATGACTTCTACCAATTCCACCACCCTAAATTATCCATCAACCCGCGTCTCAATTATCGGTGCAGGCAAAGTTGGCAGTACCTTAGCCCAGCGGATAGCCGAGAAAAATCTTGCAGACGTAGTATTGCTAGATATTGTCGAAGGTTGGGCCCAGGGAATTGCTTTGGATTTGATGCAAGCCAGGGGAGTAGAACGCCACGATCGCCAAATTGTCGGTACAAACAACTATGCTGATACTGCTAACTCAAATATTATTGTAATTGCCGCCGGAATACCGCGCAAACCCGGTATCAATCGCGAAGATTTAATTAAAATTAATGCTAAAATTGTCACCGAATCTGCACAGCAGGCGATCGCCCATTCCCCCGAAGCAATCTTGATCGTCGTCACAAATCCCCTCGATGTGATGACATATTTAGCGTGGGAAGCTACCGGTTTGCCAAAACACCGAGTTATGGGTATGGCGGGAATTCTCGACTCGTCCCGCTTTCAAACTTTTATTGCAATGGAATTGGGCATTTCGATTGCTGAAGTTAATGCAACAGTCCTCGGTTCACACGGCGATTTGATGGTTCCTTTGGCCCGCTATTCCACTGTAAACGGTATTCCCATCAGTCAACTTATGGATGCAGGGACGATCGACCGTTTAGTCGATCGGACACGCCACGGCGGCGCAGAAATTGTCAAATTGATGCAGACCTCTAGTGCATATTTTGCACCCGCATCTTCGACCTGTTTGATGGTAGAATCTATTTTATTAAATCAGTCGCGACTCTTGCCTTGCTCAGTTTATTTAAACGGTCAATATGGCGTGCAAGATATCTTTTTGGGTGTTCCCTGCCGCTTGGGATATCAGGGAGTCGAACAAATAGTGGAACTCGAACTAAGCGATACCGAAAAAGCAGCTTTTGTGGATTCGGGAAAACTGGTTTTGCAAAGTATTGAGGAAGCCCGATCGATACTGAAGAATGCTGATTGAGCAAGTAATCTCAATTGGACTATTCATCTTTCTCTCTTCTCGAACTCTGCGTCAAGAGCGGTTTAATCAGTTTGGTTCAGCCGGATGTAATATAATATAGGCTTTCTCAGGTAAATTAGGTACTTTTATGCCCGTACAGGTCGATCGAGCAATTAACCCGGCTTGATATGAGTTTGTCCAATTCAATCAGAGCCTGCAACTACCTCAACTGTTTGACCTAAAACTCACCTCTCTCTGCTGCGGTGCATTCTAATGAATTTAAGAAATAACAGCAATAGCATCAAACCAGAGTGCAAGGAAAGTTATCTAAAAGAGCCGATTGCCCCAAAGGCTGTAGAAAGTTAAATTTCAATACCGTTCAGTTAAGCCAGATCTCCCGGGCGCCCCCCTTTTTAAGGGGGGACAAGAAGTTGCTCAAAGTCCCCCGACTATCAGGGGGATTTAGGGGGATATCCTCGGAGTAAACAGTTTTAACTGAACCGTATAAAGTTAAATTTAGGAAAGATAAATCGAGAATTAGCTAAAACTACAGAAAAGGCGCGAAGCTAAATTTAAACAAATTTTAATAAAGGCGCTCCCAACACGATATTCGATCGCCTGCGCGAACAGAACCACCGATCGAGTTTGCAGTCATAATAAAAAAGTGACAATTGCAACCGCTCTCGATCGAAAAAAATGTCAAAATTAGTCAGGACTCTCGGTGCACTCCCGCCAGGAAACCGGGTTTCTTGTTCTCACTCTCGGAGCTTCCCTGACTTAATTGCCGGAAGCGATCGGGTTTACAGGTAAGTTTTGTTACTATAATTTTCAATAATTGACAATTTATGCAGTAGTCAATCACAGCTCGCCCGACTTATAAGTAAATATACGGGGTTGAGATGCTCGATCGACCTCCCAGACTAGAAAAAATACGGAAATGCGCCTGAGTACCTGCTCGCGTGCTAGCAGAAGGAGGAGAATGCGTCCTTTGACCTTGTGATTTACAAAGGAGCAACTTGCAGAGCGCTATTGGGATGCCACCTACCTCGATACCAAACCGCAAAATAACTAAGAAATAACATTATGTTTCATGAATACCTGTATCAAGAAGTAACCGACTTGCGTCAGAAGCTAGCTCACCTAGAAAGAGAAATGCAGTCTCAAACCTGGTTCAAAAAGCTGCAAGCACTGATGGGAGTGATTGGCAAAATTCGCGAATCCCTAGACTTAGAAACAATATTCAAAACTACATCAACCGAAGTCCGGCAACTCCTAAATGCCGATCGAGTCGCCGTTTACCGCTTCCTCCCCGAGTCGGACTGGAACGACGGTGAAGTAGTCTCCGAAGACGTACTTCCCCAATACAGCCCCTCCCTAGGCGCAAAAGTCCACGATCACTGCTTCGGCGAACAATTCGCAGCCAACTACGCCAAAGGATACGTTCAAGCAGTCACCGATATCTATAAAGCCCGGTTGAGCCCTTGTCACCTCAGAATTCTCAAGCGATTTCAAATCCGAGCTAACTTAGTCGTACCGCTGCTGCAAGGGCAACATCTGTGGGGATTGCTTTGCATTCACTCCTGCGGCCAACCCCGCGAATGGCAGCCAGACGAAATCGAATTTGCCAAGCAAATAGGAGAACACCTAGCAATCGCCATCTACCAAGCCGGACTGCACTCGCAAACTCAACAGCAATTAGCAGAAATCGAACACGCACAGCAACAACTGCGGGAAAGCGAGAAAAGATATCACCAAATTCTCGATTCGATCGCCGATATGGTATTGGTCAAAGGCCCCCAGTCCAAAATCCTCTGGGCAAATCAAGCATTCCGCAATTATTACGGCATGAGTGACGAGGAACTTCAAGGAATGGTAGACGCACCTTTCGCCGATCCTGACAATACCCTCCAATACATCAAAGATGACACCTTCGTATTTGAAACCGGACAAACTTTGCAAATTCCAGAAGAACCGGCAACCAGGCACGATCGAGAAGTGCGACTTTTTAGTACAGTCAAAACAGCCATCCGCAACGAACACGGCTTGGTCACAATGACTGTCGGTGTCTCCCGCGACATGACGGAACGCAAATTAGCAGAAGAAGCCGTCAAAGCCAGCGAAACCAAATACCGCAGTTTAGTAGAAACATCGCAAGACATGATTTGGTCGGTCGATGCCCGAGGTTGCTATACCTTCGTCAACCCAGCAGTTAAATTTATCTACGGTTGGGAACCAGAAGAAATGATCGGCAGGCGCTTCTCGGATTTTGTGACACCAGAACAAAGCCAGAAAGATTTAGAAGTTTTCGCCCGCCTGCTGACGGGAGAATCAGTTTTCCAGCACGAAAGCACCCAAATCGCCAAAGACGGCAGCATGAAACATTTGATGTTCAATGCGATCGCCCTGTACGACGACGCAGGAAACGTCCTCGGCACAACCGGTACAGCCACCGACATTACCGATCGCAAGCGGGCAGAAGCAGCATTGCAACACGCCAACGCCGAACTAGAGCGCAGAGTAGAAGCGCGCACCGCCGAACTGCGACAGACTTTTGCCGCCCTGGGCGCCAGCGAAGCCAAGTTTCGGACGATCGCGGCCACCATCCCCGGAGCTCTGTTTCAGTTTTGCAGCCGCAACGGAGTTTGGCTGGTTGACTACGTTAGCGATCGCGTCTTCGAGCTCACGGGCGTAACAGCAGCAGAAATAACACAAGACATCGATACATTCATTTCTCGCATCCACCCAGAAGACTTGGACAGCTTCCTCGCTTCGGCGAACGCAGCCATAGAAAACCTCTCCCCCTGGCACTACGAAGGGCGGTTAGTCAAGCCCGACGGCGAGATCCGCTGGTGGCAGGGCGACTCCATGCCCACCCTCCGAGAGAACCGCGACATCGTATTTTGCGGCGTCCTGCTTGACGTTACCGATCGCAAAGTTGCCGAAACCGCCATCCGCAACAGCCAGCGGCAGCTCAAAGAAGCCCAGAGACTCGCCCACGTCGGCAATTGGGAACTCGATGCAGCCACCGGAACAGTCACTTGGTCGGAGGAACTTTTCCGCATTTTCGGACTCGAACCCGCGGCCGCTGCACCCACCAGAGAAGAGCAAGCCGCTCTGATCCGCCCAGAAGATTTGGAATTGTGGGGAACCCAAGTACAGCGGGGAATTGACGAAGCCGCTCCCTTTGATTTTGACTTCCGCGTTTACCGCCCCGACGGCAGCTTGCGACACCTGAACGCCGTGGGCCGCGCCGAAACCGATGCCAGCGGCAAGGTGCTAAAACTGTTCGGCACGGCGATCGACATTACCGATCGCAAAAACGCCGAAGCAGCCCTGCGGCAAGCAGCAGCCGAGTTGGAAGACAGAGTGAGCGATCGCACCGCAGAGTTATCGCAAGCCGTCACCCAGTTAGAACAAGAAATCGGCGATCGCTTCCTTGCAGAAGCAGCGCTGCAAGTTTCCGAGCAAAACCTGCGAACCATATTTAACAATGTCTACGATGCTATCTTCATTCACGATCTAGAAGGCAACATTCTTGATGTCAACAATCGAATGTTAGAAATGTACGGAGTGAGCCAGGAACAAGCAACAAAATTATCAATTAAAAACGACTATTCAAGCGGCGACAATTCCATTCAACAAATGGCAGAACTTTGGGAAAGAGTATTAGCCGGGGAAACGCCCCGCGTGGAATGGAAAGCGAGGCGTCCCAACGACGGTTCAACATTTGATGCAGAAGTTGCCCTGTCCAGAATTCATCTCAACGGCAATCTGGGCATCATTGCCAACGTTCGAGATATTAGCGATCGCAAACTTGCAGAAGCAGAGCTCCAACGCGCTCAACAGTTTATGGAATCAGTCCTCAAAACCATACCCGTCGGAGTCGTAGCCAAGGATGCCGAAGAACTGCGGTTTGTACTGTGGAACCCAGTAGCCGAAAAGTTACTCGGTTTCAGTGCAGCAGAAGTAATCGGCAAAAATGATTACGACTTTTTCCCGACAGCACAAGCTGATATTTTGACCGCCAAAGACCGGGAAGTTCTCAACAGCGCGCAAATTGTAGACATCGCCGAAGAAGAGATTGAAACTGGCAAAGGAGAATCGCGGATATTTCATACCAAGAAAACATCAATACTCGGTGCTGATGGCAAACCGCAATATCTCTTGGCTATCACCGAAGACATTACCGATCGCAAGCGGGGAGAAATTGCCTTGAGGCGATCGTCAGCCCAACTCAAGCAGCAAGCCGATCGAGAAAAATTGCTCAACAACCTGACTACTCAAATCCGCAATTCCCTCGACTTCGACAGCATCATTACAGTCGCAGTTAAGCAAATTCGCGCTTTCCTTTCAATCGATCGCTGTCATTTTGCCTGGTACCGCGACGATAAGAACGATCCTGTTTGGGAAATTATTCAAGAATCTCGCAGCCCCGAACTTCCCGATTTAACCGGTTCATATCCAGCTTCTAACTTTGGCACTCTCGGAGAAAAGCTATTTCATCTACAAACCCTGCAAATTGATGATGTCCAAGCCCTAGCAGACCCTCTTTGGATCGAGTGTCTTAGTTCTATGGGCTATCAATCTATGTTGGCAATTCCGATGCAAGCGCTTTCGGGAGTAGTGAGTGCTGTTAGCTGCTCCCACTCCGCTGCCGTGCGACCTTGGACTGAGGGCGAAGTAGAATTGCTGCAAGCGATTACAGTTCAATTGGCGATCGCCCTCAACCAAGCCGACCTTTACACCCAAACTCGCAATAAAGCCCGCGAATTAGAGCAAACGTTGCAGCAATTAACCAGCGCTCAATCGCAGTTAATTCAAAGCGAAAAAATGTCATCTCTCGGTCAACTCGTGGCAGGAGTTGCCCACGAAATTAACAACCCAGTTAACTTTATTTACGGCAATCTCAGCCACGCTAACGACTACACTCAAGATTTGCTGCACCTAATCGAACTTTACCAAAACCACTATCCCGATCCTGTCGCGGAAATTCAAGAGGAAATAGAAACTATAGAACTCGACTTTCTCCTGGATGACTTGCCGAAATTGCTTTCCTCGATGAAAGTCGGTGCAGACAGAATTCAGCAAATCGTGGCATCTCTGCGCACTTTCTCCCGCATGGACGAAGCGGAAATGAAAGCAGTAAACATTCACGACGGCATAGATAGCACTTTGATGATTTTGCAGCACCGGCTCAAAGCCAAACACAATCATCCAGAGATTCCGGTGATTAAAGAATACGGGAATTTGCCTTTGGTAGAATGTTATGCCGGACAGTTAAATCAAGTTTTTATGAATGTTCTGAGCAATGCTTTAGATGCTTTGGAAGAAAGCGATTTGCGGCGTTCTGCTGAGGAAATGCGGCAACATCCCAGTATCATCTCCATCAAAACTGAAATGCTCAAACCCGATCGCATACTGATTCGGATTGCTGACAACGGGCCGGGAATGCCGGAGAGTGTCCGCAATCGACTTTTCGATCCGTTTTTTACCACGAAACCCGTAGGTAAAGGTACTGGGATGGGTTTGTCGATCAGCTACCAAATTGTTACAGACAGACACAACGGCTCGCTGCAATGCCATTCTTCGCCGGGAAACGGTGCAGAATTTGCGATCGAGATTCCGCTCAAAACTCATAGTTAAACTGGACTTCAGATCGCATATTGAGCTAAAATATTTATGGATTCTCCAAAATAGAGAAATCAAACTAATATGCTTCAGTCAACAGAACACTGTCACATTGTCAGGAATGATGAAATTCTGAGTGGTGAACCGATTATCAAGGGTACTCGAACTCCGGTGCGGGCGATCGTGGAGATGTGGCGCATTGGAGTTTCGCCAGAAGAGATTCCTCATCGTTTGCCACACCTCACCCTAGCGCAAGTATTTGATGCCTTGAGCTACTATCTAGATTGCCAAGCAGAAATTAACAAGTATATTGAACTTAACCGCATTCCCGATGAGTTTATCGATCCGCGAGTCAAAGATCGATGAGTGAAATTTTTATTCATGTCTATTTAGATGAAGATGTCGATGTGCTTGTAGCTAGCTTGCTAAATTCTCGCGGTTTTGAGGCAACAACTGCAAAACAAGCAGGGCAACTCGGAAAAACAGATGTCGAGCAATTGGAGTATGCTATTAGCCAAAAAGCAGCTATTCTCACCCACAATCGAAATGACTTTGCAGCGCTTGCTCAAGAATATTTCAGTCGGGAGAGAAAACATTACGGAATTATTATTGCAGTCCGACATCCGTATGGAAAAATCGTGGGTAGGCTGGTTTCAATCCTCAATACAACAACAGCCGACGAAATGGAAAACCAAATCCTTTACATTTAAACTGAAGTTCCCCCGCAGAGGAACTTCAAAAAATATGAAACTTTTATAAATCGATCGGTTGTTTGAGCATTTGGGCGATCGCACTGCTGTCCAAAGGTTTAGAAAACCAATATCCCTGAGCTAATTCGCAGCCGAGTTCTCGAAGCTGTGCTAACTGTTCGGCTGTCTCAACACCTTCGGCGATCGCATTCAATCCCAAATTGTGAGCCAAAGTTACGATCGCCCGCACGATTTGCAAAGGCTGGCCGCCGCCGTCACCGTTTTCTACAGCCCCCAAACGGCTCACAAAAGATCGATCGATCTTCAGCGTATCCAGCGGAAAGCGGTGCAAATAACTCAAAGACGAATAGCCAGTACCGAAATCGTCGATCGACAGCCGAATATTTTTAGCTTTCAATTGAGAGAGTACAGTATTAGCTTTCTTGACATTTTCGACGATCGCACTTTCAGTAATCTCCAATTTTAAACAGCTTGGATCGCAGCCAGTTTCTGCCAAAATTCGCTCGATTTGCTCCAGCAAATTCGGCATACCTAGCTGTTTCGGAGACAAATTGACGCTCATTGTTAATTGGGAATTGGGAAGTGGTAATTGGTAATTGGGAATTGGAAATTGGGCCTTGGGCCTTGGGCCTTGGGCATTGGGCCTTGGGCATTGCCCAACTTCCTGAATCCCTGTATCCGTTAAATCCCGTACAGTGCTCGTTGCCGAACTTCCCTCTTCCTTCTTCCCTCTTCCTTCTTCCTTCTTCCCTCTTCCTTCTTCCTTCTTCCCTCTTCCTTCTTCCTTCTTCCTTCTTCCTTCTTCCTTCGTTAAGATTAACATTTCTTGCCAAACGCGCAATTGTCGGCAAGCTTCCCGCAGCACCCAAGTTCCCAGAGGCACGATCAAACCTGTTTCTTCAGCGACAGGAATAAACTCAGACGGCGGCACTAAACCCCGCACCGGATGATACCAGCGTACCAAAGCTTCAAAACCCTCGATCGCACCGCTGGCGATCGAAACAATCGGTTGATAGTGCAGCATAAAGTGCGAACTTTCATCCTTGCTTTCCCCTAATTCCTGCTTTCCCAAAATAGCCAACCGCAGGTCAGTTTCTAACTGCAACAGCGACATAGTTTGGTCGTGCATTGCCAAATTAAACACCTCGTGGCGGGCCTTGCCCAAAGCTTTAGCGCGGTACATTGCGATGTCAGCATCGCGCAGGAATTCTTCCGGGTGAGTGTACAGATCCGATTTGGATCTGTCGGCTGCTGCGACTTCGCCTCCACTGAAAACAATGCCAATGCTAGCAGTGGTAAATACTTCGTGTCCTTCGACATCAAACGGCATCATCAGTTCTGTTTGTATCCTGTTAGCTGCTAAGGTAGCGTCGCCCAGACTCTGAATGCGGTCTAGCAGGATAGTGAATTCGTCTCCCCCCAGCCGCGCGACGGTATCAGAAGTACGCACGCAGGTTTGCAGCCGGTGCGCGAGGGCGACTAACAGTTTGTCTCCTAGAATGTGTCCCAAGGAATCGTTAACTACTTTGAATCGGTCTAAATCTAGGAAAAGTAAACCGAATTTGTAATCGGGGGACTGATGGGAGCGGCCGATGGCTTGTCTGAGCCTTTCGAGAAACAAGACGCGGTTGGGTAAACCCGTCAGCGCATCGTGAAAAGCGCCGTGCAGCAGTTGCCGTTCTGCTCGCTTGCGCTCGGTAACATCTCTGATCATCATCTGGGCGGCGGCTGAGCCTTGATAAATAGCGGGGATGCCGGCTACTTCAACGTCGATGATTTGTCCGTCGAGCCGTATGAGTTTTTGTTCGGCAAGGTCGATCGGCTTATTTTCGGTCTCGACTTGCCGAATCCGCTCTTTGGCTCTTTCGACATAGTTTGGATGCACCAAATTCAATACCGGAAAGCCGATCAGCTCTGCCGTCGAACCCGCACCCAAGAGTTTAGCGCCTGCTGCATTGATGTAGGCGATTTTTCCTTGACTGTGAACGGCGATCGCTTCGGGAGATAGTTCTACTAACTGGCGATAGCGTTCTTCACTTTCTTGGAGAGACACTATCAACTCGCAGCGCTGTTTTTCGGCTTGCTGGCGTTCGAGTTCCATTTCGTGAACCGCCAAAAATTTACCGATGCTTTGAGCCATCAATTCGATGATTTCTATTTCCTGCGACTCAAAAATTTTTCTCCTAATTTCTGGCGAACTAAAACTCAATGTACCGTAAATTTTATTGTTAACAAATATCGGCGTTCCGATATAAGATTTCCACTTATATTTTTGATAATTTGTACCTTCGCGCATCTCATGTTCTGCTGCCATATCAGCAGAAAATGCAACTGTTTTCTGATGCTCCATCACTGCCGCGCAGTAAGTATCGCACAGATTCAATTTCAAGCCGCGCGCGAAGTGTTCTAAATCAGTTTTCACCGCCCGCACAATAAATAATTCCTTCTCAACTTCAGCCATGATGCCAATCGAAAGTCCAAACATCAAACAGCCTGCTGTCAAATAGTCTTTAACCAGTTCTTCAAAGTTTTGATAGTGATAAGTTGTAATCCGGTGCAAGTGTTTGAGATTAGCGCTAAAAGTGGCTAAAGCTTGAGACTTTAAAAATAATTGTTCTTCCGATTGTTGGCGGTAGGTGATGTCAGTATGGACTGCTATAAAGTGAGTTAAATGCCGCCGAGAATTGTACACCGGAGCCATAGAAAGTTCGTTCCAGAACGGCGTTCCATCTTTGCGAAAATTGCGCAAAATAACTTGAGATTCTCTGCCTTCTTTAAGCGCAATCCGCAATTGTTTAGCAGCGGGGGTGTCCGTGTCGATGCCCTGCAAAAATAGGCAATTTTTCCCAATTAACTCGTCTCTGGCATAACCCGCGATCCGCTCAAAACTGGGATTGACATAAATAATCGGATGATCTGCAACGGTGGCGTCGGCGATCGCAATGCCGTTGCTGCAACTTTCGATCGCCCTTTCCATCATCTGCAGCCGTTCCTGCGATCGAATCCGCTCGATCGCGGCGGCTAACACGTTGGCGATCGCTTCTACAAAATAAACGTCATCTTGACTGAAAATCCGCCTTTGGCTGGCGTGAACGCCCAAAACGCCCCAGACCGGCGACTCGCAAGTGTTTGCAGGTTGTGCTTGTCCCCAGTTCCTTTTTTCGAGTCCCCGATTTCTGGGAACGACGACAGTTACGCCGCTGACAGCGCAGTGGTTGTGCAACAGCGGCGATTCGCTAAAGCGCGTTTCCACCCGCAAATCTGCGACGACGGTCGGTTGACCCTGGAGCAATGTGTAACCTGCTTGCGATCGGGCAGAAGCCGTAACAGTTGCTCTACCTACGAGGCCGGCCTCCCAGCCCACCCCCGACCGCAACAGAAAAGCATGACCCGACGGCAGCAGTTCCAACAACTGACAATACTCAACGTCCAAGGTTTGAGCAATTAAAACCGCAGCTTTGTCCATCACTGCGGACAAATCTGTTTCGGCCAGGGCCTGCTGTCCCAAGTAAGCGACGGCCGCTTGCTGGCGGGCTCGCAAGTGGATTGAGGCGAGCAATTCCTGTTCCTTGGCGGCGGCTCGCTTGCGCTCGGTAACGTCGCAGAACACCGACAAAACAGTTTTTTCCGACAGCAATGTCAAATACCGCATCGAGACAGTTGCCCAAAACAGCGTTCCGTCAGCTTTTTTGAGGCGCATTTCGGTCTCGTGTACCAGTCCGTTGCGGGCGAGTTCCGAGAGCAGTTTCTGGCGGTCTGCGGGCTGGTGATAAAGCATGGAGGCCGGTTGGCGGTCGATCGACTCGAATGATTTGAGCCCGAAAGCCTGACGGCATAAATCGTTACTGTAAAGAATTATGCCGTCAGGCAAACTGCTGACGATTAGGGGCATCGGCATCGAGTTGGCGATGGTCAGCAGTAATTCTTTCGTTCCTTGCAACTCTTGGTACAAGTCCGGCTTGGAGGCACAGCCCCGATCGTCTTCACAGTTTTCAGGGAGAAAAATTTCCATTTTTTAATTGCGATCCATTTCTGCGGACAATTTTTTTAACTTCTTGCGGTAACTGACGATTGCAGATGCAGAGGACGATCGGCATTACCTCCGCACCACACTAATCTTAACCAGAACAATGCAACTGAACAGCCCTAAATTGCTCAGCTAGAGTTTAAGCTCCGCGACCGATGCAGATCGTATCTGTCTTTGGTATGAGAATCTACAGTTTCTGAAGTTGCGTTAAGTTTTCATGTATAGCGGGGTACTTTGCCAAATGTGCAACGCCAGCTCTTAATCTAAAAAGACCGAACATTATTATCCGAGGAGAAAGGACAAATGCTTGAATCTTACCGCCGCAGTGCTGCCGAACGGGCAGAACAAGGAATTCCACCGCTGCCGCTAGACGCTGTGCAAACCTCAGAACTTTGCGAACTGCTCAAAAATCCGCCGCCGGGGGAAGCAGAAACCTTAGTAGAATTATTGCGCGATCGCGTGCCGCCAGGAGTAGACAACGCTGCCTACGTCAAAGCAGGTTTTTTAACCGGAGTTGCTAAAGGCGAAATCCAGACTCCCCTAATTACCCCGAAATGGGCAGTTTACCTGCTAGGGACGATGATGGGCGGTTACAACGTCCACTCTTTAATCGATTTGCTCCATCCCACTGCCGAAATCGCCATTCCCGCCACCGCAGCCCGGGCCTTGAGCAAAACGCTGTTAGTATTCGATGCTTTCCACGACATTCTGACGTTATCCGATACCAATCCCTACGCCAAGCAGGTAGTAGATTCTTGGGCCGATGCGGAATGGTTTACGGGCCGTCCCGTGTTAGCCGAAGCGATTACCGTTACTGTCTTCAAAGTACCGGGAGAAACGAATACCGACGACTTGTCGCCGGCACCTCACGCTACCACGCGGCCGGACATTCCGCTGCACGCTTTGGCGATGCTCGAAAGCAAGATGCCCGGTGCTCTGCAAACCATTGCCGAATTGAAGCAAAAAGGCCATCCCGTAGCCTATGTCGGCGATGTTGTCGGTACCGGTTCGTCGCGGAAATCGGCGATTAATTCCGTGCTGTGGCATATCGGCAACGATATTCCGTTTGTGCCGAACAAGCGCGGCGGCGGTTATATTTTAGGAAGTGCGATCGCCCCGATTTTCTTCAATACCGCTGAAGATTCCGGTGCATTGCCGATCGAATGCGATGTCGCCAAAATGGAAACCGGCATGGTAATTACCATTCATCCTTACAAAGGCGAAATCACCAACGAAGCCGGAGAAATCATCTCCACCTTCACCCTCAAACCCGACACAATATTAGACGAAGTTCGCGCAGGCGGCCGAATTCCCCTGTTGATAGGACGCACTTTAACCGACAAAACCCGCGCCGCTTTAGGACTAGAACCCAGCACTATTTTCACCCGCCCCAGCATCCCCACCGATACCGGCAAAGGCTTTACTTTAGCGCAAAAAATGGTAGGAAAAGCTTGCGGTTTAGCAGGCGTTCGTCCCGGTACATCCTGCGAACCGGCGATGACAACCGTCGGTTCCCAAGATACCACCGGCCCCATGACTCGCGACGAATTAAAAGAACTGGCTTGTTTGGGATTTAGCGCCGATTTGGTAATTCAAAGTTTTTGCCACACCGCCGCCTATCCAAAACCAGTTGATGTCAAAACTCACCATGAATTGCCCGATTTCATGGCTCAGCGGGGCGGCATCGCTTTGCGGCCCGGAGACGGCATCATTCACTCTTGGCTCAACCGGATGTTATTGCCGGATACAGTGGGAACCGGCGGCGATTCTCACACTCGTTTTCCGCTGGGAATTTCCTTTCCGGCGGGTTCGGGATTGGTAGCTTTTGCTGCTGCTTTGGGCGTCATGCCTTTGGATATGCCGGAATCAATTTTAGTGCGGTTCAAAGGTGAATTGCAGCCCGGAGTAACGCTCAGGGATGTTGTGAATGCAATTCCCTATGTGGCAATTCAAAAAGGTTTGCTGACTGTCTCTAAACAGAACAAGAAAAATATCTTTTCCGGGCGGATTATGGAGATTGAAGGTTTGCCGGATTTGAAGGTCGAGCAAGCTTTTGAATTGACCGATGCGACGGCCGAGCGTTCTTGCGCCGGATGCACGATTAAATTGAGCGTGGAGACTGTTTCCGAGTACATTCGCTCTAATGTCGCGCTGCTGAAAAATATGATGGCGCGGGGCTATGAAGATGCGCGGACGATGATGCGCCGGGTAGCGAAGATGGAGGAATGGCTGGCGAATCCGGTGCTGTTAGAAGCGGATGCTGATGCTGAATATGTCGAAATCATCGAAATCGATCTCAATGAGATTAAAGAGCCGATCGTGGCGGCTCCCAATGACCCGGATAATGTTAAGCTGTTGAGTGAGGTTGCGGGCGATCGGGTAGACGAAGTATTTGTCGGTTCCTGCATGACAAATATCGGTCACTACCGCGCCACTGCTAAGGTGTTGGAAGGTGCAGGGGAAGTGAAAGCCCGCCTGTGGATTTGTCCGCCCACTCGCATGGACGAACAGCAACTGAAAGAAGAAGGTTATTACAGCATTTTTGGTGCCGCTGGAGCTCGCACGGAAATGCCCGGTTGCAGTCTTTGCATGGGAAATCAAGCGCGGGTTAAAGATGCCACAACGGTGTTTTCAACTTCTACTCGCAACTTCAATAACCGCATGGGGAAAGACGCGCAAGTTTATCTCGGTTCTGCCGAATTAGCCGCCGTTTGTTCGCTGTTGGGTAAAATTCCCACAGTCCAAGAATACATGGAGATTGTAGCAAAGAAGATTCATCCTTTTGCGGATGATTTGTATCGTTACTTGAACTTCGATCGCATTGCCGGTTTTGAGGATGAAGGGCGAACGATCGCTTTGGAAGATATGCCTCGGATTGAGGATATTTTGGGGATTCCCGAAGGCGTGTTGAGCAAGTAAATGCGGGGCGGGCGATCGATCGCCCGCCTGGTGTTTGCAATATTAGTCGTATCGCAACCCGCTTGCTCGATCGCAATTCCTGTTGGGGCGGGTTTTACAAACAATATTTGAAGCTCGCCAACAATCTATATAAACCCGCCCCCACCCGGCCCATAACTCAATACGGTTCACTTAACACTATTTATGCGCCGGAGATCCCCCTAAATCCCCCTTAAGAAGGGGGACTTTGAGAGCATTCTTGTCCCCCCCTTTTTTAAGGGGGGTTAGGGGGGATCTGTCTTAAGTGAACCGTATTGGCCTATAACTTAGATTAACTCGCTCTGCGAGGTCTTCAAAAAATCTAAATTCCGATAGTTTTTGGGGGGCGGGTTGACATCGATGGTTGGTGAAATCCGCCCCGATCGAGCAATGCGATCGACCTTAGAGAACTTCAATCAAAGCATCACCCATCGCCCGACATCCGACGAGTTTCATACCTTCGGACATGATATCGCCAGTGCGATAACCTCGATCCAAAACCTCTACAACTGCTTGCTCAATCTTATTCGCAGCTTCCGGCTGATTCAAGCCGTAGCGCAGCATCATTGCTGCACTCAACACTTGGGCGATCGGATTTGCTTTATCTTGTCCGGCGATATCCGGCGCTGAACCGTGTACTGGTTCAAAAACTCCAGGCCCGGTTGCTCCCAAACTAGCAGAAGGTAGCATTCCAATACTACCAGTTAACATCGCCGCCGCATCGGAAAGAATGTCGCCGAATAAATTGCCGGTGACAATTGTATCGAACTGTTTTGGCCAGCGGATTAACTGCATTGCTGCGTTGTCAACGTAGAGGTGAGAAAGTTCGACATCGGGGTATTCTGAAGCAAGGGCAATTATGCGATCGCGCCACAGTTGCGAAACATCCAAAACATTCGCTTTATCAACGGAACATAGCTTTTTTCCGCGCTTTCTAGCCGTCTCAAAAGCAACTCGCCCGATTCTGTCAATTTCCGACTCGGTATAAGCCATTGTATTGACTCCCCGTTTTTCCCCAGTTTCTGTTTCAAAAATGCCTTTCGGTTTGCCGAAGTAAATGCCGCCTGTAAGTTCGCGGATTACCATAATATCCACGCCTTCGACAACTTCCCGTTTCAAACTAGAAGCGTCAACTAATTGGGGTAAAATAGTCGCAGGACGCAAATTTGCAAACAATCCCAATCCGGCGCGCAGCCCTAACAATCCAGTTTCTGGGCGCTGTTCGCGGGGCAAATTATCCCACTTGTAACCGCCGATTGCTGCTAATAATATGGCATCGCTATTGCGGCACTTCTCCAGAGTTTCTTCGGGGAGTGGATTGCCTGTTGCGTCAATCGCAGCGCCTCCCATTAAAGCTTCTTGAAATTCAAAGCCGATGTCAAATTGTTGGCCGACAAGTTTCAGGACATCTACCGCGACAGCGATAATTTCAGGGCCGATGCCGTCTCCCGGTAAAAGAGTGATGCGGTAGTTTTGTGTCATATCTACTAAGTTGAGAAATTCTTGCAAACTTATCATCATATCAGGACAAGTTCGTTAAAAATTTATTCTTGGTCTCACTTGTTAGCGAAGGCAGACTTGACTTATATAGTAGTGGTTTCAAGCGCCGATTGATCAAGGGCATAACTTAATCCATAACTCAATACCGTTCAGTTAAGCCAGATCCCCCCTAGCCCCCCTTAAAAAGGGGGGGACAAGAAGTTACTCAAAGTCCCCCTTCTTAAGGGGGATTTAGGGGGATCTCCTCGGAGTAAACTGTTTTATCTGAACCGTATTGATCTATAAATAACAATAGTTCGATCGCACGTACATACAAAAAATATCGGCAAGGAGTCGCGGAGTGACAGAGGGCGAAGGCATACCAACATCAGCACAGATTAACGATCGGGATTATTCTTGGCCCTTTTGGCCGATCGTCCCCATGTATCCCTACGGTAAACGACGGACGATCCGCAAGGAAATAGTCAAGGATACAATCTGGACTTTTGACCAAATTCAAGGCATTTTCTACGTAGTCGTCCCGATTCGCATGACGGCGATCAAACTCGAACCCGAAGGCCTTCTGATCTACGCCCCCGTTGCACCTACGCCTGAGTGCATCCGCTTGCTAAACGAGTTAGCAGCCGAACACGGAGAAGTTAAGTATATATTCCTGACAACCATTTCCGGCATCGAACACAAGGTTTTTGTCGGCCCGTTTGCGAGGTGTTTTCCCAAAGCGCAGGTGTTTGTCGCCCCGCAACAGTGGAGTTTTCCGTTAAATTTGCCACTTTCGTGGTTGGGTTTGCCCGCTAAACGCACGTCTGTACTTCCTTGTGACAGCAGCGAAACAACACTTGCAGATCAATTTGATTGGGCGATACTTGGCCCGATCGATCTACGCTTGGGTTGGTTTGCTGAAGTGGCGTTATTTCACAGGCGATCGCGCACGCTGATGTTAACAGATTCCGTGGTTTCGATTCCCGAAAATCCACCCGCGATCGTCCAACTCGACTCTTACCCGCTGTTGTTTCACGCCAAAGAAAACCCCACGGATCTTGTCGAAGATACCCACGAAAACCGCAGCAAAGGATGGCAGAGAATCGCCCTATTTGCCATGTATTTTCGCCCCAGCGTGCTGGAAGTGCCGCCGTGGTCGGGGGTGTTTGCCAGCGCCCTAAAAGCCCCTGAGCGTTCGAGAAAAGCTTATTTCGGGTTGTTTCCGTTCCAGTGGAAAACAGGTTGGGAGCATTGTTTTGAGGCTTTGCGGGGAGGAGGGCGGTTGTTGGTAGCGCCGATTTTGCAGACATTGATCCTCAACCGCGCGCCGAGGGAAACTCTCGATTGGGCCTCGCGGGTGGCGAGTTGGGATTTTGCCAGAATTATACCTTGTCACTTTGACGGTGCGATCGACTGTAGCCCCCAAGAATTTCAGCAAGCATTCTCCTTTCTCAAAAAACATCCGACTATCAATCTTTTGCCGGATGATGATTTTAAATTACTTAAGGATATTGATGCAGGTTTAAATAAAATTGGGATTGTGCCACCAGCTAAGGATAAAGTTTCCTAGATAGTGCGATCGAACTTCAGCTAATTCTTGCTGTCAACATCAGACAAAATATCTCGATCGCCAACACGGGCACACTAATAGTTTAGGATGCGATAATCAATAATTTTTCTGGTTGCACTCTTCGACATGATATGGAGGACACGGCAGTGGCCGTTGACGAACAAAAAAAATTTATGGAAAACGCCCAGCCCGGTCCAGGATTGGGGGGGTTATTAAGGCAAAAAAAAGACCTATGTTTATAAAAGGAGATTTAATCCTTGGTAAAACATAAAGCAAAATTAAAAGAAGCTCAGTTTGCCGTCAAAATTAAAATTTATGTGAAAGTAGAAAAAGAAAATAATAATAATACAGGAAACAGAAGGAGAACGACAACGATGAGGAAAAACAAAAGTTGTTAATATTAAATAGGAGTAAACATAAAAAATTCTGTTAATGTTGAAGAAGAC
>JANNOR010000227.1:0-2994 GCA_031399265.1 Cyanobacteria bacterium SOY_34_metabat_3 | reverse complement strand
ATGACATTTAGTTTGATCGAACGCGAAGGCATGGCGCGCAGCGCCGTTATTCAGTGCGATATAAATTTCTTCAAGTTTTGGCGCGATGACTTTCCAGTTATCCAGCGCGGCTTGTAAAGTTGGTGCAATATCGATCGCGTGTTTTGGAGTCAAAGCCGTAGAATCACCAACCAAACGCCCGTACCAAGCCACTCCCGCCTTAACTTTCGGATTGTGTGCCGCGTACAGCCAAACAGTTCTGCCTCCCCAGCAAAATCCGGTAATTCCCAACTTATTAATATCGCCCTTTCCTGATTTTTCGGCCCAATCTACCGCCGCATCTAAATCGGACATAACTTGAGCGTCGGGAACTTTAGAGACAACTTTACTGACAATTTCTTGAATGTCGCTGATTTTAGAAACATCGCCTTGACGCGCAAACATCTCAGGGGCGATCGCCAAATAACCCAGTTTAGCAAAACGGCGGCAAATATCTTGAATGTGGGCGTGCACTCCGAAGACTTCTTGAATTACTAAAATTACTGGAAAATCATTGCCGCTGGCTGGCATTGCTCTGTATGCTGGAATTTCTCCATCTTGCACGGGAATCTTGACTTCGCCTGCAACTAAATTAGTAGTATCTGTGGTAATTGTTGCCGCAGCTATCGGATGAACTGCGAGGGCAAATCCGGCGGTTAATGCGGTGACAATAATAAATTCTCTGCGAGTTAAATCTTTCATCGGTAATGGGAATGGGGAATTGGGAATAGGGAATTGGCCATTGGGAATTGGGAATTGGAATTAACCAATGACTAATGACTGCTGACTAATGACTACTGACGGAACAGCCGATCGTACTCTGGATGATACAAGCGCGATCGACCTTCGGCTTCTTTTCCCAACGCCGGACTAATCACATACATGGTCGTTCTGATCAAATTATTTTCGCGAGTGGCGATCGCCATTTTGTCAAGAGGAACCAGGACAATTTTTTCATCGGGCCAACCCAACCGATAACAAATCGCTACAGGCAAATCCGATGGGTAATGTTCCATCAATTTAGCTTGAGCTTGTTCGACGTGGCGGGCGCTCAAATACAGGCACAAACTCGCTTGATGGGCCGCTAAACTCGCCAATTCTTCGCGATCGGGTACTTCGGTTCTGCCGCTAATTCGCGTCAAAATAATTGTCTGCACAACTCCCGGAACTGTCAACTCAATTTTAAGCTTAGCTGCGGCAAGTTGGAAAGCGCTAATTCCCGGGATTACCTCAAAAGCAATTCCCGCAGAAGCCAAAGCTTGCATTTGTTCGCCGACAGCGCCGTAGAGACAGGGATCGCCGGAATGGAGGCGGACGACGCTTTTGCCGCCGCGCACTCGCTCCACCATCAAAGGTACAATCTCTTCGAGGGTCTTATCCGCAGTTTGGATAACTTCAGCATCCGCGCGCACCCCCGACAAAATTTGGTTTGGGACTAGCGAATCAGCAAATAATATGACATCGGCCAAGGCCAGTAATTTTTGAGCCTTAACAGTCAACAAATCCGGGTCTCCCGGGCCAGCACCTACAATGTATACCCCTGGAATTAGGGATTCAATCTCTGTCAAACTCATTGCTGCTAAAAAATTTGCTAAATTTATTCAGTCTTCCGGGTACACCTATTTTGGTTGGAAGTAAGGGATGGTAGATGCACCCTGGTTTGAACCCTAGAGACTAACCTCTCTGGGGTTTTTTATTGATCCTCTGGGGATTTGCGATCGACCTTTGCCCGATCGCCGCTGGGGGAGACAACATCTGGCAAAGGTCGATCGACAATATAAAGCCAAGCCAACCCGCCCAATCCTAAAACTATTCCAGTCAAGCTTACCATCTGTGCAGCCCGCAGCGGCCCGAACATCAAACTATCAGTTCGCAACCCTTCAATCCAGACTCTACCCGAACTGTAAGCTGCGATATAAACCAAAAACAAAGCACCAATTTTTAAGCGGATTTTGCCCTGCAAATCGCGAAAAAACAAAGTCAGAAGCAACCCAAATACTGTCAAATTCCACAGGGATTCGTAGAGAAATGTGGGGTGGAAGTATTCAAAATTAGCGTAGGCGGCCGGGCGGCTGTTTGCAGGAATATAGAGTTTCCAAGGCAAATCCGTAGGACTGCCAAAAGCTTCGGAGTTAAAGAAATTTCCCCAGCGTCCGATCGCCTGACCGAGAATTGCTGAAGGGGCGATTAAATCTGCCAATTGCCAAAAAGAAACTCGCTGAATTTTCGCAAAAATTAAAGCTGCGATCGTTCCGCCTAAAATCGCGCCGTGAATAGCAATTCCGCCTTTCCAAATCGCCAGAATATCTTCAGGTCTCTGGGCGTATTGCGGCCACTCGAAAGCCACGTAGTAAATTCGAGCGCAGGGAATAGCGCCCAGAACCAGCCAAATTGCCAAATCACCCAGCAATTCCGGGTTGACGCGGCGCTTTTCGGCCAAGTATTGAGACAGACTGACCCCAATCAAGACGGCAGAAGCTATCAACAGCCCGTACCAACGGATGGCTATGGGGCCAAGTTGAAAGATAATCGGGCCCGGGGATGTGAATTGAAAGCCCAAGGGCAGCGCGAGAATATTTAGCACCATAAAAGTTGCATTAATTGTGATGGAAAGCTGTCAAATTTGCATACCCAACAAACTACAGAGTTTATTTTAGGTGGCGGCGGTCATTTACACGCAATATTTGGGGAATTTTGCCAAAAGTTAACTTTGTTGGGGATATTTTTGTCCAGAGTTTTCTTTGTGAGTCCACAATAAGATCCCCCCTAATATCAATTCCGGCTGGGCCGGAATGATATTAGAGGAGACGGCAGTGCCGTGTCCCTACAATGTTATTCTGGGTAGGGACACGGCATCGGTCTGCGCCAGCAGCACCACGTCCTGCGCGATCTTCGCCAGCACCCCGGCCGCGGACCCGAGCGCGCCGGCCAGCTCGGCGAACCGGGTGCGGTCGGTGTGCCACGGGAGCACCGGGG
>JANNOR010000220.1:0-9702 GCA_031399265.1 Cyanobacteria bacterium SOY_34_metabat_3 | reverse complement strand
TCACTTTTATGTTTATTTTCCATGACTTGATGTCGAACTACCCATCCATGATGATGACTATAAACGGAAACTATACTGACAAAGTTTTGGTAAGAGCTGCTGCCGCCTACGGAGGTGCTTTTTAGGCTTTTTCCATCCATTGCCATCAATTCTCCTTCGTCTATTGACAATTCCTGCTGAGACCATACATTAAAAAGAACGGCTAATATCTCAAAATCTAATGATTGAATTATATTTCTAAACGTTGAATCTGATGGAAACCGAATATCACTGGGGAGGTTGAACATTTTTATCAGGGTCTTGCGATGATTTTTGGTAAATTCTACTAAGGGCTTATATCCCCAATATCCCGTGCAACTACCCAACAAAATTATCGTTAATATTAGCCAAAGTTCATGTCTAATACCTCTCGAATGTCTATGATCTGGAAGAGATTTAATTGCTTCAATTAAATTCATGGTTAATTCATTACAGCAGGGATAGTCTACCCTGTCCGGGTAGACTTGATTACCTCTTCTATCCTACATTCCTCTCTGACAATTAATCCACCCTGCTAAATCCCCCTTAAGAAGGGGGACTTTGAGAAGACTCTTGTCCCCCCCTTCTTAAGGGGGGCTAGGGGGGATCTGGCCTTTATCGTCAAACAGTAGTCTCTGAAGGGGTTTGGCGTTAAGTTGACACCTATGGGCAGTGCCGTTTCCCTACCTTAAAATAATCGATCGGACAATCGAGGATATAACCATTACCCAATTTGTAGGGAAACGGCACTGCCGTATCCTGATTTCGGGTAATGGGTAAAATCGCAATGAATTGGAGAATATAATCATCGCCTATCGGGCGATGGAGGAGACGGCAGTGCCGTTTCCCTACCTTAAAATAATCGATCGGACAATCGAGGATATAACCATTACCCAATTTGTCGGGAAACGGCACTGCCGTTTCCTGAGTAAACCACCGATCGCGATCGCCTTTTTAAGCCATAAAAATCAGCGTGCCCTTGCTCATTTCCAAAGTATCGCCCATTTCGATACCGTTGTGAAAAGCACCCAAAATCACCTCGCTAGTTTTGCCGATCGCGATCGCACCGCTAGCATCAATTCCAATTGCGCCAAAATCTCGTTTGCGATCGTCAGCTTCGGCAAAAGAACGCTCAAAAGCAGCTTTCAAACTAAAACCATCCGTCACCCGAATCACAATTTTCGCAGCCAAACACTCATCCATAATGTGTTCGCCGATCCCGGTACAGCTTACCCCCGCATTCGCAGTCGCGTAATTCCCCGCCGGCATCGCCGAATCGCTCACCCGCCCGATGCGCTCAAAACCCTTGCCGCCAGTCGAAGTACCCGCAGCCAAACGCCCCTGGGCATCCAAAGCTACGACTCCGATAGTCCCAACGCCTGCCGGTTCAGCAACTACTCCAGCCATTGCTTTGTTAAAATTGCCTTTTCGTTCCTCCATCCACTCGTGCAATCGCAAATCCGTCATCGGATCGTAAATCGGCAAGTGAAGTTCTCGCAACAATTCCGCCGAGCCGTAATCTGAGAGTACCCGATCGTCCGATCGCTGCAAAAACTTCGCAAGTTCGATCGGATTTTGAACCCGAGAAACATTAATCGCCCCGCTAAAACGCTGTTCAAAACCATCCATCAGCGAAGCGCTCATCCGAATTTGACCGTCCGACTGCACCACAGAACCCGTACCGGCGTTGAAGCGAGGGTCATCTTCGAGCAGTTGACAGCCCCGCACCACTGCATTTACGGCACTTGCACCGTCTTTGAGCAGCGGATAAACTTCCTCCAAAACATCGTAAAGCGATTTGCGTACCGCCTCAATTCCGCCCTTACTGTGGAGGGAACTGCCGGCACCGCCGTGAATAACTAGCTTTGGTTGTATCTGTTGCGATGCCATATTTTTTAACCTAAAATTTTTCCCTTGCAATCTTAGCCTCAGTTTGGCAAATGGCAAGAGATTCTTAATTTTCGGTGCTATTGCGGCGGCGGCGACAGCGATCCGAGCAGTATTTCACCTCATCCCAGCAGTCGGCCCATTTTTTGCGCCAAGTAAAAGGCCGATCGCACACCGGGCACATTTTGGTCGGTAAATCGGATTTTGCTCGCTGCTTGGCCATGTTAATTTTGACGATAAATTATTAACTATACCCTTTCTGAATTATGTAAGGTACAGGGGAATCTGGAATGGGAATCGAGAATGGGGAATCGGGAATCGGGAATGGTTAGTGATTTTTCTAATAGCCAATGCCCAATGCCCAATGCCCAATGCCCAATGCCCAATGCCCCATGCCCATGCCCCATGCCCCATGCCCCATGCCCCATGCCCCATGCCCCATGCCCAACATCCGAATAGTCTTAGTTGAACCCGCAGGGCCATTGAATGTCGGTTCCGTGGCCCGCGTCATGAAAAATATGGGTTTGCACCAATTGATTTTGGTCAATCCCCAGTGCGATTATTTGGGGGAAGAAGCCCGATTGATGGCTGTGCGCGCCGCCGACATATTGGAAACGGCGAAAGTAGTCGAGAGTTTGCCGGCGGCTTTGGTTGGGTGTACGAGGGCGATCGCAACTACAGGAGATGATGCCCGATCGCACCCAATGCAGCTAGAAGCACCCGCAGATGCCTTGCCTTGGCTGCTAGAAGCCCCCAGCGCCCTAATTTTCGGTCGAGAAGACTGCGGCTTGACCAATGCCGAATTAAACCGCGCTCAGCGCCTGATCCGCATTCCCTCCAGCGACGCCTACACTTCCCTAAATCTCGCCCAAGCTGTCGCTATCTGCTGCTACGAACTGTATCGGGAAGAAGGAAGAAGGAAGATGAAAGATGGAAGTTCGGCAACGGATTTAACCGAGAGAAGCAATCAGGAACAAAAAGCCCCGTCTGTTGTAGATGCAGATAACTTACCAGAAAACGATCGGGTCGATCGCCCAATCTCCCAATCTTCCCCTCGCACCCTCAACGAGTGTGCTCCCTTGGAAAATTTAGAGGGATATTACCAGCAACTAGAAACGCTGCTGCTAAAAATTGGATATTTGCAGCCGCACACAGCAGCAAGTCGGATGGAAAAATTTCGGCGTTTGTACAACAGGGCTTATCCGACAGTGGATGAAGTCGCGATGTTGCGGGGCGTACTCCGCCAAACAGAATGGGGAATCAAAAGTTACGTGCGATCGCCAGTTTCTGATACTCTGGATGGGGCGTTGCCGGAAAATCCGGGTGACATTAAGCCAGAATGGTAGCAATTTGAGATTTGAGATTGCCGATTGGAGATTTTTTAGCAATAAATCGACCGATTTATTGCTACTGTTGCCACAAGTGCGATCGGTCTTCCAAATGCGAAATCAGGACACGGCAGTGGCGTGTCCCTACAATAAATCACGGCGCAAGAAACGGCACTGCCGTGTCCTCTCTGATCATTCCGGCGCAGCCGGAATTGAGATTTATCTCAAATCTCAAATCTAAAATTGATTGGCCCGCAAGCGGAAAAATCTTAAACTTGAAATTTACAGTGATGAAGGAGTAAGACGTGGCAGAGCGGTTTCCCAAACGATCGATATTATCGGTGATCTCCTCGATATCCTCTCCCAACTCCGGCTCAAAGCCGCCTAAGTCCGGCTCTTCAACTCAGTCTGGTAACAAAAGCCGCCGCCCTCCTCAACCGCAAAACGGCAACCCGGAAGTTCGATCGCCAGAACCCGCATCATTCCCAGCTAAACCAAGTCGCAGCACCAGAGTTAGAGCCAATTCTCCCGCACCTTCCCCAGAAGAATTGAGCGCGCAAGACTTTTTGTCCGATCCCAGATCCGCAATTAACCCCAGAAAACCCAGAACCAGCAAAATTCCGCAGTCGAAGACTCGCCAACCGCGCAAAAAAGGCCTCGCTGCTGTCAATTTGTTCGATTTTCCTGGGCCGAATCTCGAAAGTGCGAGTTCTCCCGCCAGCAATCCCAACACGCAGCTCCCAGCTCCAAATACCCCTGCACCCCGTCCCAAAAGTCGCTCCCAGTCCCCTTCTGTTCGCAGTACAGACACCCCAACCCCCGCTCAAGTCAAAAAACGCCCCGTCCCCAAACCGAACCCGCAAGGAAGCGCTAGACCCCGCAAACAATCGGCGTCTCGGAGCGTGCCGCCGTTGGTGTACGCGACTCGCTTGCTGATTTTGGGTGTTGGGATAGCGGTGATTTGCGGTACGCTGCTGTCGGTGGTGAATGCGGTGAGCCGATCGGGTGTAGCGGCAAAAGAACAAACCGCCGGGGAAAAGAACCCAGCCGATAGCGCATCTGCTGCACCTGCGACGCCAGAAGCGCTGCAACTAAATCAAGAAATGGGCGCCCTGAAAACGCAAGTTCAGATTTTAGCAACAGAAAATCCTAATTTGACAGCCGGAATATTTGTAGTTGATTTAGATACTGGAAGCTACCTAAATTTTAACGGCGATGCTCCTTTCGCTTCAGCTAGCACGATTAAAGTGCCAATTTTAGTAGCTTTTTTCCAAGCAGTAGATGAAGGCAAAGTGCAGTTAGATCAGATGCTGACGCTGAAGTCAGAACACATTGTCGGCGGTTCTGGGGAAATGCAAGACGACGCACCGGGCAAAAAGTATTCAGCTTTAGAAGTTGCGAAAAAGATGATTGTTGTCAGCGACAATACGGCGACAAATATGATGATCGAGTTGTTGGGAGGTGCTGAGGTTTTGAACCAGCATTTTGCAACCTGGGGTTTGAGGGCGACGGTTCTCCGCAATAAATTGCCGGATTTGGAGGGAACTAATACTAGCAGCCCGAAGGATTTGATCAATATTATCGCCCAGGTCGATCGGGGAAATTTGGTTTCAGTCAAATCGCGCGATCGGATTTTGCAAATCATGCGTCAAACCCAAAACGATTCTTTACTACCAAAAGGTTTGGGTGAAGGAGCAGTTATTGCTCACAAAACCGGCAACATTAATACAATGCTGGCGGATGCAGGGATGGTGGATTTGCCCAACGGTAAACGCTATTTAGTCGCAGTCATGGTGAAGCATCCGCCGGAAACCGAGAAGCCCGCTCAAACATTAATTCGCGATATTTCTCGGATCAGTTACCGCTATCTCAACGACGGAGAAACGCCAGCAGATTCAAAAGTAAAAATTAAAAATTAAATCGATGATTGATTGATCATCAAACTGGTTCGTAGTGGGGACTTTAGTCCCTCAAAAATCTGAGGACTAAAGTCCCCACTACGAACCCTATAACTTAGAGGCTATTCCGGGCCTGTTAGTGCAAGTCCTGTAAAGTCTACAAACTATAAATGAGTTTGTACTATGAAACTAAACATCCGACTTGCTTCTTTGGTAGCGCTCTCAACTTTAGCTGTTGGAGTCTCCCCCGCCTCAAGCAATCCCGTTCGTTCTTCTCAAAGTCAACTGAACGAAATTACAGTTATTTCCAACAACATCGAACTCAATCGGGCGAAAAACTTAGCCCGTCAAGCAGCAGAAAATGCTAACGGGGGTTTGGGGGAATATCGAGCCGAAGCTGCGATGCACGGGGCTTCAGCGCAATCGCCGTTCGTTGAAAATGGCAATGGTACTTGGACATTTACTTTTCAAGGTCACAAACCCGGTGCGTCTGTCTATACAGTAGAAACGGTGGTTACTGTTTCCCAAAATGGGAGAATCACAGTCGATTACAACGGACGAATTCGCAATTCATATAATGTCCGGTAAATTACCCATCATCAACTTTGCAGGCGCATAACCTATATATAGGGTGCGCAATGTGCGCGGCCGTGATTGCGGCGCACCCTAATAGATTTATAGGGATTCAAAGGCGGCGGTGAAGCCAGTTAAGGTCGAGCATTCTTCCATAAAATCCTCTGCATCATTGACGTTTTCAATTTGATATTCCATGATGCGTTGGCCGTCGCCTTTCATCTTTTTGGAAGAAAGAGGCGTACCCGGATATTTTTCGGCGATCGCCTTGAATGCCTTAGAATGAGTATCCCAGTTGTCCGCAGAACAGCTAATGGTTACACGCCACATAATTAAATTCCTTTTTACTGAGTTTTGGTTGACAAGAGAGCCGATAAATCTAGAGATTCTGTTGTTTGGAAAAAAGCTAACAGCCGATCGACTATGCGATCGACACCACCCTTAACATTGGACTCCACATTCAAAGCCATCACTGGATCGTGCAACGATAAGCGTAACAAAAACCAGCCGGATTCGCTAGCTGAGGTGCAGGAAATCCGCAAGCCTTCATAGTTATTGGGAACGATTTTCCAGTCGGGTTGCGTTGAGGCAAATTCTTGTAGTTGCTCGATCGTGCGATCGCCCAAAACCCTAAAATCATCCACATTAATTTTAATCCGAAACTCGGCACTTTCTTCAGGCTCTTGCAAATTCGCAATTAAATCCGGCAGTGACTTATTTGCCAACTTAGATTTAGCCAATTCAATCAATAACTTGCTAACCAAATAAGCGCCATCATCCAGAAAGTAATTTTCCTTCAAAGCCCCATGTCCAGAGGTTTCAATGGCTAACCATGATTCCTGTCCGCTTTGATTGAGGCGAATCGACTCATCAATCACATTTTTGTAGCCCCGTTTGAAGCGATGATGAATCCCTTTTAAATCCTGTTCGATGAATTGAGTTAAACCATCGGATGTGATAGAATCCGTAACGACGGTAGAGGCTGGGTGTTCTTGGAGGACGATCGCCGAAATCAAAGCAATTAAGCGATTGCGGTTGAGTTCCTTACCAGTGCCATCGACGGCCGCACTGCGATCGACATCCGTATCAAAAATAATCCCAAAATCAGCTTCATTGGCAATAACCGCTTGACAAATTGACTGCATTGCCTGTTTATCTTCGGGATTTGGCACATGATTCGGAAAAGTGCCATCTGGTTCAAGAAACTGGCTTCCTGTAGTGTCTGCGCCCAAAGGTTTTAGAACTTTATCCACATAGAATCCACCAGCACCATTCCCCGCATCCACCACAATTTTTAACCCTGTCAGTGGCTGCTCAAAATTATCGGGATGATTGACTGACTCGCGAATCTTAGTCACAAACTGGTTCGCATAAACTGAAATAAAATCATATTTTGCAATGCTACCTAGAACCGCTGCTTTTTCAAACTCATTAGTTTCTGCTAATGCCAAGATATCTGTAATATCTTGTTTTTGTAAACCACCATTGGCGGTGAAAAACTTTAAGCCGTTGCGATTAAAAGGCAAATGACTAGCCGTCAGCATAATCGCGCCATCGCAATCAAAACCAGAAGTAATCGTGCTCATAAACATGGCGGGAGTTGAGGCCATGTCAAAATCGTATACTCTTGCACCAAGCGAGGCGATGCCATCCATGACTGCTTGCATTAACGTTGGCCCAGATAGGCGGCTGTCGCGCCCGATCGCAATTATCAACTTTTCCGCAGGTTTATGGACTTTTTGCACCAGCCAATTAACAAAGGATTGACCTAAGATTGTGGCAATTTCGGGAGTGAGGTTAACTTTTTCATCGGGAACCCCTTCGAGGGCGATACCGCGAATATCTGAGCCGTTTTGGAGTTTTTTCCAGTTATAGTTTTGCATAATCATTGATGGTAATTAGAAAGTAGAATTTAGAAAAACAAAGGGAACGACTGATCCGGGGATAAAAAGCCTTGTCAAACTGTATCACTTTCTTGACTGCCTAGGATAGCGGCAAGATGTTTGCGGATTGTGGGTGAGCGAAATCCCAAAATGATGTCTTTGTTACAGACACCACGCTGAATTAGTTATATGTCAATCGCCTCAATATTTGGATTGTAAACAATTAATCACCTGATACCGCTCAATAACGGTTTTTGCTAGTCACTCAAATTTTCTAAATCAGCTAAATCTTGTAATCTTCCTGATGCTTTCTTATTTTTTTTTAAATTATCCAAGTCGATAAATGTCACAACAACATCATCAATGACAATTTCTAACCGCAAAGGATAACAATCTTCAAAAATAACGCCGTCAATATTCGTCAACAAGTCTATTCGATTAGGAGGGTAGCCAAGCTGAATAATTTGATCTGGTGTCAGAAAATCTTGAATTTGTAAACCTAAAGAACTAAAACCAAATTGCTCTAAAGCTTGAAGTAAATTATTTGCATTGTCTAGGCTGGTTTCTATCCAGATATCAATGTCTTTTGTGTAACGAGGATGACCATGTATTGCTACTGCATAGCCACCAACAACAAGATATTGAACATGATTATCGTTGAGAAATTGTATAAACTCTTTGAAGTCTTGATTCAGCATTTTTATATTTCCATTGGTGATAGCTATGACGAATTTCTTCTAAGGCTTTAAGCCTGGCTTGATAAGATTGAGTTTGCCAATAAGCAAAATCACTTTTTTGTTCTTTGAGGTTCATTTTACGACAAATAATTGGTCTTTTAATTGAATTATCCATCTCGTTTATGTATTTTTATTCAAAAGTGAAACAATCTTCGTAGTGGCAGACATTCTTCGTCGTCACGGTGACAGAGTTTTTCAATCCAACCCTGGGAATTGTAGCCCCATCACCGCTGAGATTAAACTCTCATTCCTTAGTCGCGCTCAACGCTATAAATTGCCACCAAGGAGAACTCACCTTTCGCGGGAACTTCGACAATATCCGTCGCCGCATTGGTCGTTTCCACGCAGATTAAACGCTGATAATCGCTGTCATCAAGGTCGGCCATATTTGCAGCAATTTTCACCCAGGGATTCCACACTACGGCGGATTTACTACCAGAGGATTTAATGCGAATGCGGCGATTAAGACTGCTATCATCAATCACTAATTCGTTGGGAACATCGAGATAAATACGATCGACCTCACCGACAGCTACCACTCCACCAACTTGAGTTTTTTCCACACCACCATCGGCTTTATCAAGATACTGGGTATTTTCCAATCCCAAAACCTGCACGCGGCTGATATCTCCTACTTGGAAATAAGTGTGAAAAGCTTGGGTGAGGGGAAAGGCTTTGTCGCCTAAATTGCGGGTAATTAATTCTACTGTGAGGGTGGTGCCGACGGTAAGGGCGATCGTCAATTCAAAAGCTTGCGGCCACATCGCCCTCGTTTCCTCAGTATCCTTAAGCCCCAGAATCACTTGAGTTGCGCCCTCTGGAGTAGTGCTGGTTGACACCACATTCCACAGGCGATTCCGCACAAACCCGTGGGCTGGGCGGCCCAAGCCTTCGGGATCTGGGCCAAACCAAGGCCAACAGATGGGTACACCGCCTTTGATGGCTTTTCCTTCCGCATAGTACGCTTTGTCGCTGAGGAACATCAAATCAGCGGTTTCCGTGGCTGGTTGGAAGGAGAGCACTTGGCCAGAATACACAGAAATCAAGGCTTTGGCTTGGCCGTTGTCGATGTGAATCATCGGAAAACCACCGTTTCCGGCGGCGAAGGTGAGGTGGCCGGCAATGCCATAGTCGGTGTTTAATTGGTCAATACTCATGCTGTTGGCCTAGTTAATTGCTTCACAATTATCCGATACAGTTGACCGTTGACTGTTGACTGTTAGAAAAATACCGATACCACCGGAAACGATATCATATCAATTCCGGTTGTACCGGAATGGTATAGAGGACACGGCAGTGCCGTTTACCGACCCCAAATAAAATTTTATGGAAAAGGCCCTGCCCTGTCCTAATTTCGGGTAATAAATTCGGTGGCCCC
>JANNOR010000219.1:0-11139 GCA_031399265.1 Cyanobacteria bacterium SOY_34_metabat_3 | reverse complement strand
TTCAGTTGGGCGATGTCTTTGGGTGTGGTTTCAAATAGTTCAGCGACTTCTGGGAATTGGCGGGAGATTGCTTCTGCTTGGCGGTTGACTTCTGTTTCTAATGCCCGCATTTGACGGGAGAGATTTTCTGAGAATTTGTCTTCGAGTTGGCGGCGGAGTAATTGGAGTTGTTGGTTTTTTTGATTCCACTCGTCAATGACTTTTTGTGCTTGGGGGTTCGCTACTTTGGCGTCAATTAAGCGGGTGTAGTCGGCGAGATCGGCTGTGGTAGCGATGTTGACCCATTGGAAAGCGCGATCGGGTTGGTTTTCGTCGATGAGAAGGGAGGTGAGGGCAACTGCGCTTCCGCTTTCACCTTCTAAAAACTTTTGGCGATTTTCTCGTTGTAAACCACTCCGTATTTCTAGGATAATTTTGACGGATTGCTCCCCATATTCGATCGCTTGAGTTGGTTGCTTCGTATCTCGATAGGTCAAACAAATATTAATCAAAGTAGCAGCTTCCCCTGCGCGATCACCCACTGCCCGCGTAATTGGTAAAGCTTGGTTATAGTATTTCAATGCTGATTGCGGTTGAGAGATGCTGTGGTACACTCCACCAATATTACTCAAAGCACGTGCTTCCCCTGCGCGATCACCCACTGCCCGCAGGATTGGTAAAGCTTGGTTATAGTATTTCAATGCTGATTGCGGTTGGGAGATGCTGTTGTAGACTGAACCAATATTACTCAAAGCACGTGCTTCCCCTGCGCGATCGCCCACTGCCCGCAGGATTGGTAAAGCTTGGTTATAGTATTTCAATGCTGATTGCGGTTGGGAGATGCTGTTGTAGACTGAACCAATATTACTCAAAGTAGCAGCTTCCCCTGCGCGATCGCCCACTGCCCGCAGGATTGGTAAAGCTTGGTTATAGTATTTCAATGCTGATTGCGGTTGGGAGATGTTGTCGTACACTAAACCAATATTCGTCAAAGTAGTAGCTTCCCTCGCGCGATCGCCCACTTCCCGGATAATTGATAAAGCTTGGTTATAATATTTCAATGCTTCTTGCGGTTGGGAAATGCTGTCGTAGACTCCACCAATACCAGTCAAAGTAGCAGCTTCTCCTGCGCGATCGCCCACTTCCCGCCGAATTGGTAAAGCTTGGTTATGGTATTTCAATGCTTCTTGCGGTTGTCCGATGCTGTTGTACACTGCACCAATATTACTCAAAGTAGTAGCTTCCCCCGCGCGATCGCCCACTTCTCGCCAAATTAGTAAAGCTTGGTTAAAGTATTTCAATGCTTCTTGTGGTTGGGAAATACTGTTGTAGTTCAAACCAATATTATTGAGTGCTATAGCTTCACCTCGTCTCTCTTTAAATTGTCGTGCAATTGCTAGAATCTGCTGCCATGTTTCTATTACCTCTCGCGGTTGTCCTCGCTGTTCCTGTTGCTTTGCTTGCTCTATGAGTTGCTTTAATTTTTCAATCTGTGCATTTTGACTTTGCGCCCAACTTGGTTGCACCATCAGCGGCACAGTCAGAGAAGTCAGACACGCACCCAAAACCAAAACACTGCTAATAATTCGTTTCATTTTTTTCATAATTCACCACTGACGATTAATAGAATAGGCATCTGAATTTGGACTGAGGCGAATTCTACTTTTACTTGCTGTTTTTGAATGCTTTGATACGATCCAAATAATTACAATTAAATAACCAAGTCGCTGTGATGTCAATTCATATTCTTCAGAAGTTGTATTCATAAAAGTCATGATTTAAAGCTATGAGGTTCATCAAGATTAATGGTTTTCATCGGTTTTAGTAAAGAGAGTATGGATTTTAGTAGTGTAAGCGATTTTGGATCGATCGACCTTTTAGCAAAAGTCCATTGCAATTGATATTTCACACAACATTCCGGCGGGGGTTGAAACCCCCGACGGACTACGGGATTTGTGTTGATTGATTAAGCCCGATCGCACATCACAACTTCAAACACACCCCCCGGAATAAACCGACACAACGCCCTCCGCCGATCGTCCGCATCTTGGCGGTTCACAAAACGCGCGATCGTATAATGCTCAGCATTCGGTCAAATATCGTCTAAAATACTGGATAATGAATGACGATCGCCCTAAATAAAAAAACAACAGCCCCCACCATCGGATGATAAACAAACATAAAAGTTGAGCCAAATTAACAATGAAATTTATCGGCATAGACTTAGGTTGGAGTTCAGGAGCAAGCGGTTTGTGCTGCTTAAATTGGGAAAACAATCGATTGCAATTCATAAAGTGCGATCGCCAACAATCTCTTAACGACATCCTCACCTGGATCGACACCCAAGTCTCCCCAACCGAACCAGCGATCGTCGCCGTAGACGCCCCCACAATCATCGCCAACCTAACCGGAATGCGCGACGCCGACAAACTCACCCACAAACACTTCGGGCGCTACCACGCAGGCTGCTATCCCGCCAATCTTTCCCGCCCCTTCGCCCAAAAAACAGTCGAATTAGGCCTTTGTTTAGAAGCCAGAGGATTTGTCCACTCACCGATAATAGAAGCAAAGAAACTAGGCAGATATCAGATAGAAGTCTATCCCCATCCAGCCACAATTAACTTATTTAAATTAGACCGAATTATCAAATACAAAAAAGGAAAACTGGCAGAACGTCAACTAGAATTGATGAAACTCTGCCAGTATATTATAGATATTTTACCGAGCCTTGAACCAAGTCTAAATCTGTCTTGTGGCATCTTGCCTGTGACTGAAATCCCCACCAGCACTGCAACTCTCAAAGCCTTGGAAGACCAGCTAGATGCCTTGCTGTGCGCTTATATCGGCGCGCACTGGTGGTACTGGGGAATCGATCGCAATTTGGTTTTGGGCGATCGCGCCACCGGCTACATAGTCATTCCCCAAATTCCATAAAGAGGGAGAAAGCGAGAGGGAGAAAGGGAGAGGGGGAGAAGGGGAGATGCAAAAATCTTCCTTCTTCCTTCTTCCTTCTTCCTTCTTCCTTCTTCCTTCTTCCTTCTTCCTTCTAATGTGCCCAGAGAATCACACCAACTTCATAGGGACTGCTGAGATTTTCGTGCTTTGGCAAAACGCGCAGCGACAAACCTTGCAAACCGCTAGAAGTATAAGTAACATCAGCCGTATAAAGGCTGGCATTGTGGGAATCTTCACCCAAATACTCCATCACCATCGGCACACCGCCGATGATTTCTCCGTTAGCATCAACCGAACCTTGATAAAGTTCGACTTGCACGTCAGCCGGTGTTAATCCCATTAGATTAATCCGAGATTTAACTGCGATCGACTGATCGACCTTAACTTCCTTATCCTCGGAAATATCAACAGCCTCAATCTTAATGTCGTACCACTTCGCCAGAACGTGCTTCTTCCACTGAGACAAATCTTTAGCCGGAGCACAATTATCCGAAGTCATAGTGAAGAAACGATCGCTCACGGGGAAATAAGCCCGTTGTGCGTAATCCTTCACCATCCGAGCCGTATTGAAGAAAGGACAGTTCAAGGCAATAGAATCCTTCATTTTCGCCGTCCAACCGCGCGGAATTCCATCAGCATCCCGGTTGTAAAACAGCGGTACAACTTCCTTTTCCATCAAGTCATACAAAGCATTCGCCTCGACATCATCCTGATACTTAGTATCTTCGTAAAACTCGCCATGTCCGATCGGCCAACCGGTGCGAACATAATCCGCCTCATCCCACCAACCGTCAAGAATGCTCAGGTTTGGCAAACCGTTCATCGAAGCTTTCATCCCGGAAGTACCGGAAGCTTCGCGGGGACGGCGCGGCGTATTCAGCCACACATCGCAGCCGGAAACCATCATCCGAGCCACGTTAATGTCGTAGTTCGGCAAAAACACCATCGAACTCAGCGTGTCGTGTTCGCGAATGAAGTGAACGATATCCCGAATCAATTCCTTACCAGGAATATCCATCGGGTGAGCCTTCCCAGCAATCACAAACTGCACGGGGCAGTTTTTGTCCCGCATGATCCGCATAATTCGATCGACATCACGCAAAAACAGTGTCGCCCGTTTGTAAGTAGCAAAACGGCGCGCAAACCCGATCGTCAGCACCTTGGGATCGAGAGCCTCGCGCGCGGGTTCGATTTCCGTTTGAGCCGCACCGCGCTCGCGCAGAGTCTTTTGCAGCCACTCCCGTGCGAACACCACCAACTCCGATCGACAGCGTTCGTGATTGCGCCACAATTCCTCATCAGGAATCGAGTTAATTCTGTCCCACAGGCGATCGTCCGTGGGAGTCATTTCCCAATCTGGGCCAAGGTATCGATCGTACAGTTCCTGAGTAGACTTCGCCACACAACTGCGAGCGTGCACCCCGTTGGTAATCGAAGTAATCGGCACTTCTTCCTGCGGTAAACCCGGCCACAACCCCTGAAACATCGGGCGAGACACAACACCGTGCAAAGCCGCCACCCCGTTGACAAAACTCGACATTTTAATTGCCAAAATTGCCATATTCAGAGGCCCAGACAAATCGCCAGTATTCTCCCGGCCCAACCCCAAAAACTCATCTTGCGACAAGCCAAACATCCTGGGATACTGACCCAGATAGTGCATCACCATATCCGGCTCGAACAAGTCAAACCCAGCAGGGACGGGCGTGTGAGTCGTAAACATACTGCTCGAAACCACCACCTGTTCCGCTTCCTTGAAAGTCAGGTGATATTCCTCCATCAGCATCCGTATGCGTTCCAAAGCCATGAAAGCCGCGTGGCCTTCATTCATGTGATAAGCAGTGACTGTCAAGCCCAAGGCCTTGAGCATTTTGACGCCACCGATGCCCAGCATGATTTCTTGGTGCATCCGCAGAGTTTTATCACCGCCGTACAGTTGGTCGGTAATATCTTGGTCGTAGCGGCTGTTAGGTTCAATATTTGTATCCATCAGGTACAGAGGAACCGTGCCCACTTGTACCCGCCAAATCCGGGCGTAAACCTTGCGGCCGGGATAGTCCACCTCAATCCGCAATTCCGAACCGTCGGGATTGCGCTCTAGGTGGAGCGGCATATTGTAGAAATCGTTTAGCGGATAGCGTTCTTGCTGCCAGCCGTCGGCGTTGAGATACTGCGAAAAATAGCCTTCTTGGTAGAGCAAGCCCACACCAGCTAAGGGCAATCCCAAATCGCTAGCTGATTTGAGGTGGTCGCCTGCGAGCACGCCCAAACCGCCGGAATATATGGGTAGGGCTTTGACTAAGCCAAATTCCATCGAAAAGTAAGCGTAACATTCTTGTTTGTCTGTGCCGCGCTGTTTGCGGTACCAGGCGCGATTTTTGAGATAATCATCTAACTGCTGGGCTGCTCGGTTCATTTGAGCGATGAAGCCTTCGTCTTCTGCCATTTCTTGCAGTCGCTCTTGAGAAATGGTTCCCAGCATCAGCACCGGGTTTTGGTTGCTGGAGTCCCAGAGGTCTCGGGAGAGCCGGCGGAATAAGTCTTTTGTATCAACGTTCCAATCCCAGTGCAAGTTATAGGCAAGCTTGCGCAGGGGTTCGAGGATTGGGGGTAGGGACGGGGAAACGTTAAATGTGCGAATCGGCTGCATAGACAAAGCTTTTACTTAAGTTGGACTAGGGATATTTTCCTCTGTCTTTGGACACAAATCCGCTATTCTGCACACTATTTTAAGTTTTAAGAAGCGGAGGGCGATCGGCCTCACCGATCGGTAAGCTGTCGGGCATTTACAGCAGATTGCAGGTTTATGAAGTAAATTCAATATCCCCGTAGGGACACTCAAGCGTGCCCATAGGTGTCAACAATCGCCTGAAAGCCTTGATAAATGTCGTTTTTACCATAGTCCAGATCCCCCTAAATCCCCCTTAAGAAGGGGGACTTTGATCGGACTCCTGTCCCCCCCTTCTTAAGGGGGGTTAGGGGGGATCTGGCCTTAATAGTCAAACAGCAATCTCTGACTGGATTTGAGCTTAAGTTGACACTCCTTGGGCAGTGCCGTGTCCCTACAAAAGCTAGTACCTACACCTGAAAAGTGCTGTAAATCTTGAACCGCGCCTCACTCACCCTACAAATGACTAATAACTAATGACTACTGACTAATTTTCACTTTCCTCAACAGAGAATTTACCAACAGTTTGCTAGCATCACCAGCCGAAAGCGCAGCACTAAAATAGTGGCCTTGAATTTCTTGACAGTGGAGCGATCGCAAACACTCCAACTGCTCCTTAGTTTCTACTCCTTCGGCTACCACGCTCAAATTCAAATCGCGCCCCAGCGTCGCTACAGCATTGGCGATCGCCCGTTCGCACGGATCGGTTGTCAGTTCGCTGACAAAGGATTTGTCAATTTTCAAAACATTCAACGGAAACTTTTTAAGATAATTTAGAGAACAATAACCCGTGCCGAAATCGTCCAGCGCAATCTGCACTCCCATACTCTGCAACTCCCTCAGAACTTTTGTCGTGTATTCCGCATCTTGCATGGCTGTAGTTTCAGTAATTTCTAACTCTAAATACTTGGCTTCTAAACCAGTTGTTTCCAAACAGTTAGCGACCATTTGTACTAAATTAAATTGCTGGAACTGCCGAGCCGAAAAATTGACTGCGATCCGCAAATCTGGCTGCAAAGCATCCTGCCAAGCCTTATTTTGAGTGCAGGCAGTTTGTAACACCCATTCACCAATCGGTACAATTAGCCCGTTCTCTTCGGCGATCGGAATAAATATACCGGGAGCAACTAAACCTAATTCTGGATGCTTCCACCGCAACAGGGCTTCCATCCCCTGGATTTTCCAAGTAGTTATGTTGACTTTTGGCTGATAAAAAACCTCAAATTCTCCCTGTTCGAGAGCCTCGTGCAGCCTATGTTCTAGATTCAGTAACTGGCTACCTTGAGAATTAATAGTTGAAGTATATAACTGATAGTTATTTCTACCCCTTTCTTTAGCGCAATACAAGGCGGCATCGGCATTTTTGACTAAAGTTTCGGCATCTTCGCCGTCGTTGGGATAAAGGGCAATTCCGATACTGGTGCTGACGTGAAACGGCTGTTGTTCTAGTTTAAATGCTGGCTTTAAATTGTCGAGTATTCTTTGAGCTGTTTTGACTGCATCTTCTAAGCAATTGATGTCGGGAAGCAGTACGGTAAATTCGTCGCCTCCCCAGCGGGCTACGGTGTCAGTCGATCGCAAAGTGTCGCTGATGCGTCCGGCAAAACCTTCTAACAGGCGATCGCCCGCAGCGTGACCTAGTGTATCATTAATCTTTTTGAATCTGTCCAAGTCTAAAAACATCACAGCTAGCATTCTTTTGTTCTTTTTAGCTTTTTTTAATGAAGCCAGCAGCCGATCGTTAAAAAGTATGCGGTTTGGCAAACCGGTGAGTTGATCGTAAACAGCTTGATAGCGAATAATTTCTTCAGCTTGCTTGCGCTGAGTGATGTCCATCATCGTGCCGATCGCCCGCACAGCTTCACCGCTGCTATTGCGGATGATGTACCCGCGATCGAGCACAAAAACATATCCCCCGTCAGCGCGGCGAAAGCTGTATTCCTCCGACCAACATTGAGCCTCTGAGTTCATTGTTTCGTTGAAGCTTGACTTCACTCTTTCCCGTTCTTCAGGATGAATATTTAGCCACCACGATTCTAATTCTATCGTTTGAGTTTCATTGAGTTTGTATCCAAAAACTTTTTCAAACTCTTCGCTCCACCAATACTCATTTTTTAATAAGTTAAAATCCCAAACAGCATCATTTGTCGCCCGCGTCAGCAGGTGAAAGCGTTCTTCGCTTTTGCGGAGTTTTTCTTCGGATTGCAGGCGTTCTGTTACATCCCGAAAGCTAAATACTCGACCAGTAATTTTGCCTCCCGTGTGCTGCGGTAGCGAGTAGCGCTCGAAGATTCTGCCGTCTTGAAACTCGATGATATCGTAACTTTCTGCCGCAGGGCGAGCGGATAATTCTTTAGCGCGGCTGAGGAAGATTTCCGGGTATTTTAACTGGTTGATTCCGAAACCCAAAATTTGGTTGCTATCTCTCGAATCGAGCAGGAAATCCGGCAACTGCCACATTTGGGCAAACTTGCGGTTAAAGCTGACAACTTTACCACCGCCGTCAACCGCCAGAATGCCGTCAGCAGTAGATTCAATGGTTGCTTGAAGCAAAGAAAGAGATGTTTCGAGTTCTAACTCTGCTAATTTGCGATCGCTGATGTCAAACGCTGTGACTAATATGGAAGCTTTCCTCTCAAATTTAATAATATCTACAGTTGCTTCTATCCAGCGTGTTTCTCCGTTTTTGGTAAGAATTATTACTTCATATTTTGAGCCGACACTCGATCGCGGCTGGCTGGATTTACCCCATTTCTTAACTGTTGCTCGAAACTCTGGATGAATTAAATCATATAAATCCAACCCTAGCAATTCTTCGCGAGTATATCCAGTCAAATCTTCTGTCTGAGAATTGACATAGCGCAACTGTCGGCGCTGATAGATCAATGCAGCAGCATTAACAGTTTCTACGAGTTGCCGAAACTTTTTCTCACTGCGGCGTAAATCTCTTTCAGCCCGCTTGCTGTCGGTAATATCTTGTGCTAAATACAACTTGCCGCTCACTTCGCCTTTGCCGTTGCGAATAGTTGAAATAGACAGCAGTACAATTATTTTTTTACCTTGTTTGGAAAGATATACTTTTTCGACGTTGCGGACAGAATCTTTGGCTGTTAAGTTGGCTAATTCTAACTCGGGATCAGGTGATTCAGATTTCTTAAAAAGTGCCGCTATTTGTTTGCCTAACAACTCTTTTTTAGAATATCCTAAAAGTTGACAGGTAGCTTCGTTTAACGACAAAATATGACCGCCCGGGGTAGTCGCAATTATCGAGACATTCATTTCTTCGCAAATATCCAGGGCATATTCGGCAGTTTGCTGCAAATCTTGGGTCATTTTGGCAATAGTATCGCGGATATCCTGTTCTTTTTTGGGAGGCAACACTTTTTCTATTTCTGCGAGCTTCTTTTTCACTCTTTCAGACTTTGGTTTGACTAACCCGATCGCCTTCGATAAGATACTTATTGTATTCGTCCTGATTAATAAGGAGATTACTATAGAAATAAAAGCCAAATAAGAACCGACTATTTCTAAACTAAAACTGCGCTCTTTTTCGGGAGTTTCCTGAGATTGTATAAAATTATCAGTTGGTAGATTTACCGATGTTACTTGGAATGATTTATTCGCAAATAAGTCGGCGCTTTCATAATTAGCCCAAAATGCCGATCGCAAATAGCTAATTTTTTGAGACTGCACTAAAATTGTTTCTACAGATTTATTGCCAATAATGGTTCCCATTTTTTGTGCGTTGATACAACATTCTATACCAAAAATAGCAGCAGTTAAATATCCCAACATTAATCGATAACTAATTTTCATTGGTTCCAGTTCCTGATTTTAAATAGATGCTTGCCCTGCGCGCAAAATGTGAAGTATTGAACGGAATTTCAGTAATTGAAAAATAAATCTAATTTTGATTTGTGTTGATTTGATGAATTCTATTTTTAGACAAATAAATTATTACCTAACTAATTATTATTCTAATCTTAATTTAAAATCTGTCATCGGCCATTGTGCCACAAATTATCCGCCATTATGCCTAGACACCGGCTGGGATCGCCCTAAAATTAGATAATTTCCCAAAAAAGCGGCGGGGATTTGTTAGAAAAATAAACAATTAGCTTAAAATCGATGCAGAAGTCCACTAATTTAACCAATGAGTCAGACGCTCCCAGAACTCCAAACAGAAGTCCGCGCGCTGCAAGCAGAAGTTGCCATCCAGCAAGAGTCGCTAGAAAAACTTCGCGTACAGCGCTCTGAGTGCCGAGTAGCAGTCAGTTTTCCCAAGAATAATACTCCTGAAGCCATTGCCGAGTTCCACCAGCAAAATGCTGCTTTTGGGGAGCAGTGGTTGCAGCAAATCCAGGAGATTGACCGAGAGACTAAAATTATTGAAAAGCAACTGCAAGAAAAACAGCCTGTACTCAATTACAAACAAGGTGAACTCGACAAATTGTTGGCAGGACAACACTGGCAAGAAGTAGAAAACCACGTTCAAACCGGGGAAAAGCGCTTGCAAGCACAAGCTCGCAGAATCAATCAAGCAGCAGCGCAGCTAGAGGCAGAAATTCAAGCTTTAAAAGCACTATACGATCAACTCAATCCCAGTTATTCGGAGTGGTTTCAACAACCAACTGAGATTGTAGATTTTGCTGCAAAAACTATTCCTTACGCTTTTCCCGGCAGCAGCGGGTTGATATTGGGAAACAAAGAGATTGAGTGGGATAAAAACTAGCTGTAAATTGTGAATCGTAAATTAGTAGGGTAGAAGACCGCCGTCGAATAACTAAATAAGAAAAACAGTTCGCGATCGCACACGCTCTATCCGTAGGGTGCGCTCGCGCACCTTGCCACTAAAAGACACAATCGACGGCGAAATTAAAATCTTTTTAACTGCTGTTTTAGGAAAAAAAATAACAAGCTGACCCTGCCGCAGCTAATGTTAAGAGTTGTGAGTTTCATTTTTTGAAACAGGTTTATTTTTGACTCTGGTGTCAATGTAAAATCTCAAATATAATACCAATTTAATGGGTCGTTGCACATATCTCGATCCCCCTAAATCCCCCTTAAGAAGGGGAGTAGGGGTTGACTTTGATCGGAATCTTGTCCCCCCCTTATTAAGGGGGAGTAGGCAGGGTGGATTAATTGTCGAGAGGTTAAATCAAAGCTATGAAGGCTATTGACCAACATTATGCAAGGCACTTAACAGGTTTATCTAGACTAGATAAATCAAAAAGTAACTCACTCAAATCTTTAACTTGATTAGCCATTAATCTTAGAGCTTCGGGAAAAGTATGAGTACATTTCATGCGAGCTAATGAAACCAAAAATTGCCTAACCATTGCCCAGTTAGCAGGTGCATTGCCACCTCTACGAATATCGTTATCCTCGTTTAACGTCACATCTTTAACCCAATGGAGTCGATTCTCAATCAACCAGTGGTCACGAATAGCCGAAGCAAATTTACTTGCCGACCAATCTAAACTACTTAAATAATAGTGTATTTCATCGAAATTAACCAGTTGACGACGACTTTTTTT
>JANNOR010000182.1:0-5136 GCA_031399265.1 Cyanobacteria bacterium SOY_34_metabat_3 | reverse complement strand
CTCCCCATGTTATGTTTATTTTTACTAAAAATTAAAATTTTTCATCAAGTAACTTGTAACAATGACTAAATTTAGCAAAATAGCCAGTTATCCATTCTTTTTGCGAATCCCAATTTTTCTGGTAGTTTTGCTGGCAATATGGCTACCATTCGCAGCACCAATTTATTTGTTAGTTAAAGATAGCAACCTGGCAACTATTCTAACTATGGCGCTGTTGTTTACCGAGTTTCTGTTCTTGGTGCGACTGTGGGGAAAAAAGGTTTACGGACAAAACCAAGTGCTAAAAAGCTATGGTTTGATAAATACCAGACAGAACGGTTTTGAATTTTTAGTCGGATTGGCGATCGGGCTTTTGCTCACTTTCAGCTTATTTGCGGTGCAAGGACTGCTTGGTTTTGTCGCGTGGCAAAATTCTGATAATTTGCCTAGAATCATCGCAGAAGGGCTATTAAGTGCTTTAGGAGTGGGTTTTTTCGAGGAATTGATATTCCGAGGTTGGTTGCTCGACGAGTTGCAGCGGGATTACAATTATAAAATATCTCTGCGGGCAAATAGCCTGTTGTTTGCCCTATCCCATTTTATCAAACCCGTCGAGGCAATGCTGCGGAGTTGGCCGCAGTTTCCGGGGTTGTTGCTGCTGGGTTTGATATTGGTTTGGGGAAAACGAATCACCCAAAATCGTCTTGGTTTGTCGATCGGCTTTCATGCAGGTATAGTCTGGGGATATTATATGATTAATGTCGGGAAATTAATCAGATATTCTGGCTCTGTACCGGATTGGGTGACGGGAGTTAACGGTAATCCGCTGGCTGGTGCGATCGGGCTATTGTTTTTAGGTACACTGGCTTTGGGAATGCGAAAATCAGTCAGTAGTCATTAGTTATTTGCTGGTTGTTATTTATGGACGAACATTACCAATTCGCAATTCGCGATTCGCGATCGCCTCTGAGATTCAGGCTCTTTTCCGCAGTTCTAATCCTAGTTAGTACCAGCTTTTGGACTCCCGTAAAAGCACAAAACACTGCACAAGTCAAGCCCAATAATTCTTTAGTTCAAGTGCAGCCAACGCGAGAACAAATTCTCAATGCTTGCGTGCAGAATCAGGCTGAAACTCTACCCAATCCTTTTAGCGATGTGCCGCCAAATCACTGGGCTTATAAAGCTGTTTTGACAATGTATTATTGCGGCGCTTACCGAGAAGCGACGCCCCCTGCTTTAATTCAAGAATTGCTGGAATCAGGACAAACAAATTGACGTGTCATATCGTTTCCGGTTGCATTGGAATAATATAGAGGAGACGGCAGTGCCGTGTCCCTACGCCGATTAATTGTAGGGAAACGGCACTGCCGTCTCCTAATTTCGTTCATCTGCGGTTAAAAAAACGTTCTTAAAACTGGGCGCGAACCGTAAACGAATAATCCCCACCAGGTTCAAGTTGATAATCCCATTTTTCCAGAAAACGATGCAGCGGTTCCTGAATCAAAGCCCTACCTTGGGAAGGCTCAAGTATCAGTGTTTTTTCTTCGCGAAAACGCCACTGAAACTGCCACTCAAAACTGCCGGCAGTTACTTCACCTTCAATCGTGCCTTTTTGCCAAGATTGACCAGTAACCCGGACATATGCAGTAGTTTCAGGTAAACGTCTCGAACTCACCCTTTTGTTTCCGCGTTTGTGGCTGCGATCGTGCGATTGTTGTAAAGGCTCATGGATTTTTCTACTCCCTGATGGAGGCTGAGTTCCACTGCCTCTTTAACCAGTTTAAGCACTTTTTCTACTAACTGACTTTCATCTGAGGAAAATTTTCCTAAAACGAAGGAAATGGTATCTTTGTCATTTTTAGCAGCTTCGGTTTGAGGTTTGCCGATGCCGATTCGCAAACGGGGAAATTTGTCTGTGCCCAAATGAGAAATTGCCGATTTCATGCCGTTGTGTCCGCCGGCGGAACCGGCAAGCCGCATTCTGATTTTGCCGATCGGCAGATCCATATCGTCGTATACTACTAACACCGACTCCGCAGGTATTTTGAACCAATCCGATGCCGCCCGAATTGATTGCCCGGAAAGGTTCATATAAGTTAGCGGTTTCAACAAGCGGATTTTCTGTCCGCGCGGCCGGTTTCCCTCACCAAATATGCCTTGAAATTTGCGATTTTCCGACAGTGAAACCTGCCAAGATTGAGCTAAGGCATCGACAGCATTAAAGCCGATATTGTGTCGGGTGCGATCGTACTTTGGTTCGGGATTTCCCAAGCCAACAATTAGCTGGGGAATCACTAACTCCGGTGTTGTTTCCGCCTTCTGAGTGTTGTTCATTTAACTGTCTGTGCTATCTTCCTTGGGAGTAGCGGCGGCGAGTTTTTCGATTTCCGGCTTGCGGATTGCGACTGCTTCTTCTAGCTGCTTGGCTTCCCGCGTAAATTCCGACTCAAAATCCCGCGAAGCATCTTGAAAGCCCCGAAGTGCCTTGCCCATACTGCGACCGATTTCTGGTAATTTTTTGGGGCCGAATACCAAAAGGGCGATCGTAAAAATTACTGCCATTTCCGGCAAACCAATGCCAAAAATATTCATTGTTTTTTCTCCTACACTTTGTTTAATTAGTTAGCATTTCATAAAGAACCCGTAACGGGAAAGGGCAAGGAAAAATGGGCAAACATAGCTTCTACCCTTTCTCCTCTACCCTCAGCTTTTACTTTTAGCCTTACTTTTCGGTGCTCAATTTTTAGCGGCCGAGACTCGACCAATCAACATCCACATTCTCTAGAATCAGCGAAGAGTTGTAGATTTGCAAAATAATCAACAAGAACACGAAAAACAGTCCGATGAACACGCTCATCAATAGCGTGGTTCCCCAGCCGGGGGCTACCTTGCCGTATTCTGAGTTAAGGGGTTTGAGTATATCTCCCAACCAAGTCCGTTGTGCCATAAATAACCTGCAATGAATCTCTACAGAAAAGTTTGACATATTTTCACCCTAATGGCGATCGCAATTTCTCAGAAATCTGCATGGGGGACTGCCATTCGCGGGAGTTGAGTTGCCTCTCATACCGTACTCCGTCTAAAATCACTAGATTTTCCGACAAAATGTGATTTTTTGTAATATTATGGGGTTGAGCACTCATAATAAATCAAAAATATGGAACCCGCAGCAGTTCTTGGCATCTCACTGGGCTTGTGTCTGGTGGCAATGACCGGCTTCTCGATCTACACGGCTTTTGGCCCTCCCGCTAAGGAATTGAGAGATCCTTTTGAAGAACACGAAGATTAAAGAAGAAGGAAGAAGAAGGAAGAAGGAAGAAGGAAGAAGGAAGAAGGAAGAAGGAAGATTTTTTCTATCTCCCCATCTCCCCATCTCCCTCTCTCCCTCTCTCCCTCTCTCCCTCTCTCCCTCTCTCCCCATCTCTCCATCTCCTTCGTAAATATTCTGCAACGGGGAAGGGCATGATTCTGTGGGGCGATCGCCACTCGCTTACTTGTCAATGCTATATTTTTCAGACATACAGTAAATCTATATTCGATTCACTCTAAAAATTATCAAGTTTCAAGCAGAAAGCATAATGGGTAATACATTTGGGCATTTATTTCGGATCTCGACATTTGGGGAATCTCACGGCGGCGGTGTTGGAGTAGTCATTGACGGTTGTCCGCCTTTGGTGTCGATCGACTCCGCGGAAATTCAAGCGGAACTCGATCGCCGCCGCCCAGGCCAAAGCAAAATTACCACTCCTCGCAAAGAAGCGGATACTTGCGAAATTCTCTCCGGGGTGTTTGAAGGCAAAACTTTGGGAACGCCGATCGCCATTTTAGTCCGCAATCAAAATACTCGCCCCCAAGACTATGCAGAAATGGCGACCACCTACCGCCCTTCTCACGCCGATGCTACCTACGATGCTAAATACGGCATTCGCAACTGGGAGGGCGGAGGCCGAAGCTCGGCAAGGGAGACTATAGGTAGAGTAGCAGCAGGGGCGATCGCCAAAAAAATTCTGAAACAAGCAGCAGGCGTAGAAATAGTCGGCTACGTCAAACGCATTTTTGACCTAGAAGCCGTCGCCGACCCGGACACTGTTACTTTAGAACAAGTAGAAAGCAACATCGTCCGCTGTCCAGATGCCGAATGCGCCGAAAGAATGATTGAACTGATCGAAAAAGTTCGGGATAGCGGAGATTCGATCGGCGGTGTAGTCGAATGCGTCGCCCGCAACGTACCCAAAGGCCTGGGAATGCCCGTATTCGACAAACTCGAAGCTGACTTGGCTAAAGCTGTGATGTCCTTACCAGCCAGCAAAGGCTTTGAAATTGGTTCGGGCTTTGCCGGGACTCTGCTTAAAGGCAGCGAACACAATGATGAATACTATACTGATGAACAAGGGGTAATTCGTACAGTCACGAATCGCTCCGGTGGAATTCAGGGTGGCATTGCTAATGGTGAAAATATCATTCTGCGGGTGGCTTTCAAGCCAACTGCGACAATTCGCTCGACCCAGCGCACAGTAACCCGATCGGGTGAAGCAGCGCTGCTGGCTGCCAAAGGAAGGCACGATCCTTGCGTTTTGCCTAGAGCTGTGCCGATGGTCGAGGCGATGGTAGCTTTAGTGTTGTGCGACCATCTGCTGCGCCATCACGGACAATGTGGAACCTTAAAGCCTGAATTTTAAAATGGAAATCAGCTTGTCCTCAGTAGTGGCAACTCCCCTTGATGATTGCCCTCAACCTTCCGAAGCAATAAAAGGTATAGATGATTTTGTAGTACAGTTCTGGGGCGTGCGGGGCAGTGTTCCGACACCCGGACAGGAAACTGTTCGCTATGGCGGAAACACCTCTTGTTTGGAAATGCGAGTCGGTGGAAAACGCTTGATTTTTGACGGCGGAACTGGCTTGCGGATGCTGGGAGACCAGTTGGTGGAAGAAATGCCCGTGCAAGCTTATATGTTTTTTACTCACTATCACTGGGATCACATTCAAGGGTTCCCGCTGTTCGCCCCAGCTTTCATCCGCGGTAATAGCTTTGATATTTACGGGGCGGTGCCGCCGGATGGAGATTGCCTAAAAAGGCATTTTGTGGAACGGGTGCTGCACTCGAATTCGCCTGTGCCGCTGATGGGTTTGCAGGCAGATTTGAATTTCTACGAACTC
>JANNOR010000177.1:0-14630 GCA_031399265.1 Cyanobacteria bacterium SOY_34_metabat_3 | reverse complement strand
ACTGATTGTCCGCCAAATCAGCAATTTTAATATCGTTGAGCGCTTCGAGAACCACATTTGACGTAGCCGACATACTTTCCAAAGCTCTCGCCGAAATTGTCAGCGAAGGATCGGAATTGCTTAGCTGTGCCGTCTGAGTTCCTGTTGCCAAAATATTATTGTTAGCAATAATTTGCGCATCACCGACACCTTCTGCTGCATCGGTAATTAAAATATTTTCAGGATCTAGCAGCAAAGTCCCTAAACCGTTTGTCCCGGAGGTATCAACATTACCGTTAAAAATCAATCTTTGCTTGCCCGAAACTTCCACAAATCCGCCAACACCGCTGCTGGCAGTTGCAGAAACGCCCCTCGCGCTGATGCTGCCCAAAAATGCGGTTGTGTTGTCCGCCCAGACAAAAACTCTGCCGCCGTTACCTGCGACAGTTGCGTTGGCGGCGATCGAACTTTTGCCATCTGCGTAAGTCATCGCCGCATTCGGCACGGTTCCCCCGCCTCGGTAATCTCCGCCGATCCGCACCGTCCCGCCGCCAGACGACCCCGAAGCGTCAATCTTCGCTCCAAACAGCCCTACCTTGTCGCCCAACACGTTCGCAGTTCCTCCGATGCCCGATCGGTTAGACACGTCCGCTTCCCCCGATACCAGCGCAGTTCCAGCACCTGCGGGCACTGTGATGCCGCCTGTGAGCACTACTTCACCGCGATCGTTCGCAGTTATACCAGTAGCCTCAGCAACGCCCGCGCCCGACAGCAGCCGAGGCAAACTCAGGGGAGAAAACGGAACAGCAGGCGAACCCGAAACTCCCGCAGCAGGAGCAACTTCTAAACTCAGCAAAAGTCCGTTTTGACTCAACCGCACCAGATTTTCGCCCGGGACAGCCGCCGCAGTAATCTGACCGCCTGGGGCTGAAAGTTTCCCCGTACTGATGACCGTGCCGCCGAGCAAAGTCAAATTTTGCCCGTTTCCAACAGCCAAGTTACCGGCATTGACAATACTGCCGGATTGTGGCCCAAAAACAAAAGCATTCGGCTCTCCGACTAGGGCCGCGTAGTTGTTCGCCCCAGTACCGTTGAACCACCCGCTGTCAAAACCGATACCGCTAGCGGTGGTAGCCAAAAAAGACCCGGACACGTCAAGTCGGGCATTTGCTCCGAAGATGATGCCTGCGGGGTTGATCAGGAACAAGTTAGAATTGCCGCCGCTAACTTGAATTAGACCGTTAATTAAGGAAGCGTCGCCGCCGACAACGCGGCCGAGAATATTTTTAATGGTTGGGTTGGAGATGAAATTGGCAGTTTCGCCAGAATTCAGACCAAACTGAGTAAAACTGTGGAACAGATTTGCTCCGTCTCTCGATGGAGTGCCGCCTTGAATGTCGTAGCGGGAGGGCGACCCTGTACCGGGGGCGGTGACGGTGGTTTCGGTGCCGTCTGGGGCGGAAATAATCGGGCCGGCCGCAGCTATTTGAGATTGGGGATAAATTGACAAGATTACCAATCCGCTGCTGTTTCCGTTGAGGAAAACTAGGTTGGGGGAAAAATCTAATATCCAAAATCCGGCTATGGGAATTGCTGCCAGAATCGATCGCACAGCACGTTGAGCATTCATAAGTTTGCCTCGATCTAGACCTTAATTCGAGTTTAAAATGGAGATTTTAGGTAAAAAAGAGTCGATCGCACCCCAATGCTGACCATTCCTAACGCTAGCCCTCGATCGCAAATTTTAAATTTATAAGTCTAAATTTGATTGTGCCACCAACATAGCAAAGACAGACAGCAAGTGTCGAAACACAACAAGTTTAAACAAAGAAAATTATGAGCGATCCAATTGTCCGCGCGATCGGTTTAACTGGGGGCATCGCCACCGGTAAAACCGCTATATCTAATTATCTGGCCGATACCTATAAATTTCCGATTCTAGATGCTGATATCTACGCCCGCGAAGCTGTGCACCCAGGTTCGCCAATACTCAACTCTATTGTAGAACGATACGGTGCGCTTATTTTGCTCCCCGACGGCAATTTAAATCGACTGGAGTTGGGAAATATTATTTTTTGTAACCCAGCGGAACGGCAGTGGTTGGAACAACAAATTCACCCTTATGTGCGCCGCAGATTTGTTGAGGGAACTCAAAGCTGTATTGCTGCATTAAGTCAAGTATCCCAAAACACATTGACTTTGGTTTTGGTAGTGCCGCTGCTGTTTGAAGCCCAGATGACTGACTTGTGTACCGAAATTTGGGTGGTGTATTGTTCGCCCGAAGTGCAGTTAGCACGGCTCCTAAAGCGAGATGGCTTGAGTGGCGATCGAGCTTTGGCACGCATTAACGCCCAAATGCCACTAGCTCAAAAGTGCCAAAAAGCTGATGTTGTTTTGGATAACTCGTCAACTCTCGACTCACTTTTCTTGCAGGTAGATGCGGAATTGACATCCTCGCGAGACTCAAGCCGCAGTGATTCCTGACTGCAAAAAGCTTTTACTGCGCTCGGGTTCCAATCGGTTGAAAAAACCAATTTGTTGAATTTTTGCGCGCAATTATTGAAGAGTTGCAAAAATATAATGCACCCCACCCCAACCCTCCCCGCGAGTTCGGGGAGGGGGCAAGATTATTCTTGTTTCCCCCCTTAATAAGGGGGGACTAAGGGGGGTGAATTTGACGAGAGCAAGAGGTCTATTAAACGGTTGCATCCTTCTATCAATAAATTATGAAGTTAATCTGAAGATTAGTGAAAATTTACAATTTGTAGTTTTGTTTCCTGGTTTTCAGAGCATTTCAAAAGAATTACAGGGGTTGAATGGTGCTGGCTGCCCGCAATCGGCAGGCAACTCTAATTTACGAGCGAGCGGCAGAGCTAGATGATGGGTTTCACCCCTTTTTGACAAAAATTGAAAAAAAATGCAGGTGCTGTCAGTTACCGATCGGTTATTTCTCCAAAAATTATGTTTTTTACCCTGATAGCAGAAGGGAGGCTGCGTATCAATAGTGGAAAGTTAGATATGGAACTTTATGATGCGCGTTTACTCTTCCATCCTGATGTCAAGCCTGTTACTGAGCTGCACCGCAGTTAATGCTCAAAGCGTAGAAACTCGATCGACCTTTTTCTCTCAAGACAAATCCGTTACCGAATTTTTAACAGCTCAAGTCGAAAATCAGACGTTTTACGCAGATAGAGATAGAGAAACCTTGCCAGAACGAGGAAGCGGAAGATAAAGCCGAAAAACCAAAATCTTTGCCCAAAAGAAGCCAAATATACAGAATCTTTTCCCTGTGATTTGGCTTCTTTTTTTTTGCCCATAATCCGGGAGTTGAGAATTTATAAAACTAAAAATTAACCGGAATTAGTTCCGGATCTGCAAAATACAAGTCTGTATCGGGGAGGAGAAACTTTGAGGTAAAACTCCATCATGTATATTCAGATGCAATGTGTATTGTTAAGCACAGCACTCGCTTTCCCCCTCGCTTTTCCTCACAAAGCAGAGAACAGTTCAATACCGGCAAATCAGTACGCGACATCTCAAAAACTGTTATCCGCTAAAGATAGCGGTAGCAAATCCGATCGCTGCAAATCTTCTCCGACTCCGGGGTGCTCCCGCCGCAATAACGTCCGCGATACGTAGAATTAAATTTCCCAATGCAGCAAAAATCACGCCTTTACCCAAAACCCCGACTTCTTTAAGAAATCGGGGTTTTGGGTGTTAGCTTTTAGGTTTAATAGGGTGGTGGATGTGAATTCAAGCAGGCTTGAGATCAATCCTCAGCAGCTTCGCCGCCGACAACTACATCGCGAATCCGCAAACTAGGGCCACCGCAACCCACAGGTAAACCGCTTTGTCCGCCCTTGCCGCAGCCGCCGGATTCATCCCAATAAAAATCGTCGCCGATCGCCTCAATATCGGCTAAAGTGCTGAAAACATTACCCGAAAGAGTCACATCCCGCACCGGTTCGGCCAATTCGCCATTGCGGATCATCCAAGCTTCGCCAGCACCAAAAGTAAACATTTCGCCGTTAGTCATGCCGCCCTGCCAATTGCGCGCATAAACTCCTTCTTGGATATCCGAAAATAAATCAGCCACCGGTGTTGTACCGCGTTCGATCCAAGTATTGGTCATGCGGACGATCGGCGGATAATGATAATTCAAACAGCGAGCATTTCCAGTGGGGACTTCTCCCAACTTCCCAGCAGTTTCGCGCGAGTGCAGCCGCCCGACTAAAGCGCCGTCTTTAATCAACTGAGTAGTAGTAGCCGGAGTGCCTTCATCGTCGTAGAAATAACTGCCCCGGTGTCCCTCTGGTGCGGCACCGTCGAAAATTTGCAAGTCTTTGGGCCCGAACTGGCGGCCGAGAGTCATTACCTCCATGATGTCGGGATTTTCGTAGGCCATGTCAGCTTCCGAGAGGTGTCCGAAGGCTTCGTGGACGAATAATCCGGTGAGAATTGGGTCGATGACGACGGTGTAAGTGTTGCCGCAGACGGGGGGTAAGGCTAAGGAGTTTACGGCTCGCTGGGCGGCGCTGCGAACTTGAACATCCAGCTCGGTTAAGTCTTCGTAGGCTTTGCGGGAACCGGTGGTTTCGCGCCCGGTTTGTACGGTTTCCCCGCTGCGGGCTGTGGCGGCAAAGCGCATTTCCATGTCTGCCCAACCTTGTTCGAGCATTGTGCCTTCGGAGGTGGCGAGGATCATGCGCTGGGTGCTGTCGCCGTAGCGGACGGAGACGGTGGCGATGCAGGGGTCAATGCTGCGCAGGATTTTGGCGTAGCGATCGCACAGTTGCTTTTTCTCGATCAGGGGAACCAGACGCGGGTCTGTTCCTGTCAGCGGTAGGAAGCAAGTGTCTTGTACGGGGGTGACGGGCGCGAGAATCGTTTCTTCTTCGCCGATCAGTTTGGCTGCGGCGATGGCTTCTTCGATTCTTTCGGCGAGGGTGGAAAGTCGGTTAAAACTGGCAAAGCCCCAGCCGCCTTTGTGACAGGCTCGAACTTGGCCGCCAATTGAGACTCCTTCGCTGAGGGTTTCAATTTTTTCGCCCCGCAGCAGGATGTCGGTGCCTTCGGCTTCTTCGAGGCGAATTGCTAGATAATCTACCTGGTTGCGGTAGCGTGCCATTAAGTCGGACAGCAGATTTTTTGAGTCGGCGATCGAGGTGGGCATAAGGAAAGCGTGGTGTTTGACTGCTTTCATTTTGCACTTTTTGCAAGGGCGATCGGGCTTGTTGGTGCAAAATATCTGCCCAAGCGCGGAGATTGCGACTTATTTGGTACGGTTTGCCAATATCGGGAATCGACAAAGGTAGATATGCTGTGAGTCAGGAGGAAGGCGAAAACAATTCTTTAGAGTTTTTGGAGTTTTGCTGCTGCCGGAATCCTCACTCCTAAACTTTAAAATTAAATAAATACTTCATCCTTCCTGGCTCCGAAAATGGGTTTATATAGCAAAAATTTAGGTAATTAGGAATTGTTTAATTACTAGGACTATTGATTATATTCCTTCTTCCTTCTTCCTTCTTCCTTCTTCCTTCTGATATAACTACTGTGAATACTTACTTTTTACCGACAATAAGCGAGATTTTAGCCTCCGAAGGCTCAGAAAGTGACCTCAATCTTTTCGATCGGAGGTTATCCGCAGAAAACAACCGTCCGAGGTGTTCTGGGAGTCGCGGGGCTTCCCGGCTGAAAGCCGAACAGGAATGGTATGGGGCGATCGCAGCTTTGAATCAAATGCTCGATCGGCAAAAACGATCGCCAACAACAGATTCTTGTCTTGCCAATTCCTGTCAGGGATTGGTGCTGTCTGGCCCATCTTCGGTTTTAACCGAGCCCGCTTTAGGTTCCGGCTTTGCCAATTGGATTTTTACCAGTATTCCAGACAACGATGCAGCTTTGTGGTCTTTTCGGGCCAGACAAAGTTTAGCTTTGCTTCCAGCAGCGGCAGATGTGGAAAGATCCGTGCCCGCTGCTGCGCCTGCGCTGGCTTTGGCGATCGGCGATCCGCTGGCCAACGAGCAGTTTTGTGTGGTTTTAACGGCTAATTTTAGCTTGGTAATGGTTTTAGGCGAAAATGCTGCCGGGATGCCAGCTTTTCTATTTTCTTTCGATCCGCAAGAAGTGGCTTCAGCTTGGGAAGTTTTGCGGCGCCGGGTGACTGACAGCGAAGGTTTGCTGGGAAATTCTCACAGCGAAATAAATATGCATCAATTAACTCATAATTCAACTAAATTAGATGCGCTGTTCGAGCAGTTTTATCCTGTTGCTCCCAATTATCAAACAGTCACCCATTTCAGTCGCTTGCTGTTGCATAATTTGCCTAGTTGGAAAGAGGAAATAGGCAGAATTAAGGATGAAAGAATTGAGGATAGTTTGAGGGGAAGGCATGAAAAGTTACAGGCTAAGAATCTCAACTGCAAATCTGCGATTCCTCACGTTACCAAAGAGGTGGAATTGTTACAAGCGATCGCCCACGAAGTCCGCACTCCTTTAGCTACGATCCGCACTCTGACTCGGCTGCTGCTGAAACGCCCCAAACTCGATGCGGTGGTAGTCAAGCGTTTGGAAACGATCGATGCTGAGTGTACCGCTCAGATCGATCGCTTCGGCTTAATTTTCCGCGCCGTAGAAATGGAAATGTCGCAAGCCAAGAATTCCGCCCTGCACCTAACAGCAATGTCCCTCGGCGAAGTGCTGCTTCACAGCATCCCGCGCTGGCAAAAACAAGCAACTCAGCGCAATCATACTTTGGAAGTAATCCTTCCGAAAAAGTTGCCGGCGGTTGTCAGCGATCCGACGATGTTGGATCAGGTGTTAACTGGTTTGATTGAGAATTTCACTCGAACTTTGCCGTCGGGGAGTCAGATTCAAGTCGAGGTGACATTGGCGGGCGATCGGGTAAAGTTGCAGTTGGAATCGAAACATCCATCCGACACTGAGGGCGACTCGACTTTTTCACCTGCTGCTAATGCTCCTCTAAGATCGATCGGGCCTTTATTGATGGTACAGCCGGAGACAGGAAGTTTGAGTTTAAATTTGAGCGTGACTAAGAACTTATTTCGGGCGGCTGGCGGCAAGTTGGTGATTCGCCAGCGCCCCCAAAAAGGTGAGGTGATGACAGTGTTTTTGCCCCTGCAATAGCGATCGAAAAAATCCCCAACTGGGAAATTAATTCGGTTCTAAAAAATACTGGTAAGTCAACTCTTCGCCCAGTTTTTCCACAGCAATTGCAGCGATATAATTAGGTGCGGGAACCAGCGCTTTTAAATACCATAAAGTCGGTGCTGTGCGCTCGCCCTCGACATTCAAAAGCTGTGCGGGTTCGCCTGGAGTTAGGGAAACGCTGAACCGATCGAGGGGAAAGCTCAATCCATCTCCCGTCGCTTTTAGGTAAGCTTCTTTGCGAGTCCAGCAATTAAAAAATGCTGCTAATTTTTGTTCTGCTGAAACTGCCTTAAATGCGGCGTTTTCTTGCTGTGAAAAAAACTGCTCGGCGATTGACTCGATGTCGGGAAGGGGACGGATTTGTTCGATATCTACGCCAATTTTGCGGTGGCGAGTAACGGCATATAAAGCTAAGCCTTGAGAGTGAGACGAGTTGAAACAAAGTGTGCTAAGGAAGTTGGCGGCTATTTCTGGTTTGCCGCAGGGGCCGTAACTGAACTGAACAAGGTCGGGAGCGACGTTCAAATAGCGGCTCAGGATGGTTCTGAGCGCGCTTCTGCGAATGATAAAAGAGTTTTTGTCTCGTGCGAAGTGAAAGCGTTCTGCCCTCTGCAATTCGCTGTCAGAGAGGGTTTGTGCTAAGTTGTGAATCTCGGACGCAGGTCGATCGAGAGCAACGCGCCAGATATGAATTTCGGTGTTGGATATTGTCAAGTCTGCGGTTGCACTTTGCCAGAGTCGATCGGCATTTGTCATGAATATTTGCTTCCTGTCGGGCAATTTTTGTCATAAGTTGCTATCCTTAGAGAAATTTATAAAAAATTCTAAATTTTAGCAACAAAACCGATGAGTAAAAATTTTGACGGTGGACACAAACTCGATATTTCAGAAGAGGCAGAAGCGTTCGTGTTTCCGGCATCTTTTGCCCAGCAGCGGCTGTGGTTTCTCGACCAATTAGCGCCGAACAATTCTTTTTACAACGTCACAACTGCACTGCGTTTGACAGGTGCGATCGATCGGGATTGTATCGAAAGGGCGATCGGGGAAATTGTGCGCCGCCATGAAATTTTGCGGACGACTTTTGCGGCGGTTGACGGCCAGCCGATGCAAGTAATTTCTCCCAATTTTAACTTTGTTTTAAATACTGCGGAATTGCGAAACATACCCGCCGAAAAACGGGAAGCAGCAGCAATAAAATTAGCGCAATTAGAAGCCGATCGCCCTTTCGATTTAGCGGCGGGGCCGCTGCTGCGCGCTGTGCTGATTTGTTTGTCGGAAACCGAGCATATTATATCAATAAATATGCACCATATTGTTTCGGATGATTGGTCGATCGGAGTCTTAATTCAGGAATTGGGAATTATCTATACTGGCTTGGTGAGCGATTCCCTACGGGATAGCTACGCTTCACGACCTTCGCAATTGCCGGAATTGCCGCTGCAATATGCCGATTTCTCGGAATGGCAGCGCGAATGCTTGCAGGGGGAAGTATTAGAAAATCAGTTGGTTTATTGGCGGCGGCAGTTGGCGGGCATTCAGGCGCTGAATTTGCCGATCGCTCGACCTAAATTAGCGGCGCAAAGCTACCGGGGAACTACTGAATTTTTCGAGTTATCGCCGCAGCTTGGCAGCGAATTGAAAGCGCTGGCGCAGCGAGAAGGTGCAACTTTGTTTATGACTTTGCTAGCAGCATTTCAAGTTTTGCTCTCGCGCTATTCGCAGCAGTTAGATATTGCAGTAGGCAGCCCGATCGCCAACCGCAACCGCAGCGAAATAGAAGGGTTGATCGGTTTTTTTGTCAATACTTTAGTGCTGCGAACTGACTTATCGGGAAACCCGACTTTTCGAGAACTTTTAAGCCGGGTTCGGGAAGTCACGATGTCCGCTTACGCCTGTCAAGATGTGCCTTTCGAGCAACTGGTGGAGGAATTGCAGCCGCAGCGTTCTTTGCATCAAAATCCGCTGTTTCAGGTGGTATTCAGCCTGCAAAATGCGCCTTTGCAGCAGTCACAGTTGCCTGATTTAAAGTTGAGTTATGTCAATTTGGAAGTGAAAACAGCGCGTTTCGATCTGGAATTGCATTTGTGGGATGCTGCCGACTGTTTCAGGAGTTTCTACGGCAAAGATTGGCAGTATGCAGATAGTCTCAGAGGTGCGGCAATTTACAGTACGGATTTGTTCGATCGCTCTGCAATTAGCAGGATGTTAGAGCATTTTAAGATACTTTTGTCAAGCATTGTGTCCGATCCCGATCGGCGTATTGCTAACTTGCCTTTGTTGGGCGAAAATGAACGGCAGCGGCTGTTAGTTGAATGGAACAATACTCGCACTGATTATCCCAGAAACAAGTGCGTGCACGAGTTGTTTGAGGAGATTGTCGATCGGCATTCGAGCAATATCGCCCTGAGTTTTGCTGGCGAACAATTCACTTATCGAGAAATTAACGATCGCAGCAATCAACTAGCACATTATTTGCAAAAAATAGGGGTGAATGCGGGTGTTTTGGTGGGGCTTTGTACGGAACGCTCGCCCGATACAGTTATCGGTATGTTGGGAATTTTGAAAGCTGGGGGAGCTTATTTGCCTTTAGATCCGAGTTATCCGGGCGATCGCCTGAATTTTATGCTAGCAGATGCCGGAGTTAATGTATTGCTGGTACAGTCAAAGTTGGCGGATATTTTTGCGGAATTTGAGGGGGCGATTGTTAATTTGGGCGATCCTCTGCGAGGGCTCCGCCAACGGGAAAATCTAGCCCGTGAAAGCGCTGAAAATCTAGCCAACACCGCCACATCTGACAATCTAGCTTACGTTATTTACACTTCCGGTTCCACCGGAAAACCGAAAGGTGTGGCAGTTCCTCACAAAGCTGTAAATCGGCTGGCAATCAATACAAATTACGTAAACTTATCGCCGTCAGATAAAGTTGCTCAAGTCTCAAACACATCGTTTGATGCAGCTACATTCGAGATTTGGGGAGCTTTGCTGAACGGTTCTCAATTGGTTTTAATTAGTACGGAAACAATGCTCGCTCCGCGCGAGTTTGCCGCAGAAATCCGCCGACAATGTATTACTGTTTTGTTTTTAACTACTGCCTTATTTCACGAAATTGCTGCCAGCGTTCCGCAAGCCTTTAATTCGCTGAAGTATTTGCTATTTGGAGGAGAAGTTGCCGATCCGAAATGCGTTCGAGAAGTTCTGGAAAAAGGGCCGCCAGAACATTTAATCCACGTTTACGGGCCGACAGAAAACACCGCATTTTCGACTTTTTACTGCGTGCGAGATGTGCCGGAAACAGCAGCGTCAGTGCCGATCGGCAAACCGATCGCCAACACGCAAATTTACATATTGGATAGCGATTTGCAGCCAGTGGCGATCGGCATTCCGGGCGAACTGTATCTCGGCGGCGACGGACTGGCCCAGGGCTATCTCAACCGTCCCGATTTAACAGCAGAAAAATTTATTCTTAATCCTTTTACTGCTAATTCGGACTTAGAATTAACTCATCTAAAACTTTATAAAACTGGCGATTTAGCCCGCTATCTTCCCGACGGAAATATCGAATTTTTAGGTCGCATTGACAGTCAGGTAAAAATTCGCGGATACCGCATCGAATTGGGAGAAATTGAAGCAGTGCTGCATCAGTATCCGGGAGTGAAAGCGGCGGCGGTAATTGTGCGGGAAGATGTGCCGGGAGACAAATATCTGGCTGCTTATGTTGCGGCTGATGGCTTTAATACCCAACGGCAAATCAAGGAAGTGCGATCGCCCCCTTTGCGGCAATTTTTGCAGCATAAACTCCCGGGGTATATGATACCAAAAACTCTGGCGGTGTTGGAATCACTGCCGCTGACTCCTAACGGCAAAGTCGATCGCGCTGTGTTACTTAAGATAGATGCGGAAACGGGCGATCGGCCAGAAAATTATGTAGCGCCTCGGACTGAAGTTGAACAAGTTGTTGCCCGAATTTGGGCTCAAGTTTTGGGAAAACAGCAGGTGAGCGTTTGCGATAATTTCTTTGAATTGGGCGGGCATTCGCTGCTAGCAACTCAGTTAATTTCCCGCATCCGAGACGCTTTTCAAATCGAATTGTCAGTCAGAAATTTGTTTGAGTCTCCGACGGCGGCGAGTCTGGCAAAATACATTGAAACTGTTTGTTGGGCGGCGAAAAATCAACAAGTTTCGCAGCCGACAGATGTGAGAGAAAATGTGGAATTTTGACGGATGGACAAAGTGTTTTTGCGTTGGGTGGGGGCTTAGGAGATTATTAGTTTTAGGCATAGATTGTTGGTTAACCCGCCCCTACGTATTGATTGTTTGTTAAATTTTGGTGCTTAGTCCAACAAAATCATACTTAAGTTAGACAAAATATTACCAGGTATGAGATAAGATTTTATATCAAATTGTCGAATGTATTTATTTAATTAGTCAGAGCGATCGCAGGATAACTCAAAATGCCAGAACCGAAAAAATCGAGTTTACCGCCACAAGCCGGAGATGCCGTAAATCCGGGGTTGGTTGAGTTTTTGTCTCGCCTCCGCAGTTTGGATATCAATGTGTTTGTCGAGGGCGAAATCCTTCGCTGCAATGCTCCTGAAGGAGTTATGAGTGCGGAAATGCGGGCGGAAATATTTAACAGAAAAGACGAGATAATTTCATTTTTAAAAGCTGCTAATTCTACTGCTGCAAACATCTTACCTGTTTCGCGGGAGGGAATTTTACCGCTTTCTTTTGCGCAGCAGCGGCTGTGGTTTATGGATAAATTGGTGCCGAACAATCCGTTTTATAATGTTCCGGCGGCGGTGCGGATGGCGGGGGCGATCGACTTTGAAGCGCTGCAACAAAGTTTTAATGAAATTGTGCGCCGTCATGAAGCTTTGCGGACGACTTTTGCGGCGGCAAACGGGCAGCCAGTTCAAAATATTGCTGCTGCTTTTGATGTGCCGATCGCCCTTTTGGATTTGCGCAATTTGCCGCCCGCAAAACGAGAATTTGAGGCCGATCGGCTGATAGTTGAGGAAGCGCAGCGGCCTTTTGATTTGGCGGCTGGGCCGCTGCTGCGAGTGACTTTATTGCAATTAAATGAAGCTGAATATTTGCTGGTGCTGAATATGCACCACATTGTTTCTGACGGGTGGTCTCTCGGGGTTCTCGTTCGCGAATTGGGGGCGCTTTATCCGGCTTTTTGCAGTCGCAAACCTTCGCCTTTGCGCCCGTTATCCATTCAGTATGCAGATTTTGGGCGGTGGCAGCGCGATCGCCTGCAAGGAGATGTTTTAGAAACTCAGTTAAGTTATTGGCGGCGGCAGTTAGACAATGTTTCGATGTTGAATTTGCCAACCGATCGCCCGCGGCCTGCAATTCAAACTTACCGGGGAAAACGGCTGTTTTTGCAACTGCCAAAACAATTGAGCGAGGCTTTAGAAGCTTTCAGCCAGCGCGCAGAAGTAACGTTATTTATGACAATGCTGGCTGCTTTTCAAACACTGCTTTTTCGCTATTCGCAGCAGTCAGATATTGCCGTGGGAACTCCGATCGCCAACCGCAACCGCAGTGAAATAGAAGCATTAATTGGATTTTTTGTCAACAGTTTGGTGCTGCGAACTGACTTATCGGGAAATCCAACTTTTCCAGAACTTTTAAACAGGGTAAAAGAAGTAGCTTTGGGAGCTTACGCGCACCAAGATGTGCCGTTTGAGAAGCTGGTTGAGGAACTGCATCCCGATCGCGCTTTGAATCAAAATCCCTTATTTCAGGTGGTGTTCGCGCTGCAAAACGCCCCTGCGGACAAGTTAGAATTACCGGGATTGACGCTGAAGCCGCAGCAGTTGGACGCGGGGACGGCGAGGTTCGATTTGGAGTTTCATTTGTGGGAGCGATCCTCTTCGATGGCTCCGCTAACGCCCGATAATAAGCTGTGGGTTGATTGTGCGGATGGGATTAGCGGTTTTGTAATTTACAGCGCTGATTTGTTTGATGAAGCTACTATTGTGCGGATGCTGGGGCATTATGAAACGCTGCTGTCAAGTATTGTTGCCAATCCCGATCGCCCGATTGATAATTTAGAAATATTGACGGAATTAGAACGAGAGTTGCTGTTAGTTGAATACAATAAAACTCACGTTAATTACCCGAAAAATTTATGCGTTCACCAGTTATTTGAAATTCAAGTCAGTCGCACTCCCGATGCTGTAGCTTTGGTATTCGGAGAAAAACAGATTTCCTATCGAGAGCTAAATATCCGCAGTAACAAATTAGCTCGTTACTTGCAAAAAATCGGGGTGGGTGCAGAAGTTTTGGTGGGGATTTGTGTAGAGCGCTCGCTGGATACAATTATCGGAATGCTGGGCATTCTGAAAGCGGGAGGAGCTTACTTGCCTTTAGATCCGAATTATCCGCGCGATCGATTGAAGTTGATGTTAGCAGATGCGCGCGTGCCCGTAGCGATCGCCCGCCGGGAGTTTCAACTCGAAGCTAATAGCGAAATTAGTGAAAGCGGAGAAATTTACAATCCGATTTTGGTTTATTTGGATGAGATTTGGCAGATTGTCGATCGAGAAAGTCCAGATAATCCGATCGCCCCAGTCGCAGCAGCAAATCTGGTTTGCGCCATCTATACATCCGGTTCCAGCGGCTTACCGAAAGCAGTGCAAATCGAGCACCGCAACTTGTTAAATCTGATTTTTTGGCACCAGCAAGAGTTTGCAATTTCGCCGCGCGATCGCACATCGCAAATTGCCGGCATTGCTTTCGATGCTTTCGGTTGGGAAATCTGGCCTTATTTGGCTGCGGGGGCTAGCATTTACTTTGCGGATGATGACATTAGGAAATCGCCCGAGATGCTGCGGGAATGGCTGCTATCAAATGAAATAACTGTCAGCTTTTTGCCGACGCCTTTAGCTGAGCAAGTTTTGCTATTAGATTGGCCGCCTAATTCTGCGCTGCGAATTTTGCTAACCGGAGGCGATAAACTCCGCCAGTATCCTTCAGCAAAGCATCCTTTTCAAGTAGTGAATAATTACGGCCCGACGGAGAATACAGTTGTCGCAACTTCCGGCACAATTCCGGTTAGGGAAGGGGCGGATGCAGCACCGGCGATCGGGCGGGCGATCGCCAACGTTCAAGCCTATGTATTAGACAAGCATTTGCAGCCCGTACCCGCTGGCGTTGCTGGCGAATTGTACCTCGGCGGCTGCGGAGTTGCTAGGGGCTATCTCAACAGACCAGAATTAACTAAAGAGAAGTTTATTCTCAATCCTTTTGCTGTCAATTCTGAGTTGGGATATCCAATAGAAAATTCCAAACTGTACAAAACAGGCGACTTTGTTCGCTACCACAATGATGGCAATTTGGAGTTTTTAGGGCGTCTCGACGAACAAGTTAAAATTCGTGGTTTTCGCATCGAATTAGGAGAAATTGAATCAGCATTGGCTCAGCATCCAGCGGTGCAGCAAACTGTAGTCACGGCTTGCCCAAATGGGGAT
>JANNOR010000172.1:0-46449 GCA_031399265.1 Cyanobacteria bacterium SOY_34_metabat_3 | reverse complement strand
CTTTATCGCCTTCATCGAGGCTGAAACTGGCATCTGTCAAGAGTTCCTTGATGCCGAAGTCTTTTTTGATCGATCGCAGAGTAAAAATAGTCATCAGTATATCAAGTCATTTACCTAGCTTAGTTTAGCTTAGTTCGATCGCCTCCGGCTGCATGGATATGGTCTGTCAATCGATTTGAGATTTCAGATTTCAGATTTGAGTTTAGAAAATCACGAACACCGATCGATCCGGGGGCTTTTTAGAAGGCGGATCTCTTAAGTGTTTGTACGGATAAATCCTGGGGATTTTGACCAATTATAAATGAAGACTGTTTTTGTTGAAACTGCTTGATAAATGTTAAAAATGGGAGATGATCCTGGCGATTAAGAGATAATCAAGTTAGACATAAAGAAGCTGTTTGCAGTAGTTGATACCTAAACACATGATCAAAAAAAATCAAATTCAGCATTGGTTGCGCCGTTTGCAGGTACAAGAGAAAATTGCTTGGGGTTACGGGCTATCGCTGGGAATTGCGATCGCCGGGACAAGTCTTGGGATTATATTAGCCGATCGACAGCAACAGCAGGCAGCCCTAATGGGCAAGGATGCCCTAGAAGAACTGGAATTGATCACTCGCTTGCAAGTGGATGTGTTGCAAACATTCATCGAACACAAACAGGTCAAGGAATCACTTGCTAACCCCGTGCACTTGCCAAAGTATTATGCAGAATGGCAGAACCACCATAATCGCTTTCGGCAAAGTTGGAAAAAGTTCAAAAAAACTGAAGGTGGCACAAAAGGGCAGCACGATATTGAAGGAGAGGGTGAAGTAGAAGCCCTGCATGATTTTTTTGCAAAGTATGATGGTGTCCCGGAGGCATACATTGAAGCGCTCGATCGACTGCTGTCGAACTCCGATCCAACTGCCTTCACACCTGAAGAGCTGGTTCGCTTGAAAACAGGCTTAACCCAACTAGAACAAAGCACATTCATCAAGCAAATTGATGATTTTGCTGAAGAGTTGCCGACGCTGACTACTGTAACCCAGGAAGAATACGAAGAGGCACAGCTAGCTATCAGCAGTAGCAATGCCCTGCGTTTGTGGGTAATCGGTTTAAGTATGGCTGTATCGGTGGCGATCGCGATCGTGCTTTCTATCCTCACCAGTCGAGCCATTGCGAGTCCGATCCAATCTCTCACAAAAGTGACTCAACAAGCTTTGAGCGAATCAAATTTTGACCTTCAAGCTCCAGTAACGACTGAAGATGAAGTGGGAATCCTGGCAGTATCATTCAATCAACTGATTGCTTCTGTCAAAAAACTGTTAGAAGAGCAGCAGGAATACAGCCAAAATTTAGAAATAAAAGTGATCGAGCGCACTCAAGAACTCAGCGATAAAAATATTCAGCTTCAAGAGCTTTTAGATAAACTCCACAGCACCCAAGTGCAGATGATACAAAGCGAAAAAATGTCTGCTTTGGGGCAACTGGTGGCAGGAGTTGCCCATGAAATTAATAACCCGGTCAATTTTATTTGTGGCAACCTAAGCCATGCCCAAGAATATACACATAACTTATTAAATTTTGTGCAACTATACCAAAAATATTATCCGAATCCGGTTTCGGAAATTGAGATAGAAGCGGAAGAAATGGAGCTAGAATTTTTGTATGAAGATTTGCCAAAACTTCTCAGTTCAATGAAAATGGGAACCGATCGCATTCGGGAGATTGTTGTTTCACTTCGTAACTTCTCGCGTATAGACGAAGCTGAATGCAAACCAGTCAATATCCATGAAGGCATTGACAGCACGCTGCTAATTTTGCAACACCGTCTCAAAGCTGGACCAAAAAGCCCAGAAATTAGAGTGATTCGCGACAACGGTGATTTGCCTTTGGTTAAGTGTTACCCCGGACAACTCAATCAAGTATTCATGAATATCTTGGCAAATGCGATCGATGCCATTGAAGAATTCAATACCAAACGGACGTATCGAGAAATAAAAGATCGTCCCAGTCAAATTGAGATTCGCACTTCTACGATAGATTCAGAATGGGTACAAATTGCGATCGCTGATAACGGCGCTGGGATGCCGGAAACAATTCAAAAGCAGATTTTCAATCCGTTTTTTACAACGAAGGCGATCGGTAAAGGAACCGGAATGGGAATGGCTATCAGCTACCAAATTATCATTGAAAAACACGGGGGAAAGTTAGAATGTTTTTCGACTTTTGGAGAGGGGACAAAGTTTGTGATTCTAATTCCTGTTAAGCCGCCAGTGCCAAATGCGGTTTAACAAATCTTGGGTGCGGCCAAACCAAAGATTTGTCTAGTACATTTACTGAATTTGGGAAATTTCATAAAATTTGTGTTAAATCCGGATCTACTAAATAGCAACCGCCCTTGTCTTAGCCTGAGAATCAGATTCCGGTTTGGCGATCGCCCGAATCTCCACATCACTACCCAGCGCGTTTAAGAACCTGAATAGGCGGCTGTTTCTACGAAAAGCTGAATTATAAAACTCCCGATATGGCAGCAATTTTCGGGTCGATCGGCATTACTGATATCTCATTTATCGATGTGGAAAACGATGAATTAGGCGAACAAAAGTTGGCGGATTCGATCGCTCTCATCTCGCATTCAAGTTGCTCAACTGGTGGGAACACAAGGCAATACTGACACACTCTTTTTCGGAAATTTAAACGGCAATTTCAATAATTTTTCAAATGATAACTCCACAACATTATTTCGCATTAAAACTGTTCTCAACATTAGGCTGCGGGCCGATCGCCGGAGTCTTCTTCGCCTTCTGATCCTTCGCGATCGACGCTCTGGCTCGACTCCCACTCCTCCCAGGGAATTTCTACCATGCAAGCCATCGATAATTACCGTGATTAATCCATCGTTCATGGGAGTGTTTTTGGGAACCGCTGCGACTTGGATTCTTATGGCTGTCTCATCGCTGTCAAGGTGGCATCAACCGGGTGTTCTTTACTTGCTCCTTGGCACTCTGCTTTATCTTGTCGGTATAGTAGGCGTGACAATCCTGTGCAATTTGCCACTCAACGAGGCGCTGGCGAAGTCTGACGGCTGCGGCGATCGCACTGTGCGATCGACAGCGTGCGATCGCAATGTTGGTTAATATACTCCAAAAATAGCACAAGTGGGCGATCGGGCTTGCCCACCCTCGATCGCCCAATGCCGATCGCGATTCGTCCAGACGCGAGAGTAAAAACAGTCAAGCGAGCGCGTCCAATCCTCTCTCCAAACGGCATAACAGGTAAATTATATGCAGTTGAGCCGATCGCAGTTGGGGTAAAATAAATTGTTAGCTATAGTGGTTGGCAAACAAGACATCTAATTCAAAACGATTAGTCTACTCGGGAGGAAAAAACTGTGCCGATAAATGTTCTCTCTTTTCCATACCCTGTGACATTTGTGCTTCGGTATCCCGAACACTAGCCTGAGCTATTTCAACCAGATCAAACCTCAATACCCGAGCCAAACTCCTTATAGAATCGCATTCAAAGTTATGAAGACTGTTGGATTGTCCTTACCTATTTGCATCTGAAGCGAAAGCAGCTCAATGTCTCAATTTCAGACAGGTTTATTCCGGGAGAGATTTGTGTTGTTAGTTCCCCGGAATTGGGCATTCGCGATCGGACTTTTAACTCCTTTGTTGTAGGTTGTCGTAGTGATGGTTTGAAACCTGCTCTTTGCGAACTCACGGTTGTGCAAAATAAAGTCTGTCTCGATTCAAAAACAGATATATTTATACCTCACTGGCCACAACCGGGTCTGATACCGAGGCGATCGGAACGAGGCAATACAATTGAAAATATTGTTTTTAAGGGTGACGAAATTAATTTATATGAACCCTTTCGTTCACCTGAATTTAAGCAAGAACTAGAAAAACTGGGAGTCAAACTCAAAATTAATGGCAAACCAAAAAATGAACCTGTAATGTGGCATGACTACAGTACCGATGATTTAGTTTTAGCTGTGCGCGATCTCACAGAAAAAGATGCCTTAGTCAAACCAGCTAGTAAACTGGTTAATGCTTGGATAGCGGGAGTACCAGCTTTACTCGGGCCAGAGCCAGCCTTCGGCGAACAGAGACAATCAGACTTAGATTATATCGAAGTGACAACACCTCAAGAAGTATTTGAGGCAGTTAAACTACTTGAGTCACAGCCTGAACTGTATCAGAAAATGGTAGCCAATGGGCTAAAGCGCGCTGAAGATTTCACCACAGAAAAAATGATTCAGCGATGGTATGAACTGCTTGCAGGCCCTGTAGCCGATCGCTACGGGCACTGGCTAAAAAAAACCCAAGTAAGCCGCATAGCCGAGTTTTCTCTGAGGAGCATTCAGCATAAAATATCTGGTAGAACAGCGGCTTATAACCGCCTGCACGGGTATCGTCCGGTTTCGGGTAGACATACCTAATTCTGTGACAGCGTAGCAATTGCACTTTACCCCAATCTCTGCACATCTTCCACCGACAGCGACAGCGCAATCGCAACTTGCTCTACCGTTAAACCCATAGCCAGCGGTTGGGGTATAGCATTCTGTTGCGCTTGCTGTGCGCGATCGAAACCTGATCACTACAGTCAGAAAATGACGATTCCGATGCCAGCCGCAACGATTTTATCAAATAAAAGCCTGTTATCTGGATTAGCTATTTTTCAGTTATGCTGCGATCGATCGCCCTTACCGACATCCAAAAGAGCGATCGATCCAGAAAAACTCGCAAATCAACACATTATGCAGTACGTATTGATCATTCATGAAGTTGAAAATTATGAGTCGTGGAAAAAGATTTTTGACAAGGCCTCCGATATCCGCCGGGAAGCAGGAGAGAGAACCTATCAAGTTTTAAAATATGCCAGCGATCCAAATAAAATAGTACATTTTTCATCGTGGACATCAATAGACGATGCGAAGCGCTTTTTTGAATCTCCTGAACTGGTTAAAATTAGAGCTGAAGCGGGAGTAAAGTCTCCTGATTTTATCTACTTAGATCGACTAGAGTCGGGCGAGTTGTAGGCCGCTAATCGGGATTGCTTTTGATATCGAACAAAAAATCGATCGACTTTTGAGAAAAGCTCGATCGACTTTTGAGCGAACGACAGTATGTTAAATTTCGGACTTCTGTACTTCCGACTCCTGCGTTACAGGTTCAGCATCCGACTCCTTGAGAGCAACTTCCGAGGATTTTGAATTGTCGATAAATTCAGCATTGCGTTTAGAAAATCCCCAGACAAATATCAAGGCGATACTGGAAACTATCAGCCACTGCGGCGGCACTAAATTGTCATTAATGACTTTCACCAGCAGGCGCAAGCCTACTAAGCCGACTGTGACATAGCCAGCATCTTCAAGGTGAACGAACTCGTCGAGCCAGCGGATGAACAAGCCGGCCATAAATCGCAGCGTGATAATTCCAATTGTAGCGCCTGTGAGCACGAGCCAAGTTTCATCAGAAATGGCGATCGCGGTAGTAACGCTATCCAAAGAAAACGCTAAATCTGTCAGAGCAATCACCGGAATTGCTTGCCACAGAGACCCAAATCTCGGCCCGTGATGTTCTCCTTCCGAGTCAGCATCTGAGGAAAAATGCTGGAAAACTAGCCACAGCAGGTAGAGTGCTCCTGCCAGTTCAAACTGCCAGTATTGGATTACCCAAGTAGCAGTTAAAATTAGTGTGATCCTCAGTACAAAAGCAATTATCAAACCGAAGTTGAGCGCCTGTCGCTGTAGCTTGGCATCTTCCAAACCTTTAGAAATCGATGCCAGGGCGATCGCGTTGTCAGCCGAAAGTACAGCCTCCAAAGCCACCAAAACCAACAATAATAAAAAGGTGTCAACTCCCAAATTGGGCGAACCGTCAAGAAATTGATCTAGCATTAATTATTTTGTGCACCTAAGATTTGCAAGGGTCGAGCGCAGTGCAAATCACCGGCTCTGTCTAAAATTAGTGTCGCCTTTACTTATCTTAACCCAATGGGGCGATTCTGTCCGAGGGAAGAGGGCAGAAGTTATTAGTCATTAGTCAGCAGGCAGATTAATGCCATGCCCCATGCCCCATGCCCCATGCCCATGCCCCATGCCCCATGCCCAATTCCCCATCCTGAAGTGTTGCAAGTTGTAACAAATGATTCCCAAAAGCGCCAATTTGTCTCAAATTGGTGAAAGCTCGTGCCCGCGAAAAGGAGTTTTCCGAATATGTCTTTAACAGATACCCAAGTCTACGTAGCGCTCGTAATTGCTTTGATTCCCGGAATCTTGGCTTTCCGGCTGTCAACTGAACTGTACAAATAGTTTCCAGACACCAGTTGCCAACCGCAAAACGCCTGCCTAACCAGTTAAATCTCTCGAAATTACAGACAATTGCTGCGGCAGTGGAGTAGATTGTTTGTGGTCAACAAGACGAGACTGCAAGGGCAGGCATTTTTATGGGGAAATTCCGCCTTCAGATGTCACCTTTGTCTCAAAAATTTTGGCTTTGGGCACCGTCACGAATCAGGGCGATCGTGCGTTAAGCTCAGAATTTTCACGCTTTGCGATCCAAAACGTCAGTCTTAGGTATTAGAAAAAAAAATTATGCAAGCAATTCAACCCACCGTTACCCCACTGCGTCCTGTAAAAAACTCCCCTCGGGTGACTCCTCGCCGCAGCAGCAGCAGCCAGCGTTCCTACCCTCACCAAACGCTTGCGGTGGAAACAGGAGTCAAGTTGGCAGTCAACATGGTACTTTCAGTCTGTGCCACTTCGGCTTTGATTCAGCTTTTACCTCACTACCGGGCTGTGCAAGAAAAACTGCACGAAATCCAAGCTGAAGTCAATCTTACTCAAGGGCGAGTCAATCAGTCGCGATCGGACTTTAACCGCTACTTTGACCCGAGTCTTGCTAAAACTGTGATGCAAGAGCAAAGCAATCGAGTTGACCCCCAGCAGCGTCCTGTGATTTTACAGGAACCCGATTCACCAGAAGCTCAGGAATCAAGCCCGCAACCTTAATCTTCAGGCATTTGTCAAGTGCGCGCCCAGCACGGTGTGCGGGTGCGGACGGTGCATACAGAGAGACATCTGTATTCACCTAAGTGCGACCAGCTCAAAACTGCAAAGTTAAGCTGACTTTGCCATTACTGTTTTTTCTTTCAGCAGTTGCAGTGCAGCTTGATATTGCAAGTCTGCTTCGGTGCCGATTTTATCGCGCGCAATCGGCTCTAGTGGCACTACGCGATCGGGCGCAATCCCCAGTTTGTTAATATCCGTGTGGTTCGGCGTCTCGTACTTGGCCACAGTCACGGCCAACCCGGAACCGTCAGACAAATCGAACAGCGACTGAATCAGCCCTTTGCCGAAAGTCTTTTCGCCCACAAGTTCAGCTCTGCCGTTATCTTGCAGCGCACCCGCCAAAATTTCGCTAGCACTGGCCGTTCCCTTGTTCACCAAAACAATTAGCGGATCGCCCGTCAAGGCTCCTCCAGAGGCTTCAAAACTGCCGGTAATGCCTTGTCGGTTGACGGTGTAGACGATCGTCCCGGAATCGAGCCACAGGCGGGCAATTTCAATCCCGGCTTGCAACAGTCCGCCCGGGTTGTTCCGCAAATCGAGAATGTAGGCGGCGGCGCCTTGTTTTTCCAAGCGGTCGATCGCGTGGGCGACTTCCTCAGTGGCGTTAGCGCTGAATTGACTCAAGCGAATGTAGCCCAGCGGTAAATTGTCCGGCCCCGACTCCAATTCGGCGTAAACCGGATTGAGAGCAATGCGATCCCGCACCAGCTCAATTTCCTCAGCAGCGTCCCTTCCCTCGCGCCCCAAGGTCAAGGTAACAGGAGTGCCTCGCTGGCCGCGCATTCGAGTTGCTGCTTCGTCTAGCGTCAATTCTGAGGTGGGAGTGCCGTCAATTTTCAAAATGCGATCGAGCGGTTGGATGCCAGCTTGATCCGCCGGTGAACCGGCCAAAGGAGCCACCACTGTCAGGGCATTTGTCTGGGGGTCGATCGCAATTTGCAGCCCCACACCAGTCAATTCTCCCGAAGTATTGACCTGCAAGCTGCGGTACTGTTCGGGTTTCAGCAGTCGAGTGAAAGGGTCGTCGAGATTCGCCAGCATCCCCTGAATCGCCGTGTAGGTTTCCTGTCTGTCGTTGAGCGGTTGTCTGACGGCTTTTTCGCGGATCGACCACCAGTTTTTGGAATTGAAGCTGTCGTCCACGTAAGAACGGTTGACAATTCGCCAAGCTTCGCTCAATAGCTGCTGTTCTGGAGTTAGGGCCGCCGCAGGCGGAACCCCCACGCCCAGAACCAGGACGACTTGAAACAAAAGTAAAATTGCAGTCTGGAACACTCGTCTGTGCATGATTTTTCTGTAAGGGTTAGGCAAGTATTGCATCTGGTGTATTTTAAGTTTGTAGGCTTTTAAGCTTTTGCAGACTTAAGTCTCAAAGGATGTCTTCGGCATTCGTCAAACGTCCGGCGCAAACAAAAAATTATTTAAATTTAACATTTAATCGCCGAATCAGTGAAGTTTTATCATAAATATTAGAATTTACGCCGCGCGGGCCCTGCGGGAGGTCTCTGACTTCGCTCCTCCGCTCGGCTCTTGGCTGTATGCCAGCTTGGGGCGGATGTTGAGCTTGCAGAAAATGGTATTTGAGAGTCTGCCAAAGCATCGCGATCGTGAAAATTGCACCGCAATTATGTTACATTTTTTATCATAGTCTGGAATTCGATCGAGCTTTCGGCTGCAAGTAGGGACAAGCGACTGCTGAGTTTCCCAGCCCTTGCAGGCGATCGCCTGCATAGAATTCCTTTCGTCAGCTCCAAATTTAAAAATAGCATCAGGCATTTGCTAGTAAAAGCAAGCTGCTCGGCGCGGGGCGACAAAAAACCTTGTGGCTGCAGCCCTGAACCTCAACCACAGCAATATTCTTTTAGGAATTCTAGCTCCATGTTTTCTAAACAAATCACCGAATCAAAAACCTACCAGTGGTTTGAGGAACGCCTGGAAATTCAGGCGCTCGCAGACGACATCACGACTAAGTATGTACCTCCCCACGTCAACATCTTCTACTGCTTGGGCGGGATAACTTTAGTTTGTTTTCTAATCCAGTTTGCCACCGGCTTCGCCATGACTTTCTATTACCGTCCCACGGTAGCAGAAGCCTTTTCTTCAGTGCAATACCTGATGAATGAGGTGAACTTCGGCTGGCTGATCCGCTCCATCCACCGCTGGTCTGCCAGCATGATGGTACTGATGATGATTCTGCACACCTTCCGCGTTTACCTGACCGGCGGCTTCAAAAAGCCCCGCGAATTGACCTGGGTGACAGGAGTAATCTTGGCAGTCATCACTGTTTCTTTCGGCGTGACCGGCTACTCCCTGCCTTGGGATCAAATCGGTTACTGGGCAGTTAAAATCGTTTCCGGCGTACCCGAAGCCATCCCGATTGTCGGTTCTACACTTGTTGAACTACTGCGCGGCGGTGTCAGCGTCGGTCAAGGCACTTTGACTCGCTACTACAGCTTGCACACTTTTGTGTTGCCTTGGCTGATTGTAGTCTTCATGCTGGCTCACTTCTTGATGATTCGCAAGCAAGGCATTTCTGGCCCGCTGTAAGTTTTGAGTTGTGGGGGAGTATTTTTTTGCCCCCCCCCGCTGAATTTTTAGTTGAAAATTCAGAGCCGATCACTCATCATACTTATTTATGGCCAACAATACTTGCTGCGATAGGCCCGCTGATTCGGAATAACGAATACAGCGGGATACCAAGCCCAAGTAAAACTAAAAAGAGAGCACTGTTACTATGTCTATTCTCAAAAAACCAGATTTGAGCGATCCCGTACTCCGCGCTAAGCTTGCTCAGGGCATGGGTCACAACTATTACGGCGAACCAGCTTGGCCCAATGACTTGCTCTACGTTTTCCCTATAGTAATCATGGGAACGATTTCCCTGTGCGTAGGTTTGGCCGTACTAGACCCAGCTTTGATTGGGGAACCTGCTAATCCTTTTGCTACTCCACTAGAAATTCTGCCGGAATGGTATTTGTGGCCTGTCTTCCAACTCCTGCGCGTTTTGCCTAACAAATTGTTGGGTATTGCTTGCATGGCTGGCGTTCCCATTGGCTTGATTTTGATTCCGTTCATCGAGAACGTTAACAAGTTCCAAAATCCGTTCCGCCGCCCCGTTGCTACCACTGTTTTCCTTTTGGGAACTGCGATAACTCTGTGGTTGGGTATTGGTGCTATTTTCCCGATCGACAAATCTTTCACGCTTGGTCTTTTCTAAGATTTAAGCTTGCTTGATTTTGACGCCTGCGGGTTTCCTGTAAAGTGCTTTTGTACTGAGAGGAAACTCGCAGGCGTCATTTTATTTGGGACGATCCGCCTCATGCCCGCGCACCTGCCCGGTGCATCACCGCAAGAACGGCATCGCAGGCGGGCGTTAACAGCAGGATGCGCTTTTGGCAGTAGATCCTGGTGCCTCTGCACTGCGGTTTGCCACTCCAATACTATTGTAGCGATCGGATATCAGCACCCTGCATGAATGTTTAGAAAAATTTTCCGGTTTTAGCAGAGGGAAAACGGCAGAGATTAAACAGTTGTTAACGATCGATCGATGTCGATCGCACCAACCAATCCCAGACAATTAATTTTAACTTCTTAGTAACTTTTAGCAAAAAAGTATCTGAATTATGACGAACCTAAATTTAGAGAGTGTCTTCTCATCATTTATGAACCCGGCCCTGCATGAATTTCAGGCTTGGGCTTTGCAAAACCCGGACGAGAGTCTCAGCAAAACCTCCCTGCCGATAATCAGTCTTATTGAGGGTTTGATTGCCAACGAACCAACCTATTTGCAAGTAAAACGACTCGCTTTCGGAGCCAACTTTTGCTGTGCGGGACAAGTGGTGATGGGAGAGTTTGAAACGCTGGAAACAGCACTCACATCGCCCCAGGCGCGCGACTGGCGGCTGGGTACTTCTGTGCTGGATGCCAATAATTCACCCAACCAAGATGTCGGCGGCAGGAACCTTTTTCTGCTGTCTTTGTCCGATCGCGAACCTGATGGTAGCAGCAATCATGCGGCATTCCGAAGCTGTATGCAGAAGTATCTCTTCAACAGTGCAACAACGGATCGTCAAGGAGACGAAATTGCCAGACGGTTGCTCGATCGACTAGCAGCAGATTATACCGAGATGTCACACGGTGTGGGGGGAGCGTTTTTTACCGATGTCAAGCGCGGTTGGATGGGATTTTTAGTCCGATATTTGCATTACGCGATCTTTGGGATTAACCCAGATGACTCCGAGTCGATCGAACTCCTCACCGAATTGCATTACACCCGCCAAAGCCCGCTGCACTACTTCGCCGTTATCGGCAGCCTGCTGCAAAGCCTGAACCTTTTCGGGCACGGGGATTTGTCTGATTTAATCGAGCGCGCGGCGACTATTTATGAAAATTCTCCTGCTTTAGCCGAATTCGAGGAGAGTTCGGAAAACAACGGCATGACTAAGCGGGAATTAGCAAAGCTGATGACATCGATTATGGGCATAGCGGGGCTGCAAGGCCCTCTGCACCTGGGCTATACGGCAATGGGATACCGCGCTCTCCCGGCGTATAAAGGAGAGCAGACGGCCGAAATTAACCCGACTGATTTCTGGGATCGGCTCGATTTGGACGATCGCGAGTCGATCGAGCTTTTCCTGCTCGAATGCGCGCGCCTCTGGGCCCCCGTGAGCGCCACGCACCGAGTCGCGACAGAGCCCTTCACCGCAACGGTAGCGGGCAAACAGCGCACTTTCCCCGCAGGAACCAAGGTACTGATACCGCTCAGTTTGGGGCTGCTAGACGGCAGTTTATGGGGCTCTACGGTTTACGAATTCAACGCTAAGCGAAAGAATTTGTGTCCTTATCATATGGGTTTTCATTCAGTGGGCGATCGGAGCGCGGGACGGATTTGCCCCGGTAAAGATATTGCCCTAAAAATGCTTGTGGATGTAATGAGTACCGTAGGGAAAGTGCGCCGCTTTTCTGCCGAATCTGATGTTTCACTTTAATTAATAGTGAAGGAAGGTAGTCATGAATATTACGATCGAACAAAAGCAAATTAAAGACATCGCAACCTGGATGCAAGTAGAACAACCAGCCCAGTTGCCAGAAGTCCTAGAAGGTATATTCTTTATGGACGGCAACGTGCTTCCAGACTACTGTATCACGATGCAAAGTGCAGAATGGAATGCTGACAATCTGACATTATTGCTGCGTGTTTTTGACCCAGTAATCTGGAGTTTCCATTCATCAATAGCAGGGCGGATGTTGCTTCAGTTAGCACACTTTTCTCGTTTTACCTACTTGTTCCGCTTCTCGGATGCAACTTTGCAACACGGGCACATCACGCCGATCGCGTTTGGATTGTCTGTGCCGCCGTGGATTATCGATTTTTTGATCGATCGAGATCCGAACACTCCGAATGGAGATATCTGGCATCGCACAAACTCGTTTTTTGGCAGAGTTCCTGAAAAAGGTTATACACTCCGCAGAGTTGTCAACAAAGATAGCAGCCCCACAGCAGCATTTTCAGATTTTCTGTCGAAAGTTGGCACTGATTGTTTAATCATTGCCAAAGAATGAAAATATCTAGGAACACTACTAAATCTGCTGCTTAATTGGGTGGGTTTGGTCGATCGCACCCCCATGACAGTCACTGCTCAAAACAACAAAACCTTCTCATAGAGAAGGTTTTATTACGATCGGAGCGGCGGGATTTGAACCCACGACCCCTACTACCCCAAAGTAGTGCGCTACCAAGCTGCGCTACGCCCCGACAGCTTTAACAGCATAGCATGAAATTACAGAATAAGTCAAAAAACTTTTAAAACTTGTGCAGCCTGTACCAAACTCGGAACCGCAGCCGCCGGCCAAAAACCCTCGCACCTCCTACCAGCATTCAAAATTAACTGTACGCTGTAAGCTTCGGGATAGCCTTCCACCTGCACCCACAGCAACTCGCTTTCGGCTTCAATGGCGATTTTTTCTTCGTCCATTAACTCAGAGGCCATTTGAGTCATTGTGGCGGCCAACTGTCCCAACAAGCGGCAAAAATCGTTTAACTCAGCTTCGGTAAGTTCGATCGCCCAACCGTCGCCAGACACTAAACCCTGAAACTCGGCCGCATCTGGGTTCCATCCCAAACGCCAGCCGTCACCTGTCTTGATTACACGTTCCATTATTGAGGGATTTTTGATTTGAGATTGTGGATTTTAGGGTTATATCAATTCTGGTTGTATCGGAATGATTTAACCGCAGAGAGCCCTCTTGGCGCAGAGGGAGATCAGAGAGGGTTGATTAATTCCGATGAAGAGTGGATTTGAGATGAAACACGATTTTAAGGTGCTAGTAATTTGGCATCTCCGGGCTGGGGTTGAGGTATTGTCGGAGTGTTTCGCCCTTCTGGTTTTCCCCCCGCCGCTGGTACGCGCGCAGGCGCGGAATCCCCACTAAAAACATCAACCAAAGCTTGAACTAAAGCATCTCGCTGCGTTCTATTTAAACTTTGAATAGCAGCCCGATCGCGTTCCATCGGATTCGATCGCAAAACGTCGTTTCCCGGATACACACTTTCCACCAAATAATCGGGAGTCGCCCCCAAATAGTCAGCTAAACTCAACTTCCAATCAAAGCGGTAATTCGGCGGCCTTCCTTTGACAAATACGTGATATCGAATCAAGCGCCCGACTAAAGTATTGTTAGGATCGACTTTCCCAGTTTCCTTGGAAATGTAGTTATTCTCGATCGGCAAATCCGGCAATTTTTCATACACAAATTTCCACACATCTTGCGCCCTCACCGGAGTCGGCGCTGATTGTTGAGCAACTTGCTGTATCTGCGCCGACTCATAACTCCGCAGCCGCGAAGGTTCCAAAGCCAACAAACTCAATTCGCCCGATTCCAATACCCAATTCAGAATCGTGAAAATCGTTACAGTCAAACTAATCAATAAAAAACTTAAGCCCAGCTTTAATTTTTTCACGGTTTTAACAATTTCAAATATAGAATAATCTGATAAACTTACTAACTAGATGTCCAAGTTGATAATTTTAGGACTGAGAAAATTTTTACGTTGCTTCCGTATATGTTTGTAGCTAGCTCGCGATCGAACAAACCTGATTTTTCGCCCCGACACGCCAGTTTCGTTTAAGAAAGTTTCGAGTTTTGAGTTAACACAAATTGCTGGCAATTCACTCCTCAAAACTCAAAACTCGCCAAGTCTAGATATCTCCGATAATTTCTGGCTGAGTCAGTTCGTCCGACATCTCAAATATCGCCCGCATTACAGGTTTCATCATTTGAGTGTCGTCCATATTTTCAAAATCTTCATAGCGGCGGCGCTTGGCGCGATTCGCCACCTGTACCGTAATCCGATAGCGGTTGGATGCAGCACCGATCAACTCTTCCGCGCGACGGGTTAGCTGAGTTGAATCGAAGGTTGGACGCTTAACCATGAGACTACCTACTTTATGTAATGTTACATTCTAGTCTACTATGTCAATATTCATCAATTATTAACTGAGCATCATTTATGTTATGCAGGGAGCAACAGCCTATTCCTTTGATAACTTGCATCGGGTAAATTCTCATCCCCTCAAATTGGTTGCTTTCGGCGACAGCTTAATCTACGGTTTCGGCGATGGTGTGGGCGGCGGCTGGGTGGAAAGGCTGCGGCGACAGTGGATGTTACCGGAGAGTGCAGGACACGTTTTATACAATTTGGGGGTTCGGGGCGATCGCGCTTATCAAGTCTCTCAGCGGCTCGAAAACGAGTTTAAACACCGGGGCGAGCTCAGAAACCGCGTCCCGGATGCGATGATTCTTTCGGTAGGGCTGAATGATTCGGCGAGAGTACAATCTGCGCTCGGGCGCAATTATACTGATTTTGAACATTTTAAAACTGTTTTGGATAATTTGTTAAACCTATCCCAACAACTTTGTCCGGTGATTTTTGTCGGGATGGTACCGATTGATGAAAGTAAAATGCCTTTTCAAGATTGTTTGTATTACAGTCATGCTGACCAATATCGGTATAAGGAAGCCACAAAGTTAGCTTGTGAGATGCGGGGAATTCCGTATTTGGATATTTTTGATAAATGGATCGATCGCGGGAGTGATTGGTGGCGATCGCGCTTAATTGCAGATGGGCTGCATCCGAATGTAGCTGGGTATCAAGCTTTGTTTGAAGATGCGACAAGTTGGGAACCGATCGCCAGTATTAGTCATTAATCATTAGTCAGTAGTCATTAGTTACAGCAGATTCCATATGTATGAAGTACACCAGCCTATCATTAGTTCCCCGTAGGGACACGGCACTGCCGTGTCCCTACACTTCACAAACATGGAATACGCTGTAAGTTCAAGGTAGATAAGGCAGATAAGAAACATCAGGATTTTAAGGAATTTAAGCATTTTAATCTCCCAAAATAAGCATAAAAATATTTATTTTAAAAGACCGTATCTTCCCCGCACCAAAAATTAAAATATTCAACAATGATTACATAACTGAGGAAAAGAACAAGTTCGGCAAGAATAAATCAGCCGATCGAAAGCTTAGATATCCTCAATAAAAAACTTGTGTAAATTGGAGAATCAAAAATGTCTGTACTTAATCGCATTAAATCTGGCACATCTGTTTTATTAGCCTTGGGAACTGTTGCTGGAACCGCAGCGCCGATGTTTGCTCCCGCGCCTGCTTTTGCTCAGACAGCTTTTTCGGATGTTAGTAACAACTACTGGGCCAAAGATTTCATTCAAGATTTGTCGGAAAGAGGCATTATCAAGGGATTTCCTGATGGGAGTTTCCGGCCGGATGCACTGGTAACGCGGGCTGAATTCGCAGCAATGATCCGATCGGTCAAAAAGGCAAAAACTCGGGATGCTGCACGGTTTGCTGATGTTCCATCGAACTTTTGGGCTAGCGGGGCGATCGCCCAAGCTTACGAAATGGGATGGATGTCTGGCTATCCCGGCAATGTTTTTAGGCCGATGCAGCAGATTCCTCGCGTGCAAGTTGTAGTCGCTTTAAATAACGGACTTGGCTATGAGCCTAAGTGCAGTTTTCAAGATGTGCTCAGTTACTATAATGATGCGGGTGAAATTCAAAGTTATGCTGTGAAAAGTGTGGCTGCTGCTACTGAAAAACAGTTGGTTGTCAGCTATCCCAATCCTAAATCTCTGAAACCGAATCAGTCAGCAACGCGCGCTGAAGTAGCTGCTTTTATCTATCAAACATTAGTCAGTACCAATCAAGCAAGAGCAATTAATTCTCCTTACATTGCTAAGATTGATGTTGGTGAGTCTGTTGCTGTAAAGATTCCCAGCGGTACTTCTATCTTAGTCGAATATGCAAAAGGTAAGATTTTGCTCGGCCCCAATGACAAGTCTCCGATTACGCTGAGTGTGGCTGCGGATATTGCGGGGAGTAACGGCCAAGTGCTGATACCTGAAGGCTCGAAAATTAGCGGCGAATTGCGATCGACTGCTGCGGGGGTTCAGTTTGTAGCACAGGAATTGAGCATCATCAACGGTAGCAGAGTACCTCTGAATGCGACTTCGCAACTGATTACTCGGAAAGAAAGTGTTACCAAGGGTGTGAATGTTGGTAATCTGGTTAAGAATACGGCATTGGGTGCAGCAGCAGCAGCGGCGATCGCAGGTGTTACGGGCGATCGGGCGATCGCCACTGAAGAGGTGCTCGGCGGCGCGGGAGTCGGCACTTTGATCGGAGTATTTTTGGGTCGAGATAAAGTCGATTTGTATGCTGTTAATCCTGACACCGACTTAGATTTGGTGTTAAATTCAGACTTAGCAATTGGTACTGCTAGCACAGGTATTTGTAGCGCTCGATAGAAGGAATTTATTAACTCCAGAAACCGGGTTTCTTTGGAGATTGATTGTTACTAAACCAAAAAACTCGTAGAAACCCGGTTTCTCGCCCTGGCGCGTCAGCCTTATTTCACCCACACTTTCTACGGACATCCCAAACTTTCTCGCGTAGAAACTCCCGTCACGGGATTGACACCATCCGCTTTTTCGCACATGATTGTTACTTGATAAGCGTCGATAATCGCATCAGTAAAGTCAGCGCCGGAAATTGCAGCATCAAAAAACCGAGTTCGAGTCATAATTGCTTCTGTAAAATTAGCATTAGTTAAATTAGCGCCGTCAAAGGTAATTCTATCTGCCAAAGCACCGGAGAGATTCGCACCTGATAAGTTGGCATTCAGCAAGACTCCTTTAGTCAAAATCGCATTGCTCAAGTCAGCGCCTTGAAAGTTGGTTCCGCGCATCTCGGCTGCGACGAATGTTCCTCCCGCTAAGTCTGAGTTGGAGAAATCGCGATCGGACAAATTAATATTTGTATAGTTAATAATTTTTTTCGGTAGGGCAAATGCCGGAGTAGCACTCACCAGCACCCACCCAACAGCTAACACTAAACTTAAAACTAGGCTCAGAAAAATTCGGAATACTCTTTTCATGATGATGAGAATAGGGAATGGGGAATGGGGCATTGGGAATGGGGAATTGGAAATTGGGAATGGGGAATTGGCCATTGGAAGTAACAAATAACCAATAAGTAAGTTTACCTAATTAAACGTAAGATATACGTGCCTAAAAAGGTTGCTGTATAAGCATTCTTCCTTCTTCCTTCTTCCTTCTTCCTTCTTCCTTCTAATTAACTAATTAAATCGCTTTACCCAATCTTCGCCGACGCGAAGTGTCAAGTCAGAATCGATTTCACCAGTAGAAGATGCTTCTATTTTACCGTCGCCTAGGGCTTTTTTTAGTAGATTCGCTGCTTCTAAATCGCCTTGCTGCACAATAATTTGACTTTGACGCTGCTTGTCAGGCCAATCTTTGACTGCGGATATATTAGAAAAGCCCTGTTTTCGGAGAAATGCAGCAACTTTTTGGGTTATTTTTGGGTTGCTAGAAGCGTTTTGGACGGCGATTTTGAGGTTTGCGGGCGAAACGGATTGGCTGGGATTGGCAAATCTTCCTTGTGCAAAGTCCGGCACGCTTTGCTTGAAATATTGTGTCATAATCCGATCGCGCCCAGCAGCATCTAAAATCCAATAACTCCTCAAATCCCCTTGTTGTGAGCTAGAACGTCCGGGCAACATTACCATTTTAAAGTTATTTCGCTCCAATTGCAAACCGAAATTTGCGATCGTCAATATTTCCTCAAAATTTAGGTTTGTATCCACATATTTTTGCATCAATCGCACAATTTGCGGCAAGCGTACCACTACTGATGGACTGGCGAGGCGGTTGCGCAGAGATTGAATTAAAGATTGCTGTCGCCCAATTCGGCCGATATCTCCTAAACCGTCATTGCGAAATCTAGCAAATTGTTCTGCTTGTTCTCCGTTGAGAGTTTGCCATCCTTGTGCTAAGTTTATTTTTAACTTTTGGGCGCTATCTTGATAGGACATGGCGCGAGGTACAAATACCTCAACTCCGCCCAACAAATCAACTAATTCCCGAAACGCACTGTTGCTGACTCGTACGTATCTTTCAATAGTCGTATTGTTCAGCATACTGCTAACCAATCGCGTCGCCAAAGCCACTCCTCCCCTAGCATTGGCTTCGTTAATTTTGCTGAAGCGAATTCCGGGAATTTCGACTTTAGTATCTCGCGGAATTGAAAGCAAACTAATAGATTTTTCTCTAGGATCGAGGTGAAATAAGAGTATTGTATCGCTGCGACCGTTAAAAATTTTAGGGGAATTGGCCGCTGCTGACGGTACGCGGTCAATTCCTAGAATCAAGATATTAACAGGTCGCGACAGGCTGTATCCCGATCGGTTGGATGATGTATCGTTAAAGCCAGTAGCATCTAAAACTCTACTAATAATTGGCGGTTCCACGGGGGCTAAAAGGGCGGTAATTGCCCCGATCGTTGCGGAGATGGCGGCTGTGAAGATCGCGAAAAGCAGCCAAAATATATACAGAGTTATTTTCGGCCTTTTTCTGGATTCGCGATCGACTGGTTGAACAAAGTTTTTTTTAAAGATTGATAAGTTTTTCATTGACTTGATGTTGATTATTGCATTTTTTCAGCTTTGCAGTAAAAATTGGGCGGTGCTTCTAGAAAGTATTTGAACAAAGCCGGACAAAGCCAGCCTTCAAGATTTTTCGCTTCCCACCGATACCAGTTACCGCCGTATTCTGATTTAAACCACAGCATTTCTGCTTGATATCCGGGAAATGGATTGGCTGAGAATAAAAGTCTAAAACCTCGATCGGCATTTGGGATATCTGCGACAAGTGTTTCAATCATTTCGGGTACGCCCTGAACAAATGGTTCTCGGACAAGTCCGACTCGCTCGTCGTCAAAAACCCAGGTAAACTGTTCGCGATAGGGGTAAATTACCATCATGGCATTGGACATGGTGTTTTCCTTTTTTCATTTGGTTTGTTTTTGGATTGGGAAATATAAGTTTTAATACATTATATATTCGGTGGCGCGGAAGTTGTGCATAAATTAGGTTCGTAGTGAGGACTTTAGTCCTTCTTTCTTGATTAATCCAAAGAGGACTGAAGTCCTCACTACAAACCGGGATTTATTATGGCAATTAAGCTTTATTTCATCGGTACAAAATCGTAACCAGTGCCCGATCGCGAAGGGTTGACTCGATGCACTTTGACGAGCTGAACCGGCATATTCCGAACCCCCGAAGGTAAAAACCGAATTGGGCCTGTTGCTCCCTTTGCGACAAAATCGGAAGCCGAAAGCACTTCTTGAATTCCTTGGCGGGTGGGACTGCGATCGATCGCCGAAATTGCAGCTATCGTCGCATCGTAAGTCATCGCACTTACCCAACCAACATCGGCTTTCCACAACTGTCTGGAGTTGCGGGAAAACTCCGATTTGCGATCGCCGTCAATATGCCACGCCACCGCCATCACCATCCCAACCGCCGAAGCTCCTCCCACTTCCAAAGTCGTCTTGCTGTACATTGTTCCCATATCCCCCAACACAAACAGCCGCCTATTATTAACCGTCACCACCTGCAAAGCTTTATCTAAAGCATCATAATCCGGGTTCAACATAATCGCCTCAGCACCCCGACTAATAGCTTGTTCAATACTTTTAGCAGGACTAAAACCGGGATCTGCCAAGTCAAACTCAGCGACTACTTGCCCGCCGCCCAGAGAAACAGCAGCTACAAACTCCGACTTTAGCGACTCGCTATATGCACTTTTGTGATTAAAAAAAACGGCGACATTCCGCTTTTTTAACTTAGTCAGATAATCTGCCAAAGCCCTACCGCCCACATAAGCAGTGGGAACCGTCCGAAAAAAATAACGACTCAAATTAGCAGGTTTAACCGCAGTGCTAGTTCCCGAAATAACAGGCAATTTTCCCAAATCGTAGATCGGCAAAGCTGCTAAAGTAGCCGTGCTGGTGTGGTGGCCGATTACACTCAAAACCTCGCGATTTTTCACCAAAGCTGAAGCAATTTGTTTCGCTACTGCGGGATGATCGTCATCATTAGCAATCACGACTTTGAGAGGCCGGCCGTTGATGCCGCCAGCTTGATTTATTTGAGATTGAGCTTGAGCGACTCCGCGCAATATATCTAAAGCTGCATTCGGCTGACTGGCTGTAGGTGCAGCCACTGCGATCGTGTAACATTTGCGATCGCCAATCCGAGCATTGTTCAGATAAATCCTAGTTTCCGGTGCATTGAAACAACGGCGCAGAGCTTGCTCAAAATGACCGACGGCTTGCTGGTATTTGCCAGCAGCCATTGCCTCAATTCCCTTATTTTTGGCTGCTCTAAATTCTGGCATTTCCAGGTTGACATCTTCTCTTTCCACCAATTGTTTTTGGCCGTAACTCATCCGCTCTTTCAGATCGAAACTCAAACTTCTCTGGTATTGCAGCGCGGTTTCTCCCGGACTGCTATAACTGCTAAAATCTGTATGAGGCGGGAAACCAGCTTTCTCCAACAGCCACAACACCGCTGCAATTAGAAAACCTGCCATCGCTAGAGAAATTAAAAGCAAAATAGTTTCATTTTTCTGGCGCATAGGTTTATTAATTAAATCAGTTCGCGAACAATTTTTTTCAACAATGGCAACACAAACCTATAAGAAAGTCGGGATACTCCCATTAAAGTATACGACAATAAAATAGCTAAAACTGTCAGCAAGCCCACGATCGCCAATCCCTGAATGCCTAATTGGACGGGATTTAAAATAGACCAAGCCGGGAATAATACAAAAATTATCGTATTAGTAATCACTAAAGTAATAAAAAAATAAAACTTTTGTTTCAGGGGGCGATATTGAGAAAAGATGACACCGGCAAGCAGCAGCAGCCAGATCAGCGTGCTAATCCAAACTGTTCCTAAAAAGCTGACAAGGGCGATCGCCAATAACCAACTACCAGAACCCGCGATCGCCGATCGCCTCAACAATTCCCTGATATTAATTTCCCCAAACTCTGACTCCTCCCCAGTTTCCTCCGATAAATCAGCCGTCAAATCAATCGCATCCGCGCGCGCCTCAATTCGCGCCGCAGCTTGGGTTTTCTCAGCGCTCAAGCCCCTAGCAGCAGGGTTTATGGCCCCCGTCGCCATTTCCCCGGCAAGAGCCGCCAGCACCTGAGCAGCCGACTCAAATCGATCGCCCGGAGACGGCATCACCATCCGATCCAAAATAGCAGCCAGACGATCGCTCACATCAGCCCAAAGGCGCCAATTCCAGCGGCGAGTAGGAGACTCCATCAACTCCTGCGGCCTTTTCCCCGTCAGCAAATACAGGCAAGTCACGCCCAAAGCGTACAAATCCGTTGACGGGTAAACCGGTTCCCCCGAAACCTGTTCCGGCGGCGCATAACCCTGAGTGCCAAAGACGATCGAGCTTTGAGCCGAAACACCCGCAGCCACCTGCTTCACCGCCCCAAAATCAATCAAAAACAGCTTTCCGACACCTTCACCCACAGCAGTTTCGCGGACAATATTGTCCGGCTTGATATCCCGATGAATCGCGCCGTTATCGTGAATGAATTGCAGCACAGGCAAAATTTGCTGCAAAACATCCACCACCTCAGCTTCGGAAAACTTGCCGCGAGTGGCAATTTCCTGGCGCAAATCTGCACCGTCTACGAATTCCTGAACCAAATAAAAAAACTCTTGTACCTCCGGCTTAGAATCGATTTCACTAAAAACACCCTCGCTTTCGGAGGATGCAATCTGCCCTAAACTGTGAGGGATATCAGCTACGTGCAACACGCAGTAAGCGTACAAAGTGGGAATTTGCGGGTGTCTGTCGCCCAAACTGTTCAAAACATCAGCCTCTCGCCGAAAAGCCCGCGTCGCCGCAGCAAGCTGATTTGAGTTGAGGTGAAGTGGTGGCTGCAATCGCTTGACAACGCATTGCAACTTGAGGGGAGAATGCAGCGCCCGGGCTTGAAAAGTAGTGCCAAAAGCTCCCCGCGAAAGCGGCCGCTGCGGCAAATAGCGGCTGTCCAAAATTAACGGCATCCCGCAAGCAGCGCAATACTTTTGCTCGATTTCGTTAAGACTGGCGCTTTCATTGAAATCGGGGAAAGAGTTAAGGGGATTTTGGCAGCTTGGACGGGTGCAGTAAATGTCCATCGATTCACACCTGTGTTGATGCAATTGAGCAGCGGGCGATCGAGCTTCAGCCAGCAACCCTACAAAAATACCTTAAAAAACGCAAAATTTAGCAAAAACGCTGGAATGCAGGTTGCTTGTCTGATGGGAAGTGGTGGTTTGGGCGATCGGAATAAAAGTTAATCTGTAGGGTGAGTCGCTACGATATCTTGGATATATGCAGATTGACAAGCGGGCGACGCACCTTACTTGCCATCAGATTATGTGTACCACATATACATGGAATATGCTGTATAAATACCCTTCAGCAAGTAGGGTGCGTCCCTAGGAGAAAATCTGCAAGTTATATCCAATATCTCGCAGCGACGTACCCTACGAATTAACACTATTGATAAACTCATCCGACTAATGATTGACCAAATAATTGCGGCTTTGGCAAGACTTTACCATCATCTAGCATAGATTCAGTTAGAAGTTCCAAAACCTCACGGGCATTTTTTAATGCGTCTTCGTAAGTATCTCCGTGGGTATGACAATAGTCACCCCATTCTGGAAAACTAACGACATAGCAACGATCCTCATCAGACCACTGAATAATAATAGTGTAATGACTGTTCATCTGTCTTCCTCCTCAATTTCGGCCAGTTGCTTGAGAGCATTGTCAACATCTTTTTCTTGGTAGAGCTTGGCATCACCGCCATCTTTTCCTGAGAGAGTCAGCTTTCCTGGTATCAGAGGATGCGACCATTTGGTGTGGCTACCTTTCTTCTGACTCACAACTAAATCCTACTTTCAACAATAGGCTTTTTAAATCCCTGATTTTTCTAGGCATCCCCTACTTACAACTCCCCTCAGTTTTCATTTTTAATTCATTTTCAATTTTCAATTTTAACGCTTCACGCCCACGATTGCCAATCTCCCCACTACAAACTTGTCAACTCAACTAGCGCCTTAGCCAAATATTCATATTGCGGCAAAGTATTGTAAAACTGAGCGGAAATTCTCACCAACCGCTTGCTAGCATCCGGCCAAGGAATCACCGGCACTTCAATTTTGAAAATTTCCCACAGCGCCTCTTGCAAAAGTGGAATTCCTCCGTTTGAAACCGCATCAGACTTTTGATCTGTTAGTGGCACAACTGCCATCGAACCCACCATTTCATCGGGACAAGGCAATGGCAAATCTAATTTATCCGCCAATATTTGTCTCCCAGCTAATGCTAAATCATGATTTTTTGCCATCAATTCTGGCCAGCCACCATCCAATAAAGCACCCATAAAATCAATGGCTACAGGGACGCACAAATAGGGACTAGGATCGACGGTTCCCATCCAGTCAAATTCTAATTGAAAGCGTGATTTGTCAGTGCGGGGCGAATTAGCACCGTGACTGATTGTAGTTGGGCGAATGGCATCTTGTTTGTCGCGTCGCACGTACAAAAAGGCCGCACCTTTTGGCGCGCACAGCCATTTATGGCAATTTCCGGTATAGTAAGCCGCGCCAATTTCATCTAAATTCAGCGCTACCATTCCCGGCGCATGAGCTCCATCTACCAATACATCCACGCCACGATTCGCTAACTCGCCAACTAACTGTTTGATGGGAAATATTAAACCTGTTTGGCTGACAATGTGGTCTAATAAGGCTAACTTTGTTTGTGGTGAAACGCACTTAATTATTGCTTCAATAATTTGTGCTGGCGACTCAATTGGAAAGGGTATTTCTGCTACTATGACTTTAGCGCCGGTGCGGCTTGCGACAAAATCAATTGCGTTGCGGCAAGCGTTGTATTCCTGATTTGTGGTTAGCAATTCGTCGCCCGGAGCAAAAGAGAGCGATCGCAAAACTGCATTGACTCCCGTCGTTGCATTCGGCACAAATGCCAACTCCTCCTCACCCGCACCGATAAATGCTGCTAGCTGATTTCTGGCATGATCCAACAATGGCTCAAATTCCCGCATTAAAAAGCGCAGCGGTTCTCTTTCGAGTTGTTCTCGAAAACTGCTCTGTGCTTCGAGTACGGGAATCGGACAGGCCCCAAAAGAACCGTGATTGAGGAAGGTGATATCGCGATCGAGCAACCAATATTCGTTAATCATAGTTGTTAGTTATTAGTCAGATATAAACGGAGGACACGGCAGTGCCGTGTCCTACAATTGATCGTGGTAGGGACACGGCACTGCCGTGTCCTCTATATCATTCCGGTGCAGCCGGAATTGATATCAACGGTCAACTGTTACCCATTTTACCTTTTAATTGCTCAAATTCTTCTAATGTATTGCAATTCGATAACATTAGTGCTTCTGGTTCCCCCACAGGTAGAGGAATTGCCGAAATTTGATTTAACCATACTTGAAAAGAACGTCCCCCTTTGTCAATAAAACTTTGCAAACTGGGTAGAGATTGTTGTCGGTAGAAGCCGCACAAAGGTTCCCAGCGCAAATTTTGATAAGGTACAACTGCTAAGGTTGATGGGGGAAAGTCTGTTAACTGATTTGTCCAATTTTGAATAATCTGGGCATCCAGCAAAGGCAAATCGCAAGCTAACAGTAAAATCCAGTCGGCGGCAATTTCTGTCAATCCTTGAGTCAATGCAACCAAGGGCCCGGAGCCCGGATTGTACTCTACCAGAAATTGGGATTGTTCGGTTAAGGTCGATCGATAGCGATCGGGCCAAGCAGTCAGAACATAAACTTGTGGCGTTACAGTTGCTGCAACTTCCAACGCCCGCTGTAACAGGCTTTTACCCTCAATTTCCAGCAGAGCTTTATCCTGGCCCATCCGCGAACTTTGACCGCCTGCAAGCACAATTACTGCAATTTTATGATTAGTCATTAGTTATTAGTCATTAGTAGACCTATTCCAAAATAATTTTCTGCTATTATGGAAAGTTTAGCCAATTTTATAATCTAGCAGGCTGGGCAAGTTTAAGGAGATGTTAATCAACCCAATAATTCAAAGTTTGACCTAAACTTGAGAAAAATTTTAAGGATAACACATATTTTTTTTGCAAGAGGTCTAGTCATTAGGACCAAGAAAAAAATATAAATGTAGGTGGGCATGGCGCACAAAACCTCTAAGACTAAGACCCACTGGCACATTAAACAAAGGTATGTAGTTGCGCTTTAGCGCTCTTTCCTAAGCTAAGCTGTCGCGCATTTAAATTGTATATTCAGGGCGGGACGCCCAACCCCTACTCCCCACAAGACTTTGATTTTTTTTTGACCGACAATTTAAAGGCTGCAACAGTTTAAGAGCGCTAAAGCGCAACTACATACCTAAATTTTAACCCCTATTTGTGACAGTTTGCTTTAGTCCTAACCTGATTAATCATTCTTAACTAAAAACACTAACGGCTTTACTAACTTTTTCAAGTTTTTGTACAACTTGACCGCTGCTTAATAGAGTTTCCGCCTCAATTAAACCCGAGTTTATATCGGAACAAACTCCGCTGCGCCATAGATAAAATCCGCCGTTCCAGATAGCAGACTGCATCAATTCTGACGGTTTTCCCAGCAAAACTTCCTGCATTTGTTTGAATAACTCAGATGCCGATTCAAAAGCTGGATTTGTGTTGCTAAAACCGTAATCTCCGTGAGCCAAAAGCACTCGCTCGAACTCAGCGCCCGGCTTAGAAACCCCGATAATCGCAGTACGATCGCGCGGCAAGTCGCAGCTTCCCTCCAATCCTTTGACTGTGGTATAATTCTTGACTCCCCGCAACTCAAAGGCTTTTTGAAACATACCCTCTGTCGGCGGGTGGACGTAGCCGGAGATGATATTAACATCGCCGGCACAGGGACACCACATCAACTCCATTGTCGCAAAAGGCGGGCGTTTGCCAATTTCGCGACGGTAGGGGACTAAAGAGGCGGCTTGAGGAAAATGCTTGGGAAGGTAAACAAAGCCCAAACCCGTACTGTCAAAAACTTGCTGGACTTTTTCTAAAGTGAGTTTTCTCCAGTCAACTCCCAAACCGCGCCAAATTTCTATCAGGGGAATGCCTTCCTTTGTTGGCATGACATCGCCCCCGTGCATGACGGCTGGGACGCCCCTAGCGGCTAAAATTAGGGCGGTTATTGGGCTAATTGGAGCTGTGCGCGATCGCCCGTCGTAGGCAACTCCAAATACAGCAACACTAGATACTGCAAACCCTTTTTCTCGGTTTGGGGGAGCAAGCATCGGCCCCAATTCTTCATAAGCATCGAGCATTCCGGCTAATTCTTCGCCCGTTGGCCGTTTGATGCGGTGGGAAATCATAAAAGCTCCGATTTGAGCTGCTGTTGCTTCTTGCAACAGCATCATCCGCGTGGCTGCTGCTGCTTCCGATCGGGTTAAATTTTCTCCTGTGTGTACTCCGCTGCCAATTTTTCGCAGCAATTCTCTAAATGCGTTACTCATAATTTTTGAAGTTGGGAATTGGGCATTGGGAATTGGGAATTGGGCATTGGGAATTGGGAATTGGGAATTGGGAATTGGGAATTGGGAATTGGGAATTGGGAATTGGGAATTGGGAATTGGGAATTGGGAATTGGGAATTTGTTATTTGTTATTTGTTATTTGTTATTAGAAAGAGAACAGTCAACCGACAACAGACAACAGTTAACTAAAAAACATGATAAGTCGCAAATTAAATACCTGATTTTCCGAGCTTGATTAAATCAAATGGCGGCACAAATTCGCGTACTAATTGGCAGAAATGGGCGATCGGCGGAATTTGCATTCGATCGTGAGTTGTCACCATCACAACTTCGCGAGTCCAAGTCGGATCAGCTACCGATTGACCAATCGCCGAAACCTTGGAATTTGCACTCTCGCTGGCGATCGACCGAATTGCTAAAGTGCGATCGCCCACAGCCTCAAGTAAAGCTGAATGCGGCAGCAAAGCAATCAATTCTCCCTGTCGCACCACACCCCGAAAAGCATCGAGAGTATTGAGTTCCAAAACAGCATGAAGTTTAGCACCGATGCGTCCAAATTGCTCTTGCACCATCCGCTGCATTCCATACCCGTCCTTAAACACCACTTGCGGGTAACAAATCAATTCCGGCCAAGGTACTCGATCGTACTGGGCCAGGGGATGATTCGCCGCCATCAACACCTCGATCGGCTCATTGTAAAGCACCTGAACCAACATTTCCGGGGCTTGAGTAAAATAGCGGTTGTTCATCACCACCGCGATATCCACCAAACCGTCTTTGAGAACTTTCAGAGCTCGATCGCTCCCCAGGGCTGTCACCCGCAACTGCACCTCTGGATAATCGCGGCAAAACTTTTGCAGCACAGGCGGCAAATAAGCAGCACAAACCGAGTGAATCGCAGCCACGCACAGTTCCGGCTGCTTTCCCGCCAGCAAATCTTCCAATTCTTCAGCAGCATTTTGCCAAGTCTGACAGATTTTGCGAGCGTGAGGTAACAGGCGTTCCCCTCCGACAGTCAGCTTGGCGTGGGCACTGCGGTGAAACAGCGACAAACCCACTTCCGCTTCGAGTCCCTGCACTTGACGGCTAATCGTCGATTGAGTAACGCCGCATTTCCGCGCGGCTTGCTGAAAGCTACCGGTTTGGGCAACGGAAAGAAATGCTTGAAGCTGCTCTAAGCGCATGGATGTTTAATAGGAGATGGTTTCAGATATTTTTATCGAGGATCATCAGAGACATTAACCGATTTAGTAGAAGAATTTAGTAGATTTTGATACAGGTACAGATTAGTTTCGAGTTCAATTCCGGTTGCACTCATACAGTTGACGGTTGACTGCTAACTCGACTTTAGGCCCGACGGTGCTAGCGCTGCTTCGATCTTCTGATTGCGGGGCGAGACTGGGGGACGTTTGAGTCTGCGAATGAACTTGCTCGAATCGATTTTGCGCTCGCAAAATTAGAGTTCTATCATCCAATATTGAATAGATTTTTGCACCTGCAAACTGCTTACAAAATCGATTTAATCAAAATACATTTAGAGATATTTGCCAGCTTGCTACTAAATAGTTTGAAGTAATTGCACAGTTATAATTGCTTCATTGATTGCGCTAAATCGATTCTTTTTTGCTAAGCTTTGAATTCAAAAAATAAAATTTAATTTCCTACCTCCTTGGGTTTTATAGTATCTTATACTGCCTAAACCTGTCAATAAATGTACGAGTATTCCAGGCTGGTTTTAAACAGAGGTGAACTTTCATCCCAGACTCAAGTCACTGTTATTTTCTGTTTGTTTCTGTATACACTAGGAATTAGCCCGCCAGCAACAAAAGTGCAAGTACGATCGATCGCACGGGAAAGGTGAGTCAATGCAATTTCTCAAGATTATGTCATTTAACCACAATTTTATTCCGCAAGGTGGATGTTGTCAGTGGCAACCGCAGTTAATAGGACTGCACGCAGTCAGCGATTTGCTAATTGCCTTGGCTTGTTACTCAATTCCAGCGATGCTGATATGCTACTTTGCCCGGAAGCAGTGGGACGTGCCTTTGAGCAAGGGGTTTGTCCTATTAGGAGCCTGGTTTTTCTGCGTCGGCACAACTCACCTGATGCAGGTTTGGATGCTGGCGCATCCGGGCGAATGGCTGTCAAGTTCGATCGCCACCGCTACTGCTGTCATCTCTGTGTGGGCTGTAGCGTCCTTGATACCTTCGCTTTCTCAACTGTTGGCTTTTTTGGCGGCGGCCTCAGCCGCAGCAAATACAGGGCTGGGAAATCAAAAGACCGATCGACCGCAAACAAACTTTATAATTACTGGTTTCGCCACCTCTCCAATAACCGAACTCCAGCAAATTAACCAGCAATTGCTGGCAGAAATAGCGCAGCGCGAGCGAGTCGAGGAGATTTTGTTTGACACTGTAGGCAAACTGCAAGAAAGCCAAGAACGCTTTCGCGTTTTTCAGGAATTATCTCTAGACGGATTTAACGTGTTCCGCACCATTCGCGACGGCTCAAAAATTGTAGATTTTGAATGGGAATACGTCAATCCCGCAGCGGCAAAAATTCAGCAAAGCACCCCGGGCGAATTAACCGGCAAGCGATTGCTGCAAGTGCTGCCCGGTCATAAAGATCGCAGTTTGTTCGACAGTTACGCGCAAGTTGTAGAAACAGGAATTCCCCTCGATACCGAGATTTCTTACAACAGCGAAGGCATTGTCGGCTGGTTTCGGATTATGACAGTTAAATTGGGCGACGGAATTGCTATTTCTTTTAGCGATATTACTGGGCGAAAGCAAGTAGAATCATCCCTGCGCGACGCGCTGCAAAAACTTACTTCTCATTTTGAAAATACGCCCCTAGCGGTGATAGAATCGGATGAAAACTTTCGGATTAGCGGGTGGTCGCCGGCGGCCGAGAAGATTTTTGGGTGGAATGCAACAGAAGTTTTAGGCAAGCATTTTAGCGAATGGAAATTTATAGGTGACGGCGATGTTGAAAATGTACGATCGGCAATTTATAGTTTAAAAAACCCACAGGCTCGGTGCAATGTTGTTCGCAACAGTAATTACGATAAGTACGGTTCGCTGCTGCACTGCGAGTGGTACAATTCGGCTTTTTACAGCGATTCTGGACAGTTGATATCGGTGCTGTCTCTGGTTTTGGATGTGACGGAACGCTTTAACTTTATGAAAGTTTTGCGGCAGTCTGAGGAACGGTTTCGGATGGCTGCCGAAAGTGCCAGCGATTTGATTTACGAATGGGATATCGAGACGGGCATCTTGCTGTGGTTCGGTCGCGTAGACGAACATTTGGAGTACGAAAAAGGCGGATTTCCGAGGACGAGAGCAGCTTGGAACAGTATCTTGCACCCGATCGACCGCGATCGAGTTTTGGCCGCAGTCGATCGGTATTTGAGCGCGCCAGACAGTTCTGCAACCCCATTTTTTCAGGAATACCGCGTGCAGTGCCGGGGCGGCGGCTGGCTCCACTGGATCGATCGGGGCAAAGCAGTGCTTGACTCTCAAGGCAATCCGTGGAAATGGATCGGCGTAATTAGCGACATCAGCGATCGCAAAGAAGCCGAAGCACAGCGGAATCTAGCCTTGGCGCGAGAACAGGCCGCCCGCCTCCAAGCCGAAGCCAGCGAACAGTTGTACCGCGTCCTCGCTGAAGCCATCCCCCAGATAGTTTGGACTGCTTTGCCCGATGGCTGGGTTGACTACTACAACCAGCGCTGGTTTGAATATACCGGCATGACGCTTGCGGAAACTCAAGGCTGGGGGTGGTCGCCAGTTCTGCATCCAGATGACGTGGAAAACTGCCTGGAACGCTGGAACACCTCGGTTCAGACGGGGGAGACTTACGAGGTGGAATACCGCTTTAAACGGGCATCTGACGGGGCTTACCGCTGGCATCTGGGTCGGGCATTGCCTGTGCGGGATGCTGAGGGGAAAATTATCAAGTGGTTCGGGACTTGTACGGATATTGACGATCGCCAGCGAGAGACCCAAACAGCCGATTTCCGCGCGCGAGCTTTGGCTTTGCTGTCGTCGGCTTCCCTGGATTACCAAGAGGCGCTGCAAGGTTTGGCAGATTTAGCGGTGCCGGGGCTGGGGGATTGGTGCTGCGTGCATTTAATGGAGCCCGACGGCTCGATCCGCTTGCAAGCAGTTGCCAATTCAGATCCGAGCCAAGTCGCTCTGCTGTGGCAAATCGACCTGCGCTTGCCCGTAGACCCCCAGGGACGCCACGGAGTAGCAAAGGTGCTGCGGACTGGGGAGTCGAAGCTTTACCCAGAAATACCCGGCTGGGCGGTGGAGGCGGTGGTGTCCGACAGCGAACTGCTGAAAGTGCTGCGCTCCCACACCCCGCTGTCGGCAATCTGCGTGCCGCTGATCGCTCGCGGGCGGACGCTGGGAGCGATTTCGCTGCTGTGCGGGGAGTCCGGCCGCCGCTGCAGCGAGGGCGATTTGGTGTTGCTGGAGGATTTGGCGCGGGATGCGGCGGTGGCGATCGACAATGCGCGACTTTACCGGGAAGCGGCGGAAGCCAACCGGATTAAAGACGAGTTTTTGGCAACGCTTTCTCACGAGTTGCGGACGCCTCTGAACGCGATTTTGGGCTGGGCCCAGATACTGCGGCAGCGCAAGTTGAGTGACGAAAAAACGGCTGTGGCTTTGGAGACGATCGAGCGAAACGCGCGGTTGCAAACTCAGATGATTGAGGATTTGCTGGACGTTTCCCGGATTGTGAGCGGCAAAGTGTGTTTGAAGCTGTCCCCGGTGAATTTGGTGCGGACTGTAGAAACAGCCGTGAAGGCGCTGGGCCCTGATGCTGAAGTTCGGGAAGTTGAATTGGCGACTTTTTACGGCGAAGGGGTCAGCGCTGTGAGGGGCGATGCTACTCGTTTGCAGCAGGTGGTGTGGAATTTGCTCTCGAATGCGATTAAGTTTACGCCGCCCGGAGGTCGCGTGGAAATCCGGCTCTCGGAGGAGCGGGAACCGGGAGGAGCCGGTAGCGCCCTGCTGTCTCCGGTTCACTCTGTGGCGATCGCCGTCAGCGATACGGGAATTGGCATCAGCAAGGAGTTTTTGCCGTTTGTGTTCGATCGCTTCCGCCAAGCTGACAGCACTTCTACGCGCAATTACGGCGGATTGGGGCTGGGATTGGCGATCGTCCGCCATCTCGTGGAACTCCACGGCGGCACTGTCTGGGCCGAAAGTCCCGGCGAAGGACTAGGCTCGACTTTCAAAGTGCGGCTGCCAATAATCAATAACAACAGTTAACAGTTAACTGTTGTTATTGGTTACTGGTTATTCGTTATTTTATTGATACCAGGACTCTGGTCTTGAGCATAAGATTCATTGGTAAAATAGTAATGGCTGTGCGGTTCGTTTTTAGGACTTACTCCATTCACCACTAAGCCCAGAACGTGCTGACTTGATTTCTTCAATAGCTCCTTCACAAAAGCCACAGTACCAGAATTAAGAACACCAGGCCGCACTACCAATAAAATCCCATCTGCTTTATTCCCGAGAATCAGAGCATCAGCAGCAACATTCAAAGAAGGAGAATCAACGATCACTGCATCATAACTAGCCGAAAATTGCTTAATTAATAAAGTGATCCGCTGCGAATCCAAGAGAGCCATTGGATTAGGCGGAATCACCCCGCAAGTGAGCACATCTAAATTATCCATGACTTGGGCGATCGCATCCCCAAACCCAGCTTGTCCGACTATGACATTGCTCAAGCCTACTTGATTGGGAAGTTCCCAAATCCGATGTTGAACAGGACAGTGCATATCCGCATCTACCAGCAAAACCTTCCGTCCTAATTGGGCTATAGCCACAGCCAAATTAGCCGCTACAGTAGACTTGCCTTCTTGCGGTAGCGAACTACTGACAACAATCACTTTCAGCTCTTTATCAGAACTCAGAAACCTCAGATTTGCCTGAAGCATCCGGTAAGCAGCACTGCTCGAAGTATGAGGAGTATCTCTCACCACAATCTGTGGGGGAGATAGCTCTAAATCCTGCGCCGCCGACTTCAGCGACCGGGAATTGCGCCGAGTATTTTTTTCAGGCTTTCTATGGAAAGGAATCACCCCCAACAAAGTAAAACCAAACAATTCCCTCGCCTCTTCAATAGTTTTGACAGACTTATCTTGAGACTCTAAAAGCATCGCCGCAGCTATCGCCAGCAGAGTTCCCAACAAGCTGCCCGATACCAGCAATAAAGACTTGCGAGAAGCCACTGGTTCTTCGGGAACGCTCGGCTTTTGGATAATCCGAGCATTCCCCACTTGCTGATTTTCAGTAATCCGAATTTGCTGGAGTTTTTTTTGCAATTCCTGATAATCCGCTTCGGCTTCTTGGAGTTTCCTTTCAAGTTCCCGCTTTTCCTTCTCTAGCTTCGGCAAAACTTTTACCCGCTGCTTGTAGCCAGCTAGAGCATTTGATAGAATAGTAACTCGCTCAGCCAAACCCTGGCGTTCTACATCTACCTTGATAAATTCTTCGATCAGTTTTGGTTTCACATCTCCTATCTGTAAACTTTGATTGGGCAACGGCTGTTGGCCACCTAAAACTTGTTGTATTTGTTGGTCTAGTAAAGCTTTTATGGTAGCTTTTTTAGTTTCTAACCTAGTTATTATAGGCGAATTATCCAGGTAGCGATTTTGCTCTATTGCTAACTGACGCTCTATTTGTTTGTACTCTTTCAGAGCTTCCTGCACAGTGCTAGATTGGCTGAGAGTGCTGGCGGTCAATGCTTGCTGGGGATTCATTTGTAATTCGTCTTCAAATGCTTTGGACTTAGCACTGGCATTGAGCAAATCCGACTTAGCTTGGTTGATTTGACTTTCTAGTCCCGCCATAACTGCTACTGCTGATTTAGCTTCTTCTTCAAGATTTACAACTTTATTATCTTCTTTAAATTTCCTCAATTCGGCCGCTGCTTTCCGCATAGCTTGGTCGGAGTTAGGCAGTTTCCTTTCAATAAACTGTCGAAGAGACACAGCTTGTAAGCGATTCACTTTTTGATTGTTATCTATATAAAAGTTTATCAGGAGTTTTACGACCTCGGCTGCTATCTTCGGGTTTTGGTCTTTGTAGGAAACAGTCAGGATATCAGCTCCCCGAATTGTAGCTACTGTCAGCTTTTTAAAAAAATCTTTTGTTTTAAGAGGTTTATTTTTTTCATCTTTTAACTGAAGCCTATTTATAGTTTTTTCGACATTTTCTAGAGAACGAATCAGTTCGACCTCGGTAGTCAGAGGGTTGCTTTGCTCCGCCGCAGGAGTCAACTGTCCGATTTCTTTGCCCAATTCTGTTAAAGCAGATCCAGGAGTTGTTTTCTTAAATAACAGCTTTCCTTCTGCTTCATAAACTGCTTTTTGCTTCAGCGTGCCGTAGGTGGTGAGTGCAACAACCGAGGCAAATACAGCTAAGGCTGGCAGCCATCTGCGCTTCAGAATCTGCCAGTATTCCTGAAATCCCATACCACTTTCAGTTGATTCCATCTGTTACTCCCGAAAAATAATTTTTTGTAAACTCTAACACCCTAGGGCGTGTTTTCAAACTCTAACCACAACAGAATGCAGGCATCGTAATCATGGCTGTATAATTTGCACGCAATTTCTCATATCGGGTAGCAATATGTCTCCATTTCTTGAGTCGGTTGATAGCACATTCAACTATATTGCATTGAGGGTAGATTTCAGGGCTAAAAGGACCGCGACGTAGTTCATTTGAAAGTCGTGCGATGGTAAAACGGATACCTCGCCGTAGATAACTACGGATGCGACGACGTGCGATCGCCCTTGTCTCCTACCACTCTTTCAGGGGGTAGACGCGGACGATCTATCTGCACCAGAATGCGCTTACTGCTCAAGATTTCCATCAATTGTTCTAAAAAAATTGACTCGTTACGTTGACCTGGACTCAGAAGAAAAGTTATGGGTTTACCTTTACCCTCACAACCGATGTGTATTTTGCTACTAAAACCACCACGAGAACGACCTAGTTTCTCCTGTGATTCGCCCCCTTTTTTCCACCCTCGGGGTGTTGGTGTGCAAGAATCACGGTTCGATCGACCTAATGAACCGGACAGTCTAGCTTTCGGAGTTAGTCCGCATCGGCTTGTAGGCCTTCTCAGACTTGTTTCCAAATATCGGCTTTTTGCCACCGATAAAACCGTGTTGCCACGCTTTCCCACTTGCTATAACGTTCACCGCAGGTCTTGCCATAACGCCCCGGTTATGAGTATCCTCTGGATGCCATTCACAACCTGTCGGTGGTCATGACGCAGGCTTACTGGTTTTGGGTTGGAGCGGTGGAAGTAGCGGTTTTAACGAATCCCACTGTTGCGTACTTAAGTCTCCTCGATTCCTCAAGACTCCCTACCGGAGCTCGCCTATTTTCTAGGATACAACGAGGCAAGAAAACACGCCCTAGGATTTTAAACTCATTATTGAGGAGAGCCCTTATATGATTTAAGTCAAACACTGTCATGGTTTTAGCACATATGTTGTTTGCCATCCCCCTAAAGACAATATATTTTAGTTAATAATAATTAAATAATAATTATTATAACTTTATAAAGTTATGAGCGATCGAACCAGTAGAGTATGATAAACTCAGCAATAAGCTGGAATCTAAAAATTTAATCAACCAAATAAATGTCAAAAAGGAAATTAAGAGATGGGACATATTCTTATTTTTTTTGTTAAGTAAAAAATACTTGAGTGATGCCCGATAAAAAGGCTGATTAATTTCAGCGGGCAGGGTGGTAGAAAAAAATACCTCAGCAGGAGGTACTAGATCTAGTTGGGGTAAACTTGTTGTGTAGCATAGGGTGTCATGAATAAGAACATAAAAAAACTCAGTAAAGTGTTCGTGCGATTAACAACCAGTCATTTTTTGATAATAGATGCAATTTGTTTTCAGATCGCACCGTTATTGGCCCTGGCAATTCGTTTAGATGGCATATTGAATCTGGCTCCCTACTTACAGAGTCTGGCTTTAATTACAGTATTATTTGTAGCAGTCAAACTTATAGTATTTTATGCCGGCGGCTTATACAAGCGTTACTGGCAGTATGCCGGTCTGGAAGAAATGGCACAAATAGCGATGCTGATAGGTATATCCCTAGGAGTAGAAATTATCTTGTTCCAAAAACTCTACCACCTAAATAATTCGCCGATCGCAAATCTGCCACGATCGCTGCCGCTACTAGAGGCTATGATCAGCTTTTTGTTAGTTGCGGCGATTCGTTTCAGCATTCCAGCCCTCGAAAGATTGAACCAAAAACCGTGGAAAGTTCAGCAGGGCGATCGCATCCTGATAGTCGGTGCGGGCAGTGCAGGCACATCTCTGGTGCTCTCGATGCAGAGGAGCCCGGAGGTAGGACTCCATCCAATCGCTTTCATTGACGACGACCCCAAAAAAATCTCCAAGCAGATTCGCGGACTGACTGTAGTCGGCAATCGTGGTAGCATTCCCGAAGTAGTTCGATCGCTAAATATCGCCAAAGTCATAATTGCCATCCCCTCAGCTCTGGGAAAAGAGATTAGGGAAATCGTAGAAATTTGCCAGTCAATTGGAATTCCAACCAGCACCCTCCCCGGCCTCAATGAAATCATGAATGGTCCTGTAAGTTTAGGTAGCCTCAGAGAAGTAAAGATTGAGGACTTGCTCCGCCGCGAACCCATTGAAACCGATGTTGAGAAAGTCTTGGGATTGATTGGAGGCAAGAAAGTTCTAATTACTGGTGCGGGTGGCTCCATCGGCAGCGAACTTTGCCGGCAAATATTAAAGTGCGCTCCGGCAGAAATTATCATCGTCGGACACGGAGAAAATTCTGTATTCCATATTCAACAAGAACTAGGAAAAATCCTGTCAGAAATCAAAAATAACAGCAAAACCCAAACAGATATTACTCGGGTGACAGCCTTTATGGCCGATATTCGCTTTCGCGATCGCTTAGAGTACGTTTTTCTCACAATGAGACCAGAGATCATTTTTCATGCGGCCGCTCACAAACACGTACCCATGATGGAATTAAACCCGCCGGAAGCGATTACTAACAATGTGCGGGGGACGAAAAATCTGCTGGATATGGCATTGAAATACAATGTGGAACAATTTGTGATGATTTCCACCGACAAAGCGGTGAATCCAACTAGCATTATGGGAGCTAGCAAAAGAGTTGCCGAAATGCTGGTGCTGCAAGCAGCCAAAAAAAGCAAAAACCCGTTTGTAGTGGTTCGTTTCGGTAATGTTCTTGGCAGCCGCGGTAGCGTCGTACCTACTTTCAAACGACAAATTGCTGAGGGCGGGCCGATCACAATTACCCATCCAGATATCACTCGCTATTTCATGACAATTCCCGAAGCAGTTCAACTGGTTTTGCAGGCAGCAGTCATCGGCAATGGCGGGGAAGTTTTCATGCTGGAGATGGGGGAACCTGTCAGAATTTGTGATTTAGCAAAGGATTTGATTCGGCTCTCAGGATATGAAGTGGGCAAAGACATAGAAATCGAGTTTACAGGGCTGCGGCCGGGAGAAAAATTGTTTGAAGAGCTATTTATTCCGGGCGAGAAATACAACCGCACTCAACACGAAAAAATTCTCAGTCTTGGCAATGCCAGCCGCCTAGTGAAAGAAAATATTGACGAGGAAGTAGAAGCCCTTTGTCAAGCGGGCGATCGCAATGATGCTAATTTAATCGTCTCAATACTACAGCAGTTAGTCCCTGAGTATGTACCGGGGTATTCAACAGCCAATTTGCACGCCAATCCAGCCAAAAAAACAACAGATACGGCAAAGATTAGTAGTGCAGCATCTGTGCAGTTAGAGAATGATTTGCAGGTAGCTCTGGCAAATGAGGAGTTTCGGATTCACTATCAGCCGATCGTCTGCCTGGAAACTAATCAGATTAGTAGCTTTGAAGCGCTGTTACGCTGGCAGCACCCGCATCGAGGTTTGCTGTGGCCAGACGAATTCCTACCAGCGGCAGAAGAAACGGGTTTGATTGTGCCGATCGGCGAGTGGGTGCTGCGCCAAGCTTGCAGCCAGACGCGAGTTTGGCAGTCACAATTTCGTCTTAACTCTCCTTTAACAGTCAGCGTGAATCTGACCAACAAACAGTTGTTCCACGCCGACTTAATTGAGACTATAGACCAAATATTGAAGGAAACAAATCTTGATGCTTCGAGTTTGAGGATAGAAATTCCTGAAGATGTGGTGACGCAAAATCCTGAGTTAGCTGGGTCGGTTTTTGTCCAAGTTAAAACTTTAGGGGTGCAAGTACAAATTGACCATTGCGGTCTGAGTGATGTATCATTAACTCAGCTCTATCAATTGACGCGGCTGAAGTATGGGAAATTTGACTGTTTAAAGCTAGATAGTTCTCTAGTCAGCGGGCTGGATGCTAGCAACCAGAACTTAGAAATTCTTCGGAAAATTATGGCGATCACTCAGGATTTAGGTATGGGTATGATTGCTACAGGAGTAGAAACGCTCGGGCAAATAGCTCAGCTCAAAGCTTTGAAGTGTGTCTACGGACAGGGATATTTTTTCTCTAAGCCTGTAGAAGGCTCTCAGGTAAAAAAATTGATGGGGGATCTGGCTGTTAATAGTTAAGGGGGCATTTGTTAATATTTTTTGAGGGCAAATACACGATTTTGAAGAGACAAATTAGCAAGCAGGTAATTAGCTACTAATGCAACAGTTGAAACCACTAACACTACGCCGGAATTTTTCCTGGACTTTCACGGGCAACCTCATTTATGCGGCTTCCCAGTGGGGGATGTTGGTGGTGCTGGCTAAATTAGGCAGTCCTGAAATGGTGGGTCAATTTACCTTGGGTCTGGCGGTGACAGCACCTGTTATCATGTTTACTAATTTGCAACTGCGAGGTATCCAAGCGACGGATGCCAAAGGGGACTATGTTTTCAGTGATTATCTGGGTCTGAGGTTAATTGGAACTGGGTTAGCACTCTTGATAATTGCGGGAATTACGCTCAAAGCTGGATATCGGTGGGAGACTTCGCTGGTGATTTTGGCGATCGCCCTGGCGAAGGCATTTGAGTCGATCAGCGACGTGTTTTACGGACTGATTCAACAACACGAACGGATGGATCGGATTGCGATCGCCCTGATGATTAAAGGGCCTTTGTCGTTATTACTTTTAGGCATCGGAGTTTCCCTGACTCGGAGTGTTGTAGGGGGAGCGATCGGATTAGCAGTTGCGTGGGGTTTAGTCCTATTCGGCTGGGATCTTCGCAATGGTAGATTAATTTTAAAAAATTCCTCGCAGGGGAGAGAGCCAGAAGATTTACTACTTGCCGATGCTGAACCTACAAAAACCAAAAATCCCTTGTACCCGCGCTGGGAGGGAAAAACTTTGAGCAAGTTAGTTTGGCTTGCTTTACCTCTGGGTTTTGTGATGATGTTGATTTCGCTGAATACTAATATTCCTCGATACTTTATCGAGCGATATTTGGGCGAACGGGAACTAGGGATTTTCGCTGCAATGTCTTACCTGATGGTGGTTGGGCAGATGGTAGTGAGTGCGCTTGCGGAGTCTGCAAGTCCGCGGCTGGCAAAATATTATGCGGCGGGAAATAGCACTGCTTTTGGCACACTTTTGCTGAAGCTGGTGGGGGTTGGCTTGATGTTAGGTGCGGGAGGCGTTTTTGTCGCTGTTGTTGCTGGCCGGGAAATCCTAACTTTACTCTATAAGCCGGAGTATGCTGAGCGGGCAGATTTGTTCGCGTGGCTGATGGTGGCTGCGGGTATGGGTTACGTTTCTTCCTTTTTGGGTTACGGGATGACGGCGGCTAGATACTTTCGGGTGCAAATGCCTTTGTTTGTTTTGGTAACGGGGAGTTGTGCGATCGCTTGTTTCTGGTTAATTCCGACACAGGGAGTGCGAGGGGCGGCGATCGCGCTGATCGTTGGGGCGATCGTTCAAGTTAGTATAACTGTCGGAGTTCTCATTCATGCACTCCACAAGTTACACGTTGTTCGGATCTAAAAAATAAGAGGTAGACAGTTATGCCTAAATGTTCAGAGTGTCGGATGTTAGTAAATAACCAATGTTCTGCATATACAAAAGCTAGCGAGATCCTAGGTAGAGAACTCCCGCCACCGCCATTAGGAGCTTGCATGATTCCCATTGTCGAAGACTATCTCAGTTTAATTGAGCCTGGTATGCGCGTTTTAGATATTGGCTGCGGTTCGTGGGATATTATCAAAAAATATTGCCAAAACGTAGGGGCCTATTACGAAGGAATAGATACTGAACCAGAATATTTTGGCAAAAAAACGGCTGCCACTAGAATTGAAAATTTAGCAGATTTATCTTTTCCCGATCAATACTTCGATCTAGTGATTGGAAATCAAACAATGGAACATTGGGGCGAGTATGGCTGTTCACTTCAATGGGGACTTTACCAGTGTTTTCGTGTGTGCAAGTCGCAGGGCAGAGTGCTAATGAACGTACCCATTCATTTTCACGGAACTAAAACTTTTATGCTGGGAGAAATCCAAAAAATTCAAAGCTTGTTTACTCCATTTTCAGGCAAGGTTGATTTTCCTAAGTGGGCCGATGTTTCCGCTCCTCTTCCATCTTTATTTCCCTACCCTGAATACTGGGTTTTGCAGGATAAGCCAACCTATGTATTAGATATTCAAGCAGTAAAAGACAAACTTTTACCAAGCCCGTATAACAATCGTAGCGCTAGAAAAGGACGAGCTGCACAATTAGTAAATTATCCTTTTTCTTACAATCTTTACCGAGTTTTGCGTAAAGTTGGTATTTTTTCGCAAGATTTCGCTTTTTTGCCTCATGAAAAATAGAAGCATCATGAAAAATAGAAAAATATTAATCTCTGATAGCTGGGTTCGACTCAAAAGAATTGGCCGTTTCCTAGTGCTTATCTGCTTAGCAGTGCTAGTTATGTTGGCGGTTAATACTTGCTCTACAACCAGCAATGACAATATGCTCATCACAACAACCAGCAATGACAATATGCTCATCACATACCCCACATCAGAATTATCCCAACCAAGCAGTACATATTCAGTAACAGTAAATGGTCAGCCTATAGTGGCAGAAAAATACAACTCGGTGAGTTACGTGCACTTCGCTTTTGCAGGGATAGCTAATATTGAGATTACCGCTAAAGAAAATATCCAAAAATATACTTTGAGTCCGAAGCGGTACAATCTCAAATCAACAAACAACGGCAATAAAATTTCTTTTTCGATTGCCGTACCCAGAAAAATGATCCTCCATCAAGTAAATGCGTTAGAGGAAAAATTGTTTATTTTCGCAGATCCGTTGGAAGATAGCCCGCCGGCTCTCGGTCAGCCAAATGTGAAAAATATCATAGACTACGGTGTTGACCCCACAGGTAAAAGCGATGCGACAACAATTATTCAACAAGCCATAAACGACGTTTCAGCAAAACTTGGCGTGCTTTATTTCCCTCCTGGCATCTACAAAATTAAACAGCTCAATCTCAAGAGCAATATGACCATATATTTAGCGGGAGGTGCTGTGCTGGAAGCAACCAAAGAAATTAACCCTTCCTACGGGCTGGGGCTAATATCTATGGAAAACGTCAACAATGTAAAAATTATGGGACGCGGAGCTATAAAAGGCAATGGCTCTTACTGGCGTCCTCGCGGAGGATGGTACGGTTTAATTTTGGGAGAGAAGGCTAATAATGTGCTGGTTCAGGATATTATTATCCTAGATCCGTGTGTAGCCAATGTCTGGATGTCACATTTAGAAAATTGGCAAATATACAACGTAAAAATCTTGGCAGATCCCAAAGATTTTGGCAATACAGATGGCTTTGATTTTATCTCATCAAGAAACATAACGGTTGAAAATGTTCTTTATCTAGGTACAGATGATGCTACAGCTCACGGTGGTGACAAAAAGAGTTATATCAAAGACAATGAAAATATTAATGTCGTAAATTCTGTATTTTATGCAGATGGTTGTTTCAAACTAGGCACGACTACGGAGCAAGATGCAATCCAAAATATAACCTACGAAAATATCGATGTGGTGTATACAGGCAATTTTTCAGGTTTCTGGCCTGTTACAGGAGGTACTAGTTTTAAAAATATATTTTTCAAGAATATTAGAGTTGAAGACATCCTGGACGCTCTGCCAAAAAGATCGATGTCTGCCGATTTATTTCAGTGGCGCATTATGGTAGCATCGTGGGAAGCTACATCCTCCAGTGAGACTTTGGGATCGATTAGAAACGTTTATGTTGATAATCTGATTGTGGACGATCACGGTGGCAAAAGCTCAGTGTTTGAGGGTTATGATTCTCAACGTAATATCAGCAATGTAATCTTTAACAACCTGTACGTAGAAGGTAAACTGGCTTTAAATTCAAAAGATGCTTATTTTCAAGTAGCTAATCAATATGTTGATTTAAAATTTACCAGCAGCAATCCAAGCATTGTCAACATTACAGCGACAAATTTGTATACGTCTGCATCTGGGGAAACAGGACACTTTCGCATCACTCGCACCGGCGACTTGGGTCAAGCATTAACAGTAAAATACGTGATTCGGGGAACGGCTCAAAATGGAACAGATTACCAAACTATTCCTAATGCTCTGACAATTCCTGCCGGTGCATCTGAGGCTGCGATTGCGATTCAATCTAAAGGTAATACTAACCAACAGGGGCTAAAGACAGTCTTCCTATCGTTGAAAAATCTGCCCAATAGGACTGATTATATGCTTGGTCCGGACTTCCACGCAGCAATGAATATTCTTAACTAGCGAAATTGGCGAATAGATATGAATCCAAACATCAGGAACAGCGATTACAAATCAATCAGAATTCTCCACGTCGTTGGAGGAATGGATCGGGGCGGAATCGAAACCTGGTTGATGCACGTTTTGCGAAATATCGATCGCGATCGCTTCCACATGGACTTTCTAGTTCACACGACAAAACCGTGCGCTTACGATGAGGAAGTGCGCGCGATCGGCAGTAAAATCATCCCCTGTCTAGGTTTCAGGCAACCCTGGACTTATGCAGCCAATTTCCGGCGCATCCTCAACGAATACGGGCCATACGACATCGTTCACAGTCACGTTCATCACTTTAGCGGTTACGTTCTCCGCTTAGCAAAGCAGCTAGGCATACGCACCTGTATTGCCCACAGCCATAATGATACCTCCGCAGTCGAGGAGCGAGCAGCATGGTATCGACGCTGGTATCTAACTTTGACAAAAAGGTGGATAGCCCACTATGCCTCTCTTGGTTTGGGATGCAGTCACAAAGCAGTAGCGAACCTCTTTGGTTTAGATTGGCACAGCGATCCGCGCTGGCAAATCCTTTACTATGGTATTAATCTGAATCCACTCCGCGATCGCATCGATCCCGTTGCCCTGCGTAGTGAATTGGGTATCCCCAGTGATGCCTTTGTGATTGGTCATGTTGGTCGTTTTGCAGAACAAAAAAACCATTTATTTCTTTTAGAAATCGCAGCGGAAGTGGTCAAACACGAACCCAAAATGCTACTGCTGCTAGTGGGTGAAGGCTCACTCCGCCCCGACATTGAACAGAAAGTCTTGCAGCTAGGTTTGATCGATCGCGTCATCTTTGCAGGTGTCCGACCTGATGTACCCCATCTAATGCGAGGTGTTATGGATGTGTTTCTCTTTCCATCCCTTCACGAAGGACTAGGCTTAGTATTAATTGAAGCACAAGCAGCCGGGCTACCCTGTATTTTTTCTAATGTTGTTCCAGAGGAAGCAGATGTGATTAAGCCTCTAGTGCAGCGAATATCGCTATCACAACTTGTTTCGGAGTGGGTTCAAGCTGTTTTACATCAGCGAGAAATGCCTTCTATCATTACTCAGTCTGATGGCTTGGCCCAGGTAGAAACTAGCCCGTTTAATATTGAGATATCTGTAAAGCAGTTAGAAAGTATTTATCAAGCTCAATTCACTAAGGAGGGTATTGTTGTATGAACCAGCCTATATTCCGTCGCCAAGCTATATACAAAGACAGTTTTGTTATTTCATTTTTTCTCTGCCTCTTAATACTAGCAGAATTTCTCCCTAGGTCGGAGCAGTTTTTGCACTGGTTTGTCATTCCTGTTACATTAAGTGGGATTTTAATTGGTATTGATGCTATTGATTGGTGGAGGGGTCGCTTTAACATCTTCGATCCAGTTGGCATTCTTGGTTTACTTGGTTTCCATTTCTTTTTTTTAGCTCCGCTTCTTCACGTTAGGTGGGATTCTTGGTTAGAACCTTGGTATACTCCTCCTGCCGACTGGCGGCCTTGGCTAGGGTACATGGCAATTTTGAATTTTTTTGGTATTTGCATGTATCGCCTTTCGCGAAGTCCTGGCTTTTTAAAAAATAAAAAAAAGCCGTTAAATCAGAAAAAGATTTGGATAATTGACCAGAAACGGTTTCCAATATTTCTTAGTATCGCCCTATTGATTTCTGCAGTGCTACAGGTATTTACTTACCAAAAATTTGGTGGCGTGATAGCCTACATCAATGCTGCCATTGATACAGAGTCAAACCAATTCCAAGGTATGGGCGTATTATTCATAGTCTCAGAAAGCTTTCCCATTTTGGCCTTGATTGGGTTTGCCATTTATGCTCAAAAGTACAAACGACTGCGAAGTTTGCCGATATTAATAGGAGTTTTAATGATATTTTTTGTTCTACAAATGTTTTTTGGAGGACTTCGTGGCAGTCGTGCTAACACTATCTGGGCACTTTTTTGGGGGTTAGGTATAATTCATTTCTGGCTGCGACAAGTTTCTAAAAAGGAAATTGCTGTGGGCTTAGTTTTTTTGTTATTTTTTATGTACTTTTATCTTCTTTTAAGGCAAGGAGGTATAGAGGATGTTCAAAATTCTTTACAGGAAGATCGTTTGGAGGCGGAAGAAAAGCCAGGCACAACTTGGAAAGGTTTAGTGTTGGGAGACTTGGGACGGAGTGAAGTTCAAGCCTTTGTGCTATACCGCATAGTGCGTCACAATAGTGATTACGAATATGCGTGGGGCAGAACTTATTTTGCTGCGACTACTATCATGATACCGAGTGCTATTTTACCGAATAAACCACCTGACAAATCTATGGAAGGAACCGAGGTCATGTCTGGCAAGGGATCTTACAACCCTCAAGAGCCTGGGAGATGGGTTTCATCTAAGGTGTACGGACTTGCAGGCGAAATAATGCTCAACTTTGGTCCCCTGCCAGTTCCGTTTGCTTTTATTGTTTTGGGCATTATTGTAGGGCGCGTTAAACGTTGCCTTGTGACATGGGACTCTTCAGATATCCGGTTACTATTGTTGCCAATGATGGTCAATTTTTGTTTTATAGTTCTTGCCAGCGACCTTGATAATGATATATTCTTTCTCTTTAAGAATGCTGGATTTCCAGTTTTAGTGCTTTGGATCAGCTCTAAAACAAAAGTCATCGATTGTGAAGATAGAAGCAGGTTTTTAGCGCTAGATAATCAACGGTATTTTGCTCCACATATTCCTTCTAAATTCCAAGAGTAGAAGACCAAAAATGACCATTCTCACTTCTGTACCTCAAAGTTCATGTTTATCATCGAGAAGAATAATGCAAGTTATAGTTACTTTAGATTATCGCTTCGATCGCACGCCAGATGGCAGGGTATGGGCGCAAACCATCTTCCCCTATTCCTTTTGGTCGCGATACTTACAAGTATTTGATAGCGTGCGCGTAGTAGCCCGCGTGCGAGATGTACCGAATGTGCCTTCTGACTGGAAAGAGGCAAACGGGGAACGAGTTTCCTTTGCGGCTATACCCTATTACATTGGCCCTTGGCAATATCTGCTTAAGGCATGGCAAGTGTGGCGAAGTGCCAGAAATGCAGTCAACGCAAACGATGCGGTAATTTTGCGGGTTAGTTCCCCGATCACTTCCCCTATCCAATCCATGCTACGCCAAACAGGGCGTCCTTATGCTGTGGAAGTGATAGCAGACCCCTACGATCTCTTTGCACCAGGGTCAGTAAAACATCCCCTGCGCCCGTTTTTTCGCTGGTCATCTCCACGGCAACAGCAACGAGACTGTGTTCAAGCTGCCGCTGCCGCCTATGTCACCAAAGAAGCTCTCCAGCAACGATACCCTTGCCCCAACTTTTCCGTAGGCGTATCGGACGTAGACCTTCCAGAACGGGCGCTGGTTTCTTCATCTCGTCTACCGCGTCAGGGAGGAACTTTTAATCTCATTTTTGTCGGTACGATGGCTCAACTTTATAAAGCTCCCGATGTGTTGATCGATGCAGTTGCGGCCTGCGTGCAAGAGGGAATAGACCTCAAATTAACTTTGATTGGAGATGGCAAACATCGAT